>JAYTCW010000438.1:0-2783 GCA_043736295.1 Planctomycetota bacterium | reverse complement strand
CGCGCCGATTAGCCACTGCCGATCAGCACGCCGCTGGCGAATACCAGCGCGCCGCCGAAGCCGATTTGCATGGCCGCCGAGAACGCCGGCGTGTCCATGTATTTCCAGCGGATCCAGGTGATCACCGCCAACTCCAGCACCACCACGATCACGGCCAGGATGGTGGCCGTCAGGAAATGCGGGATCAGATAGGGCAGGGTATGGCCGATGCCGCCCACCGTGGTCAAGTCCTCTCCTTTTGCGTTTCTTGAGTTTTTTGCGGCCATCACTCTTCAGCAACGCCGTCTGGAAACCGTTAGCCAGATCGCTGACTGGCTGTCCTTCCCTTGCGCTGGCCCATACCGACTCGCCAATGCAAACAGGCCCACGGGGAACCGTGAGCCTGTGTGACTGCTGCGGGGATTACGGCAGTGTCATCCGCCGAGGCTTGGACTACTCCTCAACGCCGAACAGGAAGCTCTCGGAGAGCACACCCTTCTCGTCCGGAACCGTGTAGCTACCGGAGATCGAGAAGAACTTCGAGATCTTGTCGAAGTCGGGCAGGATGCTGGCATCGAATCCCCCATTAAAGGCGGCATCGAGCTTTCCACTCTTGATCATCCCGTAGGTCGGCTTCAGCTGCTTGGCCAAGTCCGAAAACGAGACCATCGAGTTCTTCGCAGGCATCAACTTGGATAGCCGGACGTAGTCCTTGGACTTGGCCAGCGTTTCGTCACTCGAACTGCTAGGACGCAGAGCGGCTTCCAAGCTGTCCGCATGCGTCGAAAAGAAGAAGTAGTTCTTCGAGATCGCCATGGCTGGCGAGACATCCGCACTCGGAGCCTGCAAGTCGTAGATCTTCGTCCCTTCGAAATCCCGCTCCGTGACGGTCGTCCCGGTCTTTTCCAGAATGTTGTTCAGCGTCTCCTGGAACTTGGTGGCATCCTTCAACTTGACCGCGAACAGAACCTTCTGAGCGACCTGTTCCGCTTCGGCGTTCACATCCGTCAGCATGACCATCTGCCCATCCAGGAGATCAATCAGATCATCCTTGAGGTGGAATCCCAACTGTGTGGCCCATGTCTTCACCTGCTGCTCGGCATTACCCGGCCCCGTGAAGGCATTGGCCATCTCCACGAGAGCCGAGTAGGCACCCGGGGCATCCCAGTTCATCGAGGTATACTGCGGGGCTGTGGCTCCGACCCAGGCGGGTGGGGTCAGATCGGTCGGTGGGAATTCCATCGCTCGCAAAGCCCCAGTGGTCGGCTGCTCGACGAACATGAAGCTGCGGGAGTGGACATCATAGCCGCCTTCGGCCAGATCGATGTTGCCACCAATCGCCTTGAACTTGTCGAATCCCGTAATGGGCAGGTAGGACTGAAACGCGAGGGCCTGGAAAGCCGCGTTTTCGTCGGAATTGAGGGCGGCAGCAATCAGCCCCATTGGATCGAAGTACCATTCGACGACCGAGTCGCCCTCTTCGCGGGTGGCGCACTTCGTGCGGATGTAGCTGTAGATTTCTTCTTCGGCGAGAACGTCGTCCGAATCACTTCCCAGCGGGACAGAACGTCTTGGAGTACCGCGAGGTCGGACCCCCCGACAAACATGCCCTCTTCGGCGAAGAAGCAGAAGGTGTTCTTCTCTTCGCTCTCGGCATCGGCACCCTTTTTCGGGATCTCATAGATCGTGACTTCGACCTCTTCGATCGTCTCGGTCTTCTTCGTCGCTCCCTGAGCGGTCAGTGCTTCGTCCAGCTTGGCCAGTGCCTTGTCGAGAGTCTCCTGCTGCTCGCCGATTTCCATCAGCACCACACCGGCCAGATCGCGTCCAGCAGGTTGCAGAATGGCTAGCGTGACTTCTCCCTCGGGGAGATTCAGCAGGTCGCTCAGCGGGAAGCCCAGTTCCTTACTAGCGTCTTCGGACTCCTTATTGAAGTATTCTTCGATTGTGGCGCGGACCTTGTCCATCGACTCGTCCGCATACATCTTCCCGAAGCCAGTCTTCGGCAGACGTTCCTTCAAGTCCGTCATGTCCGAAATGCGGACATGCAGCAACACCCCGGGCGGCAACAGCCGGTCGGACGACACGGGCTCTTTGTCCTCGGCGTGCAACACGGGAGCCAGCACGAGGGCCAACAGCGAAACGCCACTCAACACGATTCGGCGAAACTTCGACAGCAACATCCTCAAGTCCTTTACACGGATGAGAGCAACGTGATCGGGGAGACCCCCCAGTATTCCGTTTGGAATCACGTCGTCATGGTTGATGCGGATCATAGCCAGATCACCGCTGATCTGGAATTGAGTGGCATCAGCGGACGTAGAACGGAATTCATTCCGTTCCGAATCGGCTTGCGTCGCTCGACTGTTGGAGTTCCGCCTTTCGGCTACTTCGCCCATATCCGGCGATCTGCACTTCCCGCCCAAAGACAGGCGAAAGCTTGAATGCCAAAGGTCGAAGTCGACCTTCTGAACGGAATGAATTCCGTTCTACTTCCTCGCCTGGATCTGGGCGAAGGCCGCGTCGTTGCTGACGCGGGCGTCCCGAATCTCCAGAATCGCACTTCGCAGCCGCTCGGGCCGCGACACCCCCGCCAGAGTCGCCAGGATGGTGCCCTTGGCATCTCGCAACTCGACATCAGCGGCGCGGTGGAACGCCTGCCCGGAGCGGACGTGGCACGTCACGTCGGCGATATCGGCAAGGTTGACACGCTTCTCAAGCTTGGCACCAATTGAGTTGCGAATCTCGACTCCGCGATTCGTGACCAGGTACCTACTGCCGAACACCTTTTGAGCCAGATAAAG
>JAYTCW010000437.1:0-10545 GCA_043736295.1 Planctomycetota bacterium | reverse complement strand
CTCGACACGGAGGATTTGAAAGCTGCTGGGGCCGACCCCGATCTGCACGTCTCCATCACCGCCAGTGGACTGACGCTGGCTCAAGCACTGACCGCGATGCTGGAGAAAGTGAAAGAGCCCCCGCTCGACTACGACATCGACGGCGGAGCGATCCACATCTCGACCGTCGCGGCGATGCAGGAACGGGAGCGACTGGTCTACTACCGACTTGCCTCCCTCAGCCCCGCAGGCCAAGCCGCAGCTGAGAAGTACATCACCCCACTGGCGATATCGGTCGCCCCGCTGGAGGGGGATCTGCTGGTCGATGCGTCGGTGTATACGCACAAGAAGTTCGAGGAGTACCTGCAAGGAGCGTGGCGACTGGAGTCCCAGCGACCCGCGAGGGCGATTCCACTCGGTCTGTCCGCCAAGTCTAATCGTTCGCAAGGGGCCATCTCGCCAGCACCTCCAACGAGCCAACCGGAAGGGACACTCCCCAAACCACACTCGCCCGAGTTACCACTTGGACCGAAACCAGGTCAGAATCCACCGAACGCGATAGGTGGAGAGAACACGGAGGTTCCCGGAGGAGAGAAGGTGTTTGTCTCCCTGACACTCTTCGAAGTGGACGAAGCGGGAATTCGCGAACTCGCCGATGAAGACCGCACCGAGGCCTCGCTCAAGCTCACTCCCCAGCCAGACTTTCCGAAACAGCTGCGTGCTTTGACTCGCGAGAATCGCGCCCGCCTGTTGGAGGAACTGACACTCGGCTCCCAGATGGGCCAGATGGGCCAGTTCATGTCGGGCGGAGATTTCCCCGTGCCTGCCGCGAAAACTGATGGCGACGAACCCGCCCGTCAGCATTTCGGCATCACGACCGAAATGACCCCCCTCAAACGCGACAAGGATGGTCGACTGGTGCTGAAGTACGACTTGGAGTTCAGTGATCGAAATTTCAATAACCCACTCCAGACGGAAGGGTTGGTTGTCCCCAATGTGGTGGCCAAGGTGTTTCGTGGGTTCTCCATCCTCCCGATCAAGGGAAAGGATGGAATCCTGATCGGGCCGGTGGCCACCGTCTCCCGATCCGAGAATGACCAACCCGCCCGAAATGTCTCGACCTATCTGTGGATGCGGGAGGAAGTGGACAATCCATTTCCAAAATTGCCCGACCCCTCGAAACGCCCGTGAACGATTCACGACCAGCTGTGCGTGCGACAATACAAATCGCTCCACAAACCACTCGCCATTGAAGTCGGTGGTGACTTCCGATGGAGCGTGGTCACCATTCTCCCCAGATTTTACGGTCCTCCACTCCAAGGCTTCCAACGTGTGGAACACCGGGAAATCACACGTCTCCGCAGAAGAGAGAGGCCCACATGGCCACTCATTGTCCCGCCAAGGACACCCGAAAATCGCCCAACGCATCAGCGGTGGGACCACACTCTTGCGGAAGTCTGTTCGAGAGGTCGAAGAACTCTCCCTGATTTCGGCAGGCCTCCAGAGCCTCTCAAGCCGTCCCAAGGCGAATTTCGTACTTGGCCTTCTCCACATCTTCGACCCACTTCTCGAAGGGGGGACGCTGAGCGGGATCGGGTTGTTCGAAAAGTTTCTTCAATGAGAGGAATTCCTCATTCGACAGGAAGATCAGTTCACCGGCTCGGTTCAAGTACGTGCCCGTACGGAGGACGACATCCCAGCGAGGATCAGCCGATATGATCGCGGGAACCGGAGCGATGTCGTATCGGTCGGCATTGTCGTACCTCGGAATTTCGAGCACCGTGTCATTCGGGCCGAAGGTGACCTGATATCCATCGTGAATTTTCAGCGGTTCCATCAACTCACAGTTTGTGGCCAAGTCCCAGAGATGGGCGGTGACAGCTGTGGTGGCGAACTGCGGACTTCGAGTGGTGGTCGTCAGCAATAACGTGCCGGAGGAATTGAGTTCGGCATAGGAGACTCGCTGATTGTGCGAGAACATCGCGGTGAGATTCTGAGTGGTGAGATAGTTCCACAGGAGGGTGTATCCCAATCCCGGGCCTTCGCCCGGCTCTCCCCCCCATTCGAGGATGGCCTGGTCGTTATTCGTAAAACGCACCCCAGAGACCAGGCGATTGCGTGGGACGATTCGATGCCCCAAGTCGGAAATCACGACTCGGTCACGTACGACCTTGGCCGAACGAGAATTGTCCGCAGATGTGACTTCCTCAAATCGAGCGGGCTCGCTGGCAGGCTTGGGGACATTCCTGTGGAATGATGACGGAGCATTGATGTGCCAATGCTGCACCCGCAGGTCTTCGCCCCACACCAGAAAACCTTGATCTCCATCGACCCATTTGGCTCCCCGCAGAGCCTTCGGATATTTCAGTGGTGCCGTAATCGGCATGCCCGTCGCCGCGTCCCAGACTCGCACGGTTCCTGCGGGATTGGCCCCAGCCCCGGTTGGTTGATCTTTCAGAAAGACTGACTCGGCCGTCCAGACCAACAGTTTTGATCCCTCCGAAGAGAACTTGGCTTCTTGAATTCTCTGAGAGTGCGCGAGTGCCGTGACCGGACTCGGGTCAGCGGCTGCAAACTGCTTCACCGTTCCCAGTGATAGAACAGGGGACTCGCCCTTAGTCCAGACGGCGAGTTGCGAGGTTGATGAGATCGCGACGCTATCAATCGGGCCCAGGCAATAGACCGATGTCGGAGCAATCCCAAATACGTCATGGCTGGATTGTGATGACCGCCAGGTCCAGAGGCGATCGGCGTCCGCGTCCCACAGGCAGAACATGAAGGTGGGTTCGGAGGACTCTTTGACAGGATTCCGAACTCGTGAATACGTCCAACCGCAGCGGCCCAGGTGGTACTCCATGTCGTCCACACGACACTGAATCCCTAACGGCCTGCCCGTTTTTCCGTTGATGTAGAACGCTTTGGCAAACGGTTGCGACTCCGCCGGGCTGACTCCGGGTTGTTGCTCCAGAATCCAGAGCATCAAGTCATCGGTTCCGCTGAGGAACTGTGAATGGAGGTTCTTATCGGAGACTCGTGGCCCCAAGGCATCCAACGGGGCGGAAGTCCATGCCGCATCGGGCGTCGCACCCGGGGACCAAAGAATCGGCACTTGCCCATCGATCCAGGTGAGGGCTCGTTGTCCGGAATCCGAGATCATCGCCAGATCGACGGAAACATTGGCAACGAGTGGAATCGTTCGACCACTCTCCAGGTCATGCACCGTCGCACCGCTCTGCCCCCAAGTCACGACGTGCCTCGCATCAGGAGAGACCTGGCTTCGTACTTGACTCGCAAACGGAGGCGGTGGTGCCCCCCCCTCGAAATGCTCCTGTGTCACCGTCGATTCCCCCACCAGCACCAGTCGCTGCGCCGTCGGAGAGATGTAACACTTTTCGAAATCTTCCGTCACCTCCAGCGTGTGTCCGTATGCAATCCCTTCGCCGGACTTGGACTGACGAAACAGCATAATGGCTGGGTTGGAAATTCCCCCTGTGGCGGCGCAGATCGACTCATCATCCAAGATCCACGCTTCGTGAGTCATGTTCGTCGTGTCCATCGTAGCCGCCAGCGTCAAACCCGAGATCGCCTTTCCAGCGGCAAACCTCAGCCGCTCTGCCTGTTGGGGGTCGTCCTTGGCCGCTGCAACAGCGGCAGAGGCGAAATGGTGGGCGGCTTTGACGAATTCATGGTCCTGATCACGCGCACTGACCGCTTGAGTGCGTTCGCTTCTGGCCAGTTCCCGGCGAGCACTGGCAGCCTGCTTGTCGGCATCGGCTTGGGCGAGTTGTGCCTTCGCGGTCTCTTGCTTGGCCAGTTCGGTCTTGCTGTCCGCCACCTTCTTTTGGGCGATCGCTTCGCCGCGTTGCCAAAAGGCCACACCTCCAGCGACGGCGATAACCACCACTGCCGCCACGCCCAACCCCTTGAAAATCCGTCGCCAGCGGCGTTTTGCGGCTCGCTCTTCGCGGCTCGCTTGGACCAGGCGCTGTTCGTCGGCGGACCAACTGCGAGTGCCTTCGAGGGCGGCTTCGACTTCTTTGAGGTCTTTGCTATCGAGGGGGATGCCGGTCTGACCAGCCATCCAGTCGACCATGCGGTTGTCGAGGATACGCCTCGAGCGCTGGCCGGGGAGGTCGGACTCCTCGTGGCGGGCGCGGATCAGCGGGGCGAGGGTGTCGTGCAACAGACGCGAGCTGCGCGCTGTCTCTGCTCCCTCTCCCCCACGAGCGACTTTGAGTTCCCGGTGGAAGTGGCTGGGGGGGAGAGGGCCGGAGTGAGGGGGTTGAACAGGAGCGGCTGGCCCCCTCACCCTAGCCCTCTCCCCCGCATTCAAGTCTTTCCCGCTGGCATGATCGATCGCGGGGGAGAGGGGACCGGAACTCCCCAGAGTCGACACTCCCACTGTCCCCGAGAACGTCAACAGATACAGTTCCTCGCACAGCGCGAGCGTTTGGCTCAACAGTCCCGACTTCGACTGCTGTAAGTAAGTCTGCTCCAGCAGCGACAGCGAGTGTTCCGCCGATGTCCCGATGGCCGTTGTGTGGAACTCCAGCAGATCGAGCAGGAACCCACTGTCAACGGCACGCGGCAGTTGCACGCGAATCTGATCCGTCTGCTGCCGCAGAAAGTCATCCAGCAGAATCCCATTGCGGTGCAGAGACTGATACAGCTCTGTGTCGAATGTCGGCTGTTCGCGGTTGCGGCGGATGGCTTCCGACCACATCCGCGTCAGCAAGATTTGCAGAGTGGGCGCCACGGGGGTATCGGGGTCGGCCAGCAAATCGTCGGCGATCACCTCGGGGAGCCCGTCTTCGATCTTCAACTGATACTGACTCGCGAGTCGCAAGTCATCCACCGGTCCGGTGATCGCCTCAATCACTCCGTCGCGGCTGAGACGTTCGAGGAAGATCCGCGAGCGCGGCACTTGGGCATCGGCCAGCAACTCATCAATCTCGGCGAACCACTCCTTGCGGAACCCCAGGATCAGCTTCCCCTGCGGTCGATGATCGGGAGCCGAGAATATCCGCCTGAGCAGCTGTGCAAACTCGACGAGTTCATGGGGCCGACTCGCCTGGGGCTTGGTAAAGACTTCTTCAACTTGATCGAGCACGATCACCAGCGGTCGACCGAGTTGCTTCTCAGTGGCGATCCAGGCATCGCGACGGGAGAGTTGCCGGACCTCTTTGGGGAAAGCCGAGCGCAGCGTCTCGCCGAGTCCGAGTGCCGGATCTCGTCGGATGTACCGCACCTCGTTCTTCCCGGCCAGTCGCGGGATCAGGCCGGCATCGAGCAGTGACGATTTGCCGACTCCCGATGGTCCATAGAACAGGACCACCGGTGCCGCGTCACTCGCGGTGACGCGCTGATACAACTCGCGGATCTCGTGACCGCGCCCGAAGAAGACCTCGGCATGCTCGGCCTCGAATCGGTACAGGTGGCGATACGGCGACTCGGGCAGATCACGCTGCGGCACGGGAGGCAAGCCGAACAGCGGGTCGCCCGCCGCCTCGGGCAAGCTCCACTGCGCGACTCGCTCAGCACCGGGTTTGAACTTCAGCAGCCACGGCCAACGTCCGGCAGCATGTGCGACTTCTTCCTCTCCTTCGACCGGAACCAGCAGCCGGTCGATCGAACCTCCGCTGGCCGCTTGAGCCGAACCGACCGCCTCGGAATACGCCGATTGCAGGGGAGCCCCGGTGACGATCCCTTTGTAGAAACGAGCCGAGAAGTCGGTCGCCACTCCATCGTCGATCGCCTGTGTCGTGGCAATGACGCATCCCACCCCGGCGTTCAGCAGATCCTCAGCCTGTCGCTCCGTCGAACACCCATTTAAGAACACCAGCTGTAATCCCTGCTGCTGTCCCAGAAAAGAAGCGAGTCCTTTCGCCCCGACACGATGGACCCCGCCCGTCGAGGATTCCAGCAACAGCTGAAATCCATTGGCATGCCCGGCGTAGTGAAAGACGACGATGCGATCACGATACGTTTGGAAGGCTGTGAGAATCTCATCCAGGGTGGCACTGGGCAATAACACCAGCGGACACAACTTCTGAGCCGGATCCAGGACCGCTTGAATCCGCTGGGCCTCCTCCGACAGGTTGCGAAGGAAACGGGTCTGGTCGCTGCGATCATTGGCAAACGCGGCCAGGATCACCGGTCCTTCAGAATTGGCAGGCATTTAGGAAACTCATCATCGAGTGATTGAAGAAGTTCGCTTGAGCTTAAAGGGACCGATCCGCTTGGACAACTCACGAGAATGACAAATCCGGAACCCTGCGAGCGAGTGTAGGCCCCATCGCACGGGGCGTCGCGAGTCTCGGATCTGTGAGGTCTGATTGTCGGAGTTGACGCGCAAGCCCTCTCTCCCTTTGCTCTTCCAGTTCGCCTCCCGTTGACGGTCGGTTCTCCACTGGTACGATACATCTCCGCTGAATGCAGAAGTGGAGATCTACGTTCAGAGGCATGATGAGTCGAGTCTCATTGGTTCATGAACTCTGATCACTTCCAGCTCTGCTTCTTTCTGACCGTCGGCCCAGATCACTTCCGATGCCGCTTCCCACCCTCGACCAGCTTGTTGATCAAATCATCCGGCTGCGCCTGGCACCTCCCGAGGTGGTCAAGGGGATCCGGGCTCAGCTGGCGTCTCCGTCTGTGGAGTCTTTGTTCGATCAACTGGTGAAGCAACAGGTGCTGACCGAGTTTCAAGCCGAGAGACTGCGCAATGGCGATCCCGAGGGGCTGGTTCTCGGTGATTGCAAATTGATGTACCGCGTCGCGTCCGGCAGCTTTGCCCGCTTTTATCGCGGGGAGAGCGTGACCACCGGGAAGCAACTGGGGATCAAGGTGCTGCGGGATCGCTGGTCGAATGACCCCGATTTTATCAGCCTGTTCCGTCGGGAAGGGGAGATCGGCAAGCGACTGCAACACCCGAACATCGTTCCGATCTTTGACGTGGGATCGTCGGGCAAGTTTCATTACTTGTTAATGGAGTTCGTGGAAGGCGGGAATCTGCGGGACTTTCTGAAGATCCGCAAGAAGTTCTCCCCACCGGAAACGCTGCGGTTCGCAGCTGACATTTTGAAGGGACTGGAGTACGCCCTGCGGCAAGGGATTACGCACCGTGATCTGAAGATGACCAACGTGCTGATGAGTAGTACGGGGGTGTCCAAACTGATCGACTTCGGACTGGCTGCGGACGATCAGATGATTTCGCGGATCGGGGAGGGGGCTCTGCAGAATGCGCTCGAGTATTCCACACTGGAGAAGAACACCGGGGCTCCGAAGAACGATCCGCGCAGCGACCTCTATTTTCTGGGAGGGATTCTGTTTGAACTGCTGACCGGGCAGCCGCCGTATGCTCGCACCCGCGATCGGGATGAGCGGAAATCGTTCCAGAGGTATCGGGACATTCCTCCAGTGGAGACGATCGATCCGGCCTTGCCGCGTGCAGTCGCCGCGATCGTCAACCGGTTGATGGACATTGATCCGCTGCATCGATTTCAGACTCCCACTGAGGTTTTGGGAGAAGTCCAGCGGACATTGCAAGCATGGGGCGGAAACGTCCGCGAGGAGCCTGGCAAGCCGACGGTCCTGTGCGTGGAGAGCCGCCCCAAGCATCAGGATTTCTTTCGCGACTATCTCGCCTCGCGCGGCTTCCAGGTCGTCATCATCAGCGACCCGCAACGGGCACTGAAACGCATCGCAGAACAGCCGCCGGAATGCCTGCTGGTCCTCGGTGAAACTGTGGGCGACCGCGTGGCCGAGTTCTTCACCCAGGCGATTCGTGCGGGGCGAGACTCGAAGATGGCAGGCGTCGTCGTCCTCGCCGAAACGCAGAAGCATCTCGCGAGTGCGATTAGTGTGCCTCCCGGTCGCGCTCGGGTGCTTCACCAGCCGGTCAACCTGCGCGATGTGCGGCGGGAGATCGAACTGGCGATCGAGGCCCGCGCCCGGTCTCTGTGATGCGGCTCGGTGCGAGCCAGGTCTGGTTGTCGACGGGGATTAATCGTTGACACCACATGCCTGCAAGACGTAGGCTTAATCACAGGCGACCGCCTGTTGCGGAGGATAACGATCATGGTGCTGACAGCTGTTTACATGGAAGTTCCCGAAGGATACATCGCCTTCGTCGAGGAATTGCCGGGTGCGAATACGCAGGGTGCGACACTCGACGAAGCTCGTGAAAACCTGAAAGAAGCGGTGCAGTTGGTCTTGGACGCCAACCGCGACTTGGCGGAACGCTCACTCACGGGTCAGAAAGTGTCCAAAGAACCGCTTACCTTGTCGTTGACGTGAAACGATTCGTTCATGAAACGACACGATTTGCTCCGTCATATCGAATCCCACGGTTGTCGCTTGCTCCGTGAAGGTGGCCAGCACAGCGTCTATTAGGGTCTATTAGGCGAGCGGCCAGACTTCGCGTCCCCGGAGACTTCCGAAGTCTCCGAAGACTTCGGAAGTCTGGCGGTCCCCCATGACCACAGAACCCAAGAAACCCCCGACCAATGGCCGGGGGTTTTTTGTTGTGATGACGCGAATTCTAGTCCCCCACTGGGACTCGTGGGTGGATCGCTCGCTCCCTTCCGCTCATTGATATTCGGATGTTGAATTTGGGCATGGAGCATCGGGTTTCCCTCAACACCGCTGGCCTTGATACCGTATCTCTCTTCAGTCACCCCCCGACACCCCAACACGAGGTCACTCCCATGTGGTTTACCGAAACACCGTGGCCGCCGATCGCCATTTTGGGGCTGGTGGGCGGGGCGTTCCTGGTGGCAGCCCTGCAAACCCAGCGGGGCAAATGGCTGGTCGCTGCGGGGTTGTGCGTGGTGCTGGCGATTGCAGTCTGGTTCATGGAGGCGGCCATCGTCACCCCGGGGGAGCAGGTCGAGGCCAACCTGCTGGCGATGGTCCAGGCGTTCCAAAAGAACGATGACCCCGGCACGTTGAAGTTCATCTCGCCGGGCTCCCCCAAGCTGATGCTGCTCGCCAAGGTGGCCATCCCGCTGGTCGACTTGAACGAGGATTATCGCATCACGGATGTGCAGATCCAGACCTTCGCGAACAACACCGGAGCCACCAGTCACTTCCGCGTGAACGCGACCGTCCACATGCCGACACAGGGAAACCTGGGGCATATGCCGTTCCGCTTCAATGGCAAATGGCGGATCGAGGCGGGCCAGTGGCGACTGACCGAGATCGAAGAACTCGACCCGATCAATGGACAGGTGCTGAACCGGTTTAACAAGCTGAGGTGAGCGGCGCGCCCCCCGCGATCCGGGTCCGCCGTGGGGGCATCCCCGAGTGGCAACGCTGTCAAGGATTTTCCTGGGGCATACCCCCACAAGGCGGACAGCACGCTTCCGGCCCCCTCTCCCCCGCGATCGACGCTGCCTTTGCCCTGTGCATTTTGCGGGGGAGAGGGCTGGGGTGAGGGGGCCACATCGCCCGCCATTGCCCCCTCACCCCGACCCTCTCCCCCACAATCGAGTCCTCTGTGAAAGCCATGTCGATTGTGGGGGAGAGGGGGCAGAACCTTGGGAAGCGCCTGGCGGAAGCCCTTCACGGTGTTGCCCGAGTGGGGGGCTGATTCACTCCACCATTCCTCCCTGCAAACATTGAATCTTTCGTTTGAATGGCCCACCCGGTAGAATCTCGAAATTCGGTCCCCGTAGCTCAGCTGGATAGAGCGGAGCTTTCCTAAAGCTCAGGTCACAGGTTCGACCCCTGTCGGGGACACTACTGCCCTGTCACGGCTTGACGTTGGGGTTGCCGCCATCGGGAGGGCGAGGCTCCTGCCGAGCCGTTCTCGCGAGAAAACGTCGGCACTGGCTCGCGGCTCAGCAGGAGCTTCGCCCTCCCGATTGGGCTGGCCACGACCCCATGACCTCGCGTTGACTGAGCACTAGGCCAGAACTCAGAATCGGGGTTGGAGTTCAGGCTTTAGCCTGCTCCTCGCGTGCCGAGGCAGCCTCAAGGCTGGACTCCCACGGGGCTGTTTGGCACGCGACGAAGCGGAGCTTCGGTCATATGCGGTCCAAGCAGAGCTGGGGACCGAGGTCATTCTGACGTAGAGATTCATGTCAGCCAGCGCAGCTCGAAGATCTGGAACTCTCGGTCCGAGGGGAATGAACTCTCACGCAGGTCGCGGTCGAGGATGCGGACGCGGAACCGCTGGCTGGCCTGGGTGAAGAACTGCTTGGACCAATAGCGACCCGGATCGCCGAGCCAGCACACGCCCGAGGGGGCCAGCATCGCGGCCACTGTATTGAGTAGCGGCTCATGCAGCTTGTGATCGTACGTCACCTCGCAGCCGACGATGGCTTCGAACTGACGTTGTGGCGGAGTCCGCCAGTCGAGGGTCAGGACTTCGGGATCGGGCAGTTGATTGCGGACCGCGTTGAAGCGGCAGACCTGGACGGCCACGGGGTCATAGTCGCTGAAGACGACGCGTGTCCCGAGCGACTGGGCCACCAACCCGACCAACCCCACACCTGCTCCCAGTTCGAGGAGTTCGACCTCGCGGGGCCAGGGGGCCTGGTCGATGACCTGGGCCATGATCTTCGC
>JAYTCW010000436.1:0-9705 GCA_043736295.1 Planctomycetota bacterium | reverse complement strand
CTGGCACTCAACTGGCTGCGCGGGGCCTATGAGACGATTGCTTCTCGGAAGGGAGCCCAACTCCCGACCGAGGCGCTCACGGCGTTCCTCAACGATCGGAAGCACCTCCCGCAGGCTCGGCGGCTGGCCTATGACACGCTGAAATCGGTCGATCCCGGCCTCGAAGACCGGCTGATCCCCACGCTGCTCGATGACCCCAGTGGCGAACTCCGGCGCGACGCCGTGGCCTACACCATGCAGGCCGCCGAGAAGCTCGCAGCCGCTGGCCAGAAGGACGACGCCCGTCAGAAGTACACAGCCGCCCTCGCCGGGGCCGTCGACGAGGACCAGGTGAAGAAGTTGGCCGAGGTGCTCAAGGGGTACGACCAGAAGGTGAACCTCGTCGAGCATTACGGGTTCCTGACCCAATGGAAGTTGATCGGCCCGTTCGACAATAAGGACAAGAAGGGGTTCGATGTCGTCAATCCCCCGGAGACCGAACTGGCCTTCGACAAAGTCTACGACGGCCTCCCCGACGCGGACGGAAACCCCCTGAAGGTCAAGTGGAGAGATCTCGCCTCCGAAGACGAGATGGGGCTGTTCGATGTCAACAAACTCTTCGAGAAGCACATGGGGGCCACCGTTTACACCACCACCCAGTTCCACTCGGCCACGGCTCAAGCCGTCGAGTTCCGGCTCGGCACCTCGAACGCCTGGAAGCTGTGGTTCAACGGCGAACAGCTGTTCGCCCGCGAGGAGTACCACCGGGGGATGTTCCTCGATCAGTATCTGGTGCGGGGGAAACTGAAGGCTGGGAAGAACACGATCGTCATCAAGCTGTTGCAGAACGAGCAGACGGAAGACTGGGCCCAGGACTGGAGCTTCCAGTTCCGCGTGTGTGACTTCTCCGGTCGTGCGATACATCAGAGTCAACCAGTCGCCACGAAGTAATCTACCAAAGCCCAGGGGTTGCAACCCCTGGGCTTTCGTCTGTCGATCAACCCTCAACCATCAACCCTCAACCATCAACCATCAACCATCAACCCTCCGATCCCCTATGCGACTCCACACCACACTCGCCGCCCTGCTCTGCCTCTCCTCCCCGCTGCTCGCCGATTGGCGGCAGTTCCGGGGCAACGATGCCAATGGCGTGGCCGAGGGACCAGCTGCCCCGACCACGTTCAGCGACACCGAGAACATGGCGTGGAAGGTCGAACTGCCGGGGCGCGGACTCTCCAGCCCGATCGTGGTCGGGGACAAGGTGTTCTTGTCAGCTTGCAGCGGTCCGCGACAGGACCGGCTGCATGTGATCTGCTTCAGTGCGAAGGATGGTGCCCAACTTTGGCAGCGGCAGTTCTGGGCGACCGGGCGAACGCTGTGCCATCCGAAAACCTGCGTTGCCGCTCCGACCCCCTGCTCGGACGGGAAGCGGGTCTTCGCCGTCTTTTCCAGTAATGATGCCGTCTGCCTCGATTTGGACGGGAACCTGCAGTGGTGCCGCGCTCTGGCGATCGACTCCCCCAACGCCAGTAATAGCTTGGGTATGTCGTCCTCGCCGGTCGTCGTCGATGACACGCTATGCGTGATGGTCGAGTGCGATGCCGAGTCATTTACCACCGGACTGGATGCCGCGAACGGGACCACCCGCTGGAAGCTGGACCGCCCCCGCCGAGCCAACTGGACCTCGCCCGGGATCATGCGAGGGAAGGACGGGGCGCAGGATCATGTGCTGGTCCAGTCCTCTGCCGGTGTCGTCGCCGTCGAGCCGAAGACTGGAAAGATCGCCTGGGACTACAAAGACGGAGCCTCGACGACTCCCTCGCTCGTCGTCTCGCAGCAGGTCGCCTACGTCCCCTCGCATGGGGTCACCGCCCTGCGGCAAAGCCCGACCGGCAGCGACGTTCCCGAAATGCTCTGGCGAGCTGAGGGGGTCAACCCCGGCACCGGCAGCCCGCTGGTCTTCAAGAACGCCCTCTACGTGGTCGCCCGCGGCGGCGTCCTCAATCGCATCGACCCGAAAGACGGTGCCAAGGTCTGGCAGACTCGACTCAAGGGCGACTTCAGCAGCAGCGCCGTCGCAGCCGGTGACCACCTCTACTGCTTCAGCGAAGACGGCACCGGACAGGTCATCACCCTCAAGGACGACGCCGGTGAGGTGACCCACACCCACAACCTCGGCGAAACCATCCTCTGCACCCCCGCCATCAGCGACGGAGCGATTTACGTGCGGAGTGATCAGCACCTGTGGAAGATCGCTGCGAAGTAAATCAGCGCCGGACGCTTCCTTCAACCATCCTCGCATTCGGAGTTCCAGACACAGTCGACTTCAGCCGTTCTGTCCGAAGCAGCGCTGCCAAGGATAGCGGGGTACGGTATGATAAGCGCCCACACGAATCTTGGAGAGACTGCCATGAGCATGACTGTCGCCGCGCTGACTCCCGACGAGTTACAGATGCTGCCGGATGATGGGAACGAGTATGAACTCGTCGATGGCGAAGCCGTGAGGTTGAATGCGAGCTTGGAGTCGAGTTGGATCGCGGGTGAGATTTTGTACTTGCTGAGGCTGGCGATGCTGCGACGCGGCTGGGTCTATCCCGTCGATGCCGGATTCCGGTGTTTCGCGGAGGACTCCCAGATGGTCCGCAAGCCCGATGTCGCGATAATTCTCCGCGAGCGTCAGCCCCACGGTCCCCCCTCCGAGGGGTATTGCCGCATCGCTCCCGATCTCGTCGTCGAGGTGGTCTCGCCACACGACGTCGCTCAGGAAGTTCACGACAAAATCCAGCTCTGGCTGCAAGCGGGCGTGCAGCAGGTGTGGGTCGTATGGCCCTCGACTCGAACCGTCGAAGTACACACCGAAGCGGAAATTACCCGCCTGAAGGGGCAGGACGAACTGACCGCCGGATCGCTGATTCCCGACTTTCGCTGCGCGGTAGCGGATCTGTTCCCGCAGGTTTAGCTCCGTGGCTGGAGATTGTGTTCAGGCACCAGACATTGGGTTTGGATCGGATTGTTATTCCAAGAGCTGTAGGCCCGGCAATTCTGTTCCGGCGATATGCGTGATAGTCCGAATGGTCGCCCCGTTGGGGCTTGTGTCGCTTGGGGGGACTGGGACCAAGGCCGTTCAGCCTTGGCTAGACGAATCACTGGCCCGTGGGGCAGCAGGCCGCTGGCGCCTTGTCGCTCGGTGCCAAATACTATTCGTCACCGAACCCTGCCATAAAAACGGGCCAAACACATGTCTCATCTCTCACCTCGCTAAGGCGAGCGGCCAGAGTTCGCGTACCCAGAGACTTCCGAAGTCTCCGAAGACTTCGGAAGTCTGGCGGTCAGTTTCCACGGGCCGCTCGCCAAGGGGACAACCGTCTGGTCCTGCCTGTAACCCGGCTTCATGTGGCCATCACGCCACAGCAGTGACTCACGTTGTGGCACCTCGGCATCATCCGAGCTGAGTGGTTACACGCAGGCCCCGGAACCGCGTTTGCCTTCACTGGGATGTGACATAGGGTTATGGTGTGCCCCCCCTTACGCAGGCAGAAATATGCTGTCGCCCACAGGGGGCCAGTCCCTCGCGAGCAAGTCGACAGTTGGCACGGCACACACGGGTTGAGAGAGGCACACGGGGATGATCGCAGACGAACAGATACGACTTGATGACTGCTCGACCCCATTCGACTCGCTTGTGGCTCGCCAGTTTCGTTCTGTCACACACGGTCCAGATCTGGTCCGCAGTTCGCTCCGAAAAGTGGTGCATGATTATGTGACGGGCTGGGGCATTGTGTTGAGCCAGACCCCGCGCGAGCGTCGACGGAAGAAGCGATTGTGGGACCGCCGAACCTCGGAGCGGCAGGCTTTCCGCCGACCGGTCTGCGTACATAAGGCTCAGTGGGGCGAATGTTCCCCGAACGAGTCGCCCCCCCTACTCGTCGACCCACGTGATCTGCTGTATCTGGTTCACGACCTCTCCGAAGCGGGGATCGGGCTGACCAGTGACACTCCGCCGAAATCCCGTCTGGTGGTCCTGAAGTTCGACTTCTGGCAAGGACCGCCCGTGGAACTTCTCGTCCAGCTGCGCTGGAGGAAGCGAGTCAGCCTGCACAACTATCGCAGCGGGGGAACCATCCTCGGCGTGCTGGCTCCCGAATCTCATACGAGATGAGGCGTGTCAGCGAGGCGTGTCTCGTGCCTCGTTAATGCTCAAGATGGGGGTTCTCCTGCGCCGGGAGGGCGAGGCTCCTGCCGAGCCGCTGGTACCAGAAAACGTGCCCCCTGGCTCGCGGCTCAGCAGGAGCTTCGCCCTCCCGTGCAGGCTTGGTCCACCTCCAAGTCAACGTGTTGGCAAGGCACTCGTCTCTGGTCGCTCGCGATCTTGGAAACGCTGTCGTCTTCCACGCGGAGTGTCCTGGAACGGCGGCAGTGATTGAGGTTCATGTTCTGAGTTCAGCCCAACGCACTGAGGACCAACTGCCCCATCGCCGTGGTACTCACCGCTGTCTCGTCTTTGCGGGCGATGTCTTTTGTGCGGTGCCCGGCGTTGAGGACCGACTCCACCGCGGCTTCGATCGCCTCGGCTTCCTGTTCCAAATGCAGCGAGTGACGCAGCAGCATCGCCGCTGCGAGAATGGTCGCCAATGGGTTCGCGAGGCCCTTGCCAGCAATGTCGGGAGCTGACCCGTGGATCGGCTCATACAACCCCGGCCCCGGCTCACCCAGCGAAGCCGAGGGTAGCAGCCCGAGCGACCCCGGCAGCATCGACCCCTCATCGGTCAGAATGTCGCCGAACATGTTTTCGGTGACGACCACATCAAACGTCGAAGGCCGCGAGATCAGGTGCATCGCCATCGAGTCGACGAGCACCACGTCATACGCCAACTCCGGGAACTCGGTCTTTACCACCCGTTCGCTGACACGCCGCCAGAGCCGCGACGCCTCCAGCACGTTGGCCTTATCGACCATCGTCAGCTTCTTACGGCGACCCATCGCCGCCTTAGCGGCCATGCGGACGATCCGTTCGACCTCATGCGTGCTGTAGGTCATCGTGCTGAAGGCCGTCTCGCTGCCATCGGCATTCTGCGTCAGCCCCGACTCACCGAAGTACAACCCTCCGGTCAACTCGCGGAAGAAGAGGATGTCGGTTCCCTCGACGATGTGTCGCTTGAGCGGGGAGGAATCGAGCAGGCAGTCAAACGTCGTAATCGGCCTGAGATTCGCGTACAGCCCGAGTTCCTTGCGAATCTTCAGCAGCCCCGCCTCCGGACGAGTCTTGGCCTTCGGGTCATCCCACTTCGGCCCACCGACCGCCCCCAGCAGCACCGCATCGGCCACTCGGCACGCGGCCAGCGTCTCATCCGGCAAGGCCGATCCCGTCGCATCGATCGCACAGCCACCGATCAGATGGGTGGTGAATGAGAAGCTGTGACCGAACTTGGCGGCGATGCGGAGCAGGACCGCTTCGGCTTCGCGGACGACTTCGGGACCAATCCCATCACCGGGGAGGAGGACAATCTTCGCGTTCACGTTCGGACCTTGGGCAAGCTGTTTGGCAGGGCGGGTGAGAGGGCGGACTCTACCGCGCCGCCGGGCCGGTTGCCAGCGGTTTGGGGTGTTTGTTCCACGCCCCTTTCATCTCGTTGGGACTGATCACCCGACCTCTTCAGCGGTCGACGCCGTTCTCTTTAATGTCAGGAAACCGAGCAGTAATCCGTCAAACGAGTCAGCCAGCTTGTACTCTATACAGTAGTCGTGATCAAAAAACCAAACCTCTGCATCGTCAGTGCGCAGAGTCCCCAAAGTCAGGCGTTGAAAACAGAACATACTCCCCATACAGTCGGAGGCAAACCCTATCAGCTGGTGCGACATGCCGCCTGACCAGTAGAGTTGACTATTGCGAACAGCATCTTCTGCGGTCAGAAACTGTCGGATATCGGGCGTATCCTTTCCGTTTTTTACAATGAGATCCAGGATATTTGGGGTGTATGGCGCGCCGTGCGTCTGAAGAAAAGAGATGTATGACAGGGGCAACACCGTGCCCAGTTCCCGCTCAATACTTTCGCCCACTTGTGGCACGGGAATCGGAGAGTGTCGGGCCTCAGAGAATTCTGAGACGAACATTTGATGGAGTTCCGAACGTGACATGCTGGATGCTCTGTTCATATGCCGACAGGCGGTGAAAGATTCTTGCTCCCTGAGTTCTTCAGTCTGGCCTTCGCATCCTGCAGAATGCGGTCTGAATCGAATCCCATCGATTCGGTCAAATCCGCTTTAATCCGGCGGATTTCTCGGATCACTTCGTCCGTGGTATCAGTCTCTGAATTTCTCACCACCACAAGCTAACTCCGAGGTATTCACCGCGCCACGGCTGCGGAATCCTCGTCCCACACCTTCTGGTTGGCAGACACCTGTGCGTCGCAGTGTTCGGCATCCGCTCCATGATTAACGAGTTGATCCCGATACTTGGTCCGCACCCCATCGAGCAATTCGATGAAACGCCGGACATCGTGTCCCGCCTCAACAGACATCTCATTCCGCACACGGCGGAGTTCGGCAAAGTTGCTCTCAGACATCGGTTGATTCCTCGGCGAGGAGTTCGAGTGGCGTCACTAGCGACGGACTCACCAACCCAAGTATACCATTGACACGCCGAATGTGACCGAATTGGTTGGCATTGGCCAGATGTTTACAGTTCCACGTCACGAGAAAATCACACTTGTGATAAGAGGCCACTGCCAGATGCATCGCATCCCCCGTGGGATCGTTCGGCATCAGCTTGTGAGCGATGTACGCTTCAGCAACCTCAGCGACGGCTTCGGAAATGTCTTCCACGGGCAGTTGGCTGAACAGTGCGAGGGCTTGTTCCCTGCCGGGGAAGTTGCCCCGTTCCAGTTCTGCCAAGACTGCCAGGCTCGTGACAATCTCATCGCCACCGACCAGAGCTGCATCGAACCAACGTCGCGTCCATTCCCGACGAGCGACCATGTCTGGTTCTTTTCGGACTTCAAAGTAAAAACTGGCAATGGATGTTTCGACGTAGATGCGGCTCATTGATATTCCGTGTGGATGTTGGAATGTCACCTGTTCGTGTCAGTCATGTCGCCTCAAGCTCCCAACGTTTTGGGGAACGTAGCGACGACAGAGCGCCCACCCTACGGGCTTTCGCTCGGCTCCATGTCGCTCAGTTGCTCCGCCGTCGGAAACTTACGCACGCGGAACCGCTTGGGGTACAGGTCGGGCACCTCCTGCATCTCGCGGCCCATGACTTCGCGGACCGTCGACCAATGCACGA
The DNA here is from genome assembly GCA_043736295.1 of Planctomycetota bacterium. Lineage (GTDB taxonomy): Bacteria > Planctomycetota > Planctomycetia > Planctomycetales > Planctomycetaceae > TH-plancto1. Next base: position 2,444 of record JAYTCW010000436.1, on the reverse strand, counting down.
ACCCCTCGGGCTTCTCGGGGTTGCGGATCAGCACCACGCGATCGGTCTCCGGGAGTAAGGTGTCGACTCCATCTCCCCACACCGCGTACGACAGGATCTCCTCGGTGTCTTTCTTCTGCAGCACCGAGTAGGTCGCCACGAACTGGTCTGCGTACTCGCCGTTCTCCTTCAGCTTGTCGAGCAAGGCTTTCTGCTCGGAGTATTCCCCTTGCAGGTAGCGGGCCCGCATCTCCTGGAACCGGGGATACAGCACATGGTTCACCGGCGGGTGCCAGTCGACCCACTCATCGTCGATATATTGCAGCGGGAACGGCGACATCGGTCGCGGCTCGCCCTGCAGCGTCTTGTCAGACAACTCGGCCATCATGCGGAGCCCCAGGCTGTCGTCGAGCGTGGTGATGTAGAGCGTGTCACGGTTCGGCACCATCGCGATCAGATGGCCCGTCATCCCGAGTTCTCGCAGTCGATCAACAAGGAACAATCGGTTGGCATCGTAGTTGTCGCCCGAGACTGCCGAGATCAGATGGTCGCCGATCTTGGCCATCGCGCGGGTCCGCTCGGAGAGGTTCTCGATGGCGATCTCCCACGCGGCATAGCTGGTGATGTCCCATGTTTCGAATTGCTTGGGCGGGATCGTCTGCATCGACTCAGGCAGGTCGTACACGATCGTGGTCAGCAGATGCTCGCCCAGCGGAGTGGACTCCAGTTCCGGCGGGGCGTTCCCTTCGATGCGGCACAGCAGGGCCTGATGGGCGAAGGAGCTGCGCATCCAGATTTTCGGCATCAGGTTGCGTCGGGCCTCGTCGAAGTCCTCGGGCAGATCATCGCGGACACTCACAAAGATGCCGACCGTGCGAGTGATGTATGACTTGCGTTTATGCCAGGGGAGCAGGCAATACTCCGCATAGAAGTTGGAGAGGTTGATGCGACCCGTGGCCGTGGTGACCGCGAACTCTTCCGCCTTGTATTCGAGCTTGGCTTGCGGCTGGGACTGTCGCAACGCATCCAGAAACAGGTCGATAAACGTACCGCGATCCGAGGCGGCGAAGATCTGGCGGAAGAATTTCATGAGACACCTCCCTCGTGAGGCTGGCAATCGTGACGTGTTCAAGCAGCAAGTGTGATGCCAGCTGACGGCGGCCTGGCAGTCGCACCTCGAATGATGTCAACGAAGACATCGCGAAACAATGCTAATCGAGACTCGCTCCAATTTCATCGCGGGGCCGGGTCTCGCAGCTACGGCAGGTCTCAGCTACTCCGTGAAGTAATACCGCGTCAGATGAAAGAACACGGGGGCCGAGAAGCACAGGGAGTCGATCCGGTCGAGGACCCCTCCGTGTCCAGAGATTGAGGACCCCCAGTCCTTGACTCCGCGATCCCGCTTGATCGCGGACATCACCAGTCCGCCGCCGAATCCCATGGCGCAGATCGCCAGCGACATCCCAGCAGACTCCCAAGGGCTGAACGGCGTCGCCCACCACAAGGCGGCTCCGATCGCCACCGTCGCCGAGATCCCACCGATCAACCCCTCCCAAGTCTTGTTCGGACTCACCTCAGGGGAAAGCTTGTGCTTCCCGAACAGCTTGCCGAAGGTGTACTGCAACACATCGCTCAGTTCACAAATCATGACGAAGTAGTACAACAGCTTGCCATTTTCTCCGACATAGTGAGGAATCTTCAGCAACGTCAACAGGGCCGGGGCATGGCTGAGGCTGTACACACAAATCATCAGTCCCCACTGGATATTCGCGGCCCGATCCAGGAACCGCTCAGTGTCACCGGCCACGGCGGAACGAATCGGCAACAGCAGAAACACATACACCGGGATGAAGATGGAAAACAGCCCGTACCATTCCACATGCAGCAGTAAATACTGCAGCGGAGTAATCACGAAGAATGCCCAGAACAACGAGCGGTGATCCCCCAGGCGTGTCGGGGTCAGCGTCACGAACTCTCGCAGAGCCATAAACGACGAGAAACCGAACAGCACGATCGAGCCGACTCCCCCGGTGAGCAAGGCGAGGGCGAAGACAGCTGTCATCACCCACCAGGCTTTCATGCGGGCGTTGAGGTTGTCGACTGTCTTGCGGCCCGACTCGCTCAAGTTTCGCCGCGACAGCACCCAGCCGGTGACCGAACCAATCACCAGTAGCAGGATGACTCCGCCGGTCAGCCACATCATCTCAGCATCAAGTTTCAAGAGGAGGCTCCTGGGCGAGGGGCAGCGGGGAGGCCGGTATTGTCTTCGCGTCCGGTGTCCGGAGATTGATGACCGCCTGGCGCGCCCGATGCAAGAAATCATCGCGGGCTTCTCCCTCTCGCAGTGAGAAGGGACTGCCGAATGTGACCGTGCAGATCAGCGGGACGGGCAGAAATTCGGTTCATCCGACTATTTGGGGGGATGGTCATTGGCGAGATTTTAGCCTTGTAGGGTGTACTTGGTG
>JAYTCW010000435.1:0-15437 GCA_043736295.1 Planctomycetota bacterium | reverse complement strand
TCGCCTCTTTTTCACATTCTCGTCAATCGCAACTAAACTCACTCACCACCATATCTTGCGGAAGAGGTGTCAGACGAACCTGGCGCTGTCCAATTAAAGTGCAGTGGTTTATTACATGTGTCCGAAATGTGAGGCTTCGGATTACCTGACCATCTCGCATGTGAAAACCAAGCCACAGTCCGAGTCGAAGACCATCGTGGAACTGATTTCGATTCCCCGCTACCTGGCCGAAGCATTGCAGACTTTGGCAAAGAGGCGTGCCGAACTTGCGGCCACCGACGGCGAGATACCTACGAATCTATAAGCGTCGCGACACAACTTCGAGCCAGAATCGGAGCAGACTTGTAACGCATCATGTTCTGGCACGCGGCGAAGTGGAGCTTCGGGGATAGGCGTTACCAAGCGGAGCTTGGGAACGAGAGTCAACGTGGTGCGATTCCCCGTGGGATGGGCTTCCAGCCTGTCATGATCAGGTTTTGACAGGCTGAAAGCCTATCCCACGGGCTCACTCGACAAACAAGAACTCATTGCTGTTCACAACCAGTCGGCAGGCATTCGCTAATCCGTGGCGCTCGGCGTAGGCTTGCAGCTTGGTCCGCTCGTCGTCGGTCGGTTCGCGCTGGAGTGCCAGGCGGAACAGTGAGTCGATTCGCTGAGCGGCCAGTTGCGGGTTGCTGGTGATGCGGCTGGCGAGATGCTCGCACTGGCGGATCACGAACGGGTTGTTGAGCATCGCCAGTGCTTGCAGCGATGTGACCGACTCGCTCCGCACGGGAGTCAGCTGATCCCCGGCGGGGCAGTCGAGGGCATCCATGAACGGGTCGGGCAGGGTGCGGAACAAGAACCGGTAGATCGATCGCCGCGAGTTGGCAGGGTCGTCGAGCTGGAATGACTTGTAGTCGACGTTCGGAGTCACATGGATACCGGGGGACATCACGAACTGCTTGACCGACGGACCTCCCATCGTGGGGTCGAGACGACCGTTCAGAGACAGCAATGAATCCCGGATCATCTCCGCGTCGAGACGCTGACGGTTGCCGCGCCACAGCAGGCGATTGTTCCCATCGATCGATGCTGCCTTTGGATCGTGAATCATTGCCTGGCGGTAGGTCGCGCTGGTCAAGATGAGTCGGTGGAGTTGCTTCAGTGACCCGCCGTTGTCGCGAAAGTGGATAGCCAGCCAGTCGAGCAGTTCGGGGTGCGACGGTGGACTCCCCATGCGGCCAAAGTCGTTGGGTGTGTCGACAATCCCTTGGCCAAAGTGGTAGTGCCAGACGCGGTTGACGATCGATCGCCATGTCAGCGGGTTGTGTGGATCGGTGATCCAGCGTGCGAGCGCGGCCCGGCGTGTGGCTTCTTGCTCGGGATGCGAAAGTGTGAATCGCGACTCCAAACCCGCGACGCATTGCAGCGTCCCAGGCTGCGCTTCGCCGATCGGTTGCGTGATCTCGCCCCGCCGGAGGATTTGCACCTCGCGCGGGCGACCGATGGAGATGTGACCTCCGTCCTGCGGGAAGTCATTCGTACCCGCGAAGACCCGGCGCGGTGCGGGCAAGGCAGACAGCTCCCGGCTCGTCCGCTCTTTCCAGAAGCCGAGTTCCAACTCCTCTGTCTCGGGAGCAGTGCGTTCGCTGGCGGGCTTCGAGAGTGCTGCGGCAAACGCTGTGGGCACCGGAGCCGCCCGCACCGGAGTGGGCTGCCCGGAGACCGACAACCGCATCCGACCGATCGTATGCATCCGGCCATGCAGCTGATCCAATGTGACCCGTACGCGTGCGTGCGCGGTGACAGTGATCGGGGCTTGCAGTTCAAACACCGCGAGGTGCGATTGCCCGACTTGCGGGTGGATGCCCCAGGCTGTGGTCGGATCTCCATCGATCGCGCGGGTGATGTCCCAGCCAGTTTGGTCAAAGTCGGCAGTCGCATTGCAGAGTGCGATCGGAATGTACGACGCCGGTTGTCCGTCCGGAGAGAGTTCGAGGCGGATCTCGCAGAGGTGCAGGTTTCCATTCTCCTGTCGTCCGGGACCCCGCACCGGCAGCGAGTCATCGGTCAGAACTTCCAAACGTAACGCCGTCCATTCGCCGACGGGTAGCAGTGCGCTGACAGTGGTGACCTCGGTGAGAGGGCGATCTCCGGTGGCCAGTAGCGACTGATCGGGCTTCAGTTCCAGAACGGTTCCGTTGACCGTGGTGAACTCGGTCGGCGCGAGCACAGACCACTGCATTTGCGAGGCGCGCAGGCCGTCCTCCCACTGGGCGAAGGCAGCGCGAGATTCGGGGTTCCACAGCGAAGCCATGACGCTGATGTCGCGCGCGGTGATCGCCTTCTGCTGGCGTTCTAGCGCGAGGCGGCGAGCGAGTACGGACGGGTCGACATCGAACACCTTCTCGGCCTTCTCAGTTCCTGCAAAGACCGCTTGCAGCGCGTAGTAGTCGGCCTGTGAGAATGGGTCGAACTTGTGATTGTGGCAGCGGGCACAGTGGACGGTCGAACTGGTGAACGTCGACATGACTGTCGTGACAATGTCGTCGCGGTCGAGGTAGCGCCCAATCTGGCGATCGATCGAGTCCTCGCGAATGCTGGCCAGCGTACTCTCGTCCCACGGTCCTGCGGCCAGCATGCCGAGGGCAGGAGTCAACTCCGGATGCTCGGGCCACAGGGCGTCGGTCGCGATCTGTTCTTGGACGAAGCGAGCGTACGGTTTGTCGGCGTTCAGAGACTCGATCACGTAGTCGCGGTAGGGCCAAGCGTTCTCGCGCGGGCGGTCCTGGTCATTGCCGTGCGTCTCGGCAAAGTGAACCAGATCGAGCCAGTGCCGTGCCCAGCGCTCCCCGTATTGCGGCGATTTGAGCAGCCGGTCGATTAGTTGCTCGTAGTCTTGAGGGTTGGAGTCGCGGACGAACGCCTGCACCTCTTCAGGTGAGGGAGGCAACCCGATCAGGTCCAAGTAGACGCGGCGGATCAGCGTGCGGCGGTCGGCCGCTGGGGTTGGTAACAGCTGGGCCTCCGCGAGCTTGGCATAGATGAACGCATCAATCGGGTGGACGCTCCACTCGGGCGGTCTCCCCGCCGTCATCGGAACAGCGGGAGTCGCCAGCGGACGCAGCGACCACCAGTCAGTCGGAGCGGCGTGGGAGTCATTGGAGTCCTCCGGCCACTTCGCTCCCTCATCAATCCAACGCCGCAGCTTCCCGATCTCCTCGGGCGAGATCCGGTCCCCCACGGGCGGCATGTCGAGGCCCTCTTCCAGACCCGCCACCATGCGGATCAGCGGGCTCTCGGCGCTCTTGCCCGGAATGATCGCCTGGCCGAGTTCACCACCTTGCAGAGCCGCCCCGCGCTGATCGAGACGAAACCCGCTGCGCTGCTTCTCCGGCCCATGACACGTCCAGCAGGAGCGCTCCAGTACCGGTGCAATGTCGCGGGTGAAGTCCACCGGTATCGTCGCCACTGGCGGGAGATCTGCCGCCACCAGAGGCTGGGCGATGACAGCGATCAGCAGTCCGAAGACAGAGGCGTACCTCGCCCGTCCACGGAGTGCCGAAGTCGATGATGGGGAACATCCGGTCCACACGTTCGCGACTCGCTCGAAGAGTGGGAGTGCCATGACTGGCTGCGATTGTATATCAATGCGTGTTGATCCACACCCGGCGAGTGTTCTCGTGACGAGCCTGTTCCGTTGGTAAGCCCCCAGTGCCCCATCAAGGCTTGATTTTGGGGTTCGCTTCCCACGGGAGGGCGAGGCTCCTGCCGAGCCGCTACCGCGAGTCGACGTGTCCCCTGGCTCGCGGCTCAGCAGGAGCTTCGCCCTCCCGGTTGCGTTTCCCGCGACTCCAAATTCTGAGCCTTGACGGGGCTCTGTGGGTAATTGGGGCCGCGAATTCCAGGATTGAGGATTCGCAACCCTGGCCAATTGAATAGAATCAGGTCGCAGGTTCGCACCCTCTGGAGCAAGACAATGGCAGTGACCGCCGAAATTCACGAGGCCCTCGACCTGAGCAAGTTGAAGTTGCCCGCCAGTCCACGGGTGATTCAATTGATCCCGGAAGATGATGAAGGCACGGACGGCGAGCCAGCCCTCAGAATCACAGCCGTGATCGAAGAATCGACTGACCTCGATCAGTTGAACGGACACGATATTGGTGAAATGAAATTCGTGATCCGGGAGAGTTTGCGGCAGCATGGAATCTCCCTCTTTCCGTATATCATCATCGTCAAGCCCAGCGAATTGGTAGACGATGAGGACGATGAAGAAGACGAGGGGGAGTGATCGTTGTACAAGGACTTACTGAAGCAAGCTCGAGCACTGATGCTCATAGATACCCGAGGGAAGCCGAAGCAGGCCAATCTCCGTCGCGCGGTGTCGGCCCTCTATTACGCTCTGTTTCATTTCCTCGTGGATGGGGCGTGTCGCGGAATTCTTGGTACGCAACACGCAGAGCAAGGCTTTCGCCATGCCCTGGCACGGGCGTTCACTCACACCACTATGAAAACGCAAGTAGTAGCTTCCAGGGAGGCACTTTGCCCGCATCCGTGACGAAGCCACTGCCGAAGAATGCCTCTGGCGTTTATGTCATCGAAAAACCGATTCAGAATATCGCCACGACCTTCGTCGAGCTTCAACGTCGGCGGCATCTGGCTGACTACGACCTCTCCGAGCGATTTAAGCGAACCGAAGTCTTGACGCTCATCGAGCAGGTGGAAGCCCACCTTGCCGATTTCGAAAAGCTCCCCGTCTCCGATGACCGCCAGTTCTTTCTGGTCTGTCTCCTGAGTTGGAAAGAACTCACCAATCGCTGATCTCTCGCTCGCTGATTCCTCGCGGCGCCAGTCCCAGCCAGCTCAGCATGTCGGTCAATCTCGTAAAATCGTTATGATCCGCCCGCTTCCCCAAGCCGTTCCTCTGGCAGTCTCGCTTCGAATCTGGAGCCGGACTCCCCGCTTACGGCATGGCGGGACAGCTGTCGCCTTCGCAACCGTGGAGCAGCACCGTGCCGGCATTTGGGAAGTTGTGGCTCGTGGATCAACTCCTCTCGCCGATCGTGCGCCCCTGCACGCGGCTGTTAGTTAGTGTCTTGGCAGTCCCGGCGTTCCGGCGAGTCCGTCGCCGCTTCGCCCATTCCACTGATCGCGATGTGGAGCTGGAGAAAGACCTTGAGCAGTGGACTCGTGGGGCGATCCTGCTGTTCGTGGCAACTTATAACTTTGAACATTGGCTGCAAGGGTTCATCCGAGTCGTCGTGAACAACTGGATGCGGTTTGAGACGAACATCCATTGGGATTTGACGTTCTCTGACCAGAATGTCTGGCTGGCAGCTGGTCGATTGATGGTGGCCATCGGGGTCGTCGAATCGATGCCCGACCAGCAGCTGTTCTCGGTGATCCATCCGGGACTGCGAGGACTCCCGATCGACCGGAAGAAGAGCGTCCTGGAGAACCTGAAGCTGGTCTGGCTGCCCTTCCTGAAGGGGGCGGCGTGTCACCACCTCAGCCGCTCCTCGCCCGTGTTTGCGATCTTGGCGGTCATCATTCCCAGCACGGCGGGGTGGGTCTGTTATCTGTTCGCGATTGTGCAGTACCTGATCATCGGGCTAGTGACCTCGCGGGATCGGGCGCTGGATGTGCTGTCGGCCTTTGACCGGCAGATCGAGATCCAGCGGAACAAGTTGATCGAGGAGTTCCACATCACTGCGAAGGCCGCGACCGATCCCACCGATGAGTTGCCCAAGGGAGTGTGAGGTGTGTGTGTGTCAGGCAAGTCGACAGCTGCCAGTTCCGGCTCCCTCTCCCCCACATTCGATTTGGCCCTCGGAGTGAACTCGGCTGTGGGGGGGAGGGATGGGGTGAGGGGGCCACATCGCTCGCTCTAGGCCCCTCACCCCGGCCCTCTCCCCACAGCCATCTCCTCACCAAAAGTCGTGTCGCCAGTGGGGAGAGGGGGCAGAGGACGCGGGCTGCCGACTTTTATGATGCACACACGGGTGTGAAGGACATCAAAGGGCGTCCGAAGTGAGTGCGCTGCGTGCAACTCATCCACGATCTGGAAGGGGAACGACCACCCACATGGTTGTCACTCGGGTGACTTATCATGGATCGTTTCGCCTTGAATCTCTTCCAGGCCGAGCATCATGGAGGGCAGTAAAACGAGGTTCCCGAGCAGTCCGGTCAGCATGGTAAAACTCACGAGCAGACCGAAATACACCAGCGGCAGGAAGTTCGACAGCGCGAGTACCGAGAAGCCGAGGACGAGTGCCGCGTTGGTAAGCACCAGCGTCCGACCGATCTGTGTGGACGATTCCCGCAACGCTTGCAGGTGGGGAGTCCCAGCCCGGATCGCGAATTGATATCCCGCTAGATAGTGAATACTGGAGTCGATCGTCAGCCCCAGTGAGACGCTCGCGATCATCGCGGTTCCGATATTGATCGGGACCCCTAGCCAACCCATGCCGCCAATCAACCACAGCGTCGGCAGGACATTTGGGAACATCGCGATCAGTGCCCAAGACAACCGGCGAAACGGGATCCAGACACAGATCACGATCAGCACTACCGACACACCGAAGCTGACCAACTGGTCCCGCAGCAGACTTTGAATCAGATGGGCCAGCAGCACGTACAGCCCCGTCACCTCCGCATCCGGAAAGGACTTCCGGGAGAGTTCTCGCACGCGGCGAATCAGCTCCAGCTTCACGTCGGCTTGCTGTCGTTCTCGGGCTCGCAGGACGATCCGCATGCGACCGGCTGAGGCGTTATACAGTGATGGCTCATACTCCGGCTGAATCTGACGCATGAATTCCTGGCGTTCCTCGACAGTGCCAGCGAACAGCGGTGGGATGAAGTTCAGTCCATCCGAGAGGGCCACGACCTTGGTTAATCCGCCCCCCTTGTCACCATTCGGGTCCACCTCCAGTGCTCGCAATTGAGATGCCAGTTTCTGCACCCGGTTCAGGTACTCCTCATCGAGAACTGCCGGGGCCGAGAAATTGATCTCCCAGGTCCCCACTCCGCCAAAACGGGACTCGAAGTAGTCGAGTGACTCGATGATGGGACTGTCTTGGCGAAAGTTCTGACTGAAGTCAGTCTCGACACGAACGAACTTGATCCCGAATGAGGCGATGACGGTGATCGCCAGCAAGACAGAGATCGTGATCCAGCGTTGCTTCGTCACCGCATCAAACAGCTTCTCCAATCCCCGAGTGAGTTGCTCTTCGGACCGGCCCAACTGGGGGTCAGAGTCCCGATGCCCCCATAAGATGCCCGCTGGCAGAAACAGGAAGCAAGCCACGAGTACCATCATCGTGGAGACCAACAGCAGCAGCCCGAAACTCTGCACGGGGACGATGGAACTGGTCAGCAACGATCCAAAGCCAATCGCCGTCGTGACGATCGTCCAATAGATCGGGATGGCCAGTCTACGGAACACATCATGAAACGCCTCGACCCGTGAATGCTGCTGCCGAGCGTTGCGGAACTCGACGGCCAGATGCATGACTGTGGCGACTCCGATGATCGTCGTGAGTGACGTGAGCATCGAACTGACCATGCTCAGCTTCAGTCCCGTCAGCGCCAGCAGCCCCTTGGTCCAGAGGAGCGCCGGTTGCACGACCAATAGCGGCAGGATCATCCAGCGCAAGCTGCGAAACATGAGCATCACGACCAGCATCAGCAGCAGTGTGGAGGTGACCCCGAGTGTCCGACTGTCCTGCTCCACATAGAGGAACATGTCCTGCACTTGCACCGGTTCCCCGGCGACGTAGGTTCGGGGCTGGTGCCGAGCCGCCAGTTCGCGGATTTTCAGGATGGTGTCCCGCCGGGGAATGGGGGACTGATCAGCGGGGATCAGACGCAGGACGATCGCCAGCGTCTGGTCATTTTCACCTCCCACGAGGATTCCACGCGCCTCGTCGAGAATGTCATCTTGGAACAAGCGGATTGCGGCGGCTTCGGCAAGCTTGGGGAGACCCGTATCGAGGTCGGGCAGCTGATACATCTTGCTTAAAGACTGTGTACTAGAAGATTGCACACCCGGGATCTGGCTGAGCTCTGCGGCGAATGTGGCATTCTCGGCGAGGACCGCACGGGAGGTCACTTTGGCTGGCCCCGGCTCCCCGTCAGGACGTTGCGGTGAATAGGCGACCAAGACAAACTCATCGCCTCCGAAGCGACTCTTACTAGTCTGATATTCCAGGAGCAACGGATCGGTGGGAGCGAAAAATGACTCGATCGACTCGTCCAGCTTCAAACTCTGCGCGGGCCAATAGCTGACCACGGTGGCGATGACGGCCAATCCCAGCAGGACCAGACGGTGGCGGACTGCAAATTCCGCTAGCCCGGCCACACATCGGTCGGCCCATGAGGGATCGGTCTTCAAGTGGGCTCCGCGTCAACAGCCGGTCGGGGGCAGTGTGCCTCTTTCAGAAGAGGCGATGAGAGAGAATAGTCGGGAGGCCATCCCTCAACCAGTACAGCCTCCGTTTCCCCCGGATGAGAGTACACGCATTGTGAGGCTGGCTCCCATGCGTTACACATCAAGTTCGGCAACGTCCATTCATCCTCTCCGTGCAGTCATGACTTCTCCTTCGCGATGTCCCCGGTGCCAGGCAGGCTTCCCCGAATCTCTGGAACGGTTTGGAGACAATTTCGTTTGTTTGACCTGCGGGCAGATTCAGCGAATCGAAGGGCCGCCCCCCATTGTGAGGAGTGAAGCTCCTCTCACCCCAGTGCCTTCCAATGACAGAGACGAAGACGAATGGAGCACCCCCCAGCCTCTCCCGCCGCTCGATCAGCTGTTGACGGAAGGCTGGCAGATCTTTCGAGGGCGGATCGGGTTGTGCATCGGTGCGTTTGTACTGTCGTTCGTCTTGAACATGGTCAGTCTGTATCCCGCTTGGTACGCGGATCAGCAGATCAAGACGCAGCAGCTGGCTGCCGGGCCACAGGTACTGTGGTCGCTCGGGCTGGCTCTAGCGACGGTTTGCCAGTTGGCTTTCTCGACATGGTTGAACATCGGTTACACCCAGATCTTGATGAAGGTGGTGCGAGGGCAATCCGCAGAGGTGGGAGACCTGTTCCGGGGAGGGGCGTTCTTCTGGCGAGCCTTGTCCTGCTTGTTGATCCTGTGTCTGTTGATTGCGGGCTCGCTGATCTTGGGGCTGATTCCGTTTGAGGTGCTGAAAGCCGCACTCGGATGGATCGCTGTGGCTGCTCTGCCCTCCTGCTTGATTCCGGCTGTTGTTGTATCGCTGGTGTTCTGGCCGTATCTGATGGTGCTGATCGACCGGGACTCGCCGGATTTGCAGGCTCTGCGGCAAGCGGCAGTGATTACCTATGGAAACAAACGGCGCCTGTTCGGACTGTTCTGTCTTTGCGGGCTGCTCTGGGTGTTTGGACTCATGGCGGCGGTTGTCGGGCTCTTCGTGGCCGTGCCGTATACGGGAGTCGTGACCACCTTGGCGTATGATCGAATTTCCCAACTGCGTCGTCCGCGTCGGTCGAAAGATGTCGACCCGTGAACTGACGGAATGGTCGGAAGATGCCTCCTCACACACACTTCGGACGCTCGCCGCTGCTTCAGCTACGGAGCCGGATTCGGTTGTTCAAGTAGTGTCTCTAACCACGGGGCCAATGCTGCGGCGGCCAGCTCATGGGCGCGGGGATTCGGATGCGAGTCAAAGCGATTGACGACGAGCCCTTCACTCACATGCGGAGCCAGCGCAGGTCGTAAATCCAGGAACGGCGTGTCGTGGGTCTGGCAGTATTTCCCCAACTGTTCATGGGCCACTGAGAATGAGTCCTCCGTCCCCAGATCGTGCAGGAAGGGAAAGGCCACGATCGCCAATCGAGTTCCCCGGTACTTGCAGGTTTCACGCAACTGGTCCAGTTCTGTCGTGAACCGTGGCCACGGTTCCGAAGTGTACGCCCCCTTCAGATAACCGTAATAGTCAGTTCCCTCCGGGCGACTCCAGCTCTGCCAGCGATACCACAGCAAGTTGTAAAAATACGTGTCGCCAAACAGCCAGCCGCGAGGCTCCATGGCCGCCAGCGACTCCACATGGTGTGCGGTGCGGTCGTCACAGTATTCAATGTCATTCGGCACGAACACATACACCATCAGATCGATGGGGTGTGGCTCGCGATACAGATCAGCCACCAAGGTGTCAGCCAGCATACGAATATCGGTGCCCGGTAAACTGGCATTGGAGACGAGCACTCGCTCGGGGCGCTCGCGGTCCCAGTGCGCTCGCAATCGATCCGTGAAACGATCTGCGGGGTTCTTCACCCCATGACCAAAGGTGAAGCTGTCGCCGACGAACACGATGGACTGCTGATTCGGTTTGCGAAAGACAGGGAGGGGCAGGTCATCGCGAAAACCATCTCGATTGGGTTCGACATGGAGTTTGAACCAGCGTCGAGAGACGTTGGTTTGGCTGAAGGAATCGGTCTGGTCGTAGAACAAGGCGCAGGCGATCTCGGGCAGCGTGAGCATGGCCAGCAGCATCCACAACCCCAGCCCGGCATGGACAATCTTCCGCGCACGAGGCCGGTCCAGCCAGCGACGCCGCAACTTGAGCAACCCCCAGAAGGCGATTACTCCGGTCAACAGCCAGACACCCAGCCCGACGGTGTAGGCGATTGACCAGGCGGAAAGATTCTGGAACACGAAGAGAACTCGCACGGGCGGGGAGAGCGAAGTCAGGCTCTCAGGAATTGGACCAATGAACATCCCGATTTGAACAGACGGTAACGAAGGTCACGAAGAGATCAAACCAGAGGCACTTTGTTTTCCTCTGTTCGATCCACTGCCGCTCCCAGTTCTTCCCACAGTCAAATCGGAAATGAACAGTAGAGAACACAGGAAACGAAGGGGGAAAGCGTCTGTGGCAAACCACATTCGCGGTTCTGGTGAGGCTTGGAGAACCGGTGATTTCGTCTCATTCAGCCAAGAAATGCTGGCTGTCAACCTGTTCCGGATGTGCCGCTCATAACGCATAGTCCGTCGGCGGTCGGGTCGACCGGGTGGGGTGGTGCCGACTCTTTGGAGGGTACGGGCCGCAGAACCGCTGTTTCAGGGCGGGCAGGCTCACACGGCACATGCCCCTCATTGAGAGGCACGGGAATACGCGATAGAGAAAGAGACGGCGGAAGAACCATTCCAACTCCATTCCGCCTCACAACCTGTCCGTCCCCGACCCTCGGTGAATCCGCTATGTCGTTGCATAGAACATTCTCAGCATTCCGCTGGTGTGCAGTCGGCCTTCTGTTCGGAGGCTGCGAAGCGACTAACCGCTGGTTCGACGATCAAGTCGATGCCCGAACGACGCATCGCGAAGCTGCGGTCGCGCGGTCAGAGTCAATGAGTCCGCCTGCGGGTGTCCACACATACGATCAGCCACTGTTCGAAGATGAGATCACACTGGTGAGCAACGAGCAGTCGGCCCTGCATCAGGAGGTCGCCCTCCTGGACCCGGTGGAGGATGAGGCGACCAGCACCTCGCTGACACTGGCTCATCTCGAACAGCTCGCCCTCGAAAACAATCCCGCGATTCGGCAAGCCTCTGCCTCGGTCTCCAAGGCCGCTGGCTTCCGGGATCAAGTCGGCCGCCTGCCCAATCCGACGCTGACTTACAGTGGTCAACAGCTGGGGGACGCGGGGACCGATCAGCATCTCTTGACGCTCTCGCAAGATATCGTCACTGCGAACAAACTGGGGCTGAGCCAGCACGTTCTGAATCAAGCGGTGCAGGCTCAACTCTGGGAGGTCGAAACCCAGCGCTACCGCGTGCTGACCGACGTGCGGACTTCTTACTACGAGGCTCTTGCCGCCCAGCGACGGCTCGCGATCACCTCAGATTTCCAAGTCATCGCCGCCAAAGGAGTGCATGTGGCCCAGCGCCGCAAGGACGCCCTCGAAGGTTCGCTGCCGGAAATCCTGCAAGCCGAAATCCAGCTGCAAGAGGTCGAACTGCAACAGCAACAAGCCGGGTATCAGCAAACGGCGGCCTGGAAAGAACTGACGGCGATTGTGGGGCTGCCGGATCTGGCGTTGACGGACCTCGATGGGGAACTCCCCAAGTCGGGTCAGCCCAAAGACTGGGACACCGTCTATGCCGAGATCGTCGCCTCCAGTCCCGAACTGCACGCAGCCCAGTCACGAGTCGATCGTGCCAGCGCGAACCTCTACCGCCAAGATGCCCAGGCGATTCCGAACATCGAACTCGATCTGTCTGCTGGCCAAGACCTCGGCACGAACAGTAGCTTTGCCCAGGTCGGTGTCGGCCTCCCGATCCCCGTGTTTAACCGCAACGAGGGTAACATCTCGGCAGCTCATGCGGAATACTGCCGGGCCACCCAGGACTACCAGCGATTGACCATGTCGATCAAATCGCGACTCGCTCGTGCCGCTCAGGAGTACGACTCGGCCCTCGCAGCTGTCCTGCGTTACGAGGGAAAGATTCTCCCGAAAGCGGAACAGAGTCTTTCACTGTCGGAGCAAGCTTATACCGCACAGGAGTTTGATTTTCTGCAAGTGCTGGTCGCCCGCCGAACTTATTTCGAGTCCAACCTGCGGGCTGTCGATGCCCGCCGCCAGCTCGCCCAGGCGATTGCTCAGATTGATGGATTGCTCCTTTCTGGGGGCCTCGCGGATACCAATGATACTGGCGAGGATGATGGCCTGCGTGGTCAGGCTCTCAGCGGGCAGTAAGGACCAGTGCCCGGTACTCGCTCAATCTTGGGGTTGCGGCAAGCCAGTTCGGGAGGGCGAAGCTCCTGCTGAGCCGCGAGCCAGGGAACTCGCGATCTCGCGAGAACGGCTCGGCAGGAGCCTCGCCCTCCCGAAGCAGGCGATCCCCCCGTTTTCGCGTGGACGAGTGACTCAGAAATACGGACGAGATTCTCTTCTCCTCCTGTCTGAACTGTCGCCACTCAAGCTCAAACGCCCCGGATGCAAGTCCGGGGCTTTTGTATTTTATGCGAGTTTGCCCGAGTATTTACGGGCGAGGGGCTTGGAGAGTGGCGGGCGGAGGAGCCTGCTCGACGCCACCGCCGGGAGGAGGGGCCTGCTCCTCCCCATGTTCATGATGCACTGGAGTCACTCCGACATCATAGAGCAGGTGGTGAATCAAGCCTTCGATGCGCTGCATCTTGTCGATGATCCCCAGCTGGCCAATCTGGCGACGGTGATGCCGCGACCAGGTCTCGACATCTTCTTCGACATGGTGGAAGAGCGGATCAATATTGGCCATCACCCGAGCGAACTCGGCTCGATCGCCGTGGTGCTCCTCATCGTGGGCATAGCGCGCCATCTCCAGGATTTCGTACGCTTCGCGATAGGTCTCGGCGAACTCCTGGTTGTGCTGGTAGTTGTAGTGCAGGTCCAGACACAACTCGTTGGTCATCGACTCCAACTGGGCAGCCAATTCATCGACATGCGAGAACCCGCCGAACTGGACAGCTGTGGGCCGACCGACATGGCCGCGACCGTGCTGCTGCTGCAAGTGGTAGTAGCGGATGTTGTTGTGGGTGTAGTAGGTTCCCTGACCTTGTCGGCTGGGCGGCAGAACATACTGATAGTTGCCATAGTTGGCGGTGACACGTTGACCGTTCTGGTCATAGATCACGGTACTCTGGTGCCACGGGGTGGCATGATTGTGGTCATGCTGGGCGAAGGCCGGAGCAGCGATGAACGCCGCACTGACCGCCAGCAACTGAAACAACGGTGTGACTCTCATCTTGATGCTCCTTGTGGAAATCTGGGTAGTCGCGAAACCTCCGATGAGGATGGCTTCGACGCTCGACCAGTTGAGGTGAGTATGGGCAGGTGAGGCGCGGGAATTCAATCCCATTCCGGGGCATTCGGTTGAAATGACTTTTATCAGGTCATGGTCCGGTTCATCGCAGCTTGAATCCTGATGATCCCCAGAAACGAAAACGCCAGACGCGGAAGCACGTCTGGCGAGTTTCTCTCCGACTCGACTCCGGATCGACTAGTGGTGGTAGTGTCCGGTCTGGTGGTAGTCGTAGTGACTGGGAACATAGTCATAGTGGTTCCCATGCTGCTGCAACGAGGGGCCGTGGTAGTCGTAGTGACTAGTGTCGTGGTAGTACGACTGGTTCGAGTGGCCGTAGTTCTGTTGGTAGCTTGGCTGGTAGTTCTGATAGCCGGACGAGGCATACCGGGGGGCGTAGTTGTAGCTGGGGGTCGAGTAGACCTGGACCCCGAACGAGCCGCCGTTGTAGTAGCCTCCGCCGCCGTAGCCGCCGCCCTGACGGCAGTGCTGAGCGAACGCCGACCCTGAACTGAGGGCCAAGAGACCAACGATGGCGACCGTTGAGAAGATGAAGCGTGACATGGTGGTTCCTTTGTGTGGATCCCTGGAACTGGTGGACGACCATCAGTTGGCGTCCGATGTTTGAATTAGTTGCAATCACTGTGCCAAAGATGGCAAACACCCACAACTGAAGGAAAACAGCGAGTAGAACGAGTACCAAGCGTGTGGCAGAGCCGCAGAGCGCCATCATTTCGACTATTTTCGTCATCACCCAGATAACAGTTTTGGCCCCCTCCCACCTGAAGTCTCCAGTGCCACTCCGGCGAACTTCCTGTCCCGCAAACCCAAGGATCTGCTCCGGTGACTCAAGCCCCCCCTCTCGACTTGCCTCTGCACGGCGACAGACACAAGTGGTTGTTGCCACACGCCCCGATTACAATTCACCCATCTTCGGACCGCCGAGTCGTTGCCGATGTCTTGCTGGTGACTCCGTCACAAGTGAGGTCTTCATGAGCAGCCCATTTCCCGGGATGGACCCGTACCTGAAAGCTCACTGGCGTGATGTCCATACCCGATTGATGACGTACCTCTGCGACCAGATTCAGGACCAGCTTCCTGCAAATCTGGTGGCCCGCGTAGAAGAGTCTGTCTGTTATGAATGGCAAACTGTGAACGGAGTGACTCGGTTTCAACTGCTGAACCCCTGGGGAGAACAAGACGCTTGGGTGAGTTGGGATCAGCTGTCAGCGGTTGTGTATAGCGTCTACCAGCTCAGCGTCGGACCGTGACATCAATCGCTCAGGGGAATTAGTGATGATTCGTTTGTTTGTGGCAAGTGTGGCGTTGATCCTGGTGGGATCGGGCGTGATCGCTGAGGAGCGACAGGTGAAACTTGAGATGCCCAAGACTCTGTTTTTTCCACAGGCACGCTCAGATTCGCCACCTCGGGATATCAGGTTGAAGGATAAGTGGAAGGGAATAGTGGATGGCGGTGTTGCAATGTCAATCGGCAATCAGCTTCTCTCTTTTGTTAGCATGACGTTTAAAGATGAGGTAATTTCGCGGGGAGGCCAAGATGCGAATATGAATTGGATCGGGAAAGTGCACTCGGGGTACGAAGGAGTGCGAGTCGGAGATATCTTCCCGGTTCAAGACACCTTGTAT
>JAYTCW010000434.1:0-18725 GCA_043736295.1 Planctomycetota bacterium | reverse complement strand
TAACCCGAAGCGTAAGCGAGGGCGAGCGAAAGCGACTTTTCCCTGCGTTTCCCTCGCTGACGCGTCGGGTTAGTGATCTAAAGTAAGCACCATTGGGCGTCAGCCCCCCGAGTCCCCGCGACTCCCACATCCTCGGAGGGCTCACGCCCCCCGCTCGCCGGGAGGAAACTCACCGCTAAGACGGTCCTCTTCGCCCTGCTGCTCGGCGTCCTCGTGATGTCCCCGATCCTCTTCGGTAAACACCTCAGCACCGCGTTCAACGCCTGGCTCGCGCGCCCGATCCCCATGCTCCCCGCGACCGAACTCGCTACCGGTCTGAACTTCGACGGCAAGGACGACCACGTCGAGTTCGCGCCGGTCGACTGGTCGTACCCGCAATTCACGATCGAAGCGTTCGTGACCTCCACCCTGCGCAGCGACAATGGGATCACCGTCAGCCTGACGAGCGGCGGAAGGCCGTGGGAATTGATGGAACTGTACGACGGGCCCCACACCGGCTCCGGCCAGCGGCAGAGCGGGGCCCAGATCATGGGCAAGACACCCTACGCGACAGCCTATGGTCCGCTGACCCCCGGAGTGCGGCAGCACCGCGCCCTCGTGTTCGATGGGTCGCACATGCACTACTACATCAACGGGATCTGGCAGGGCAAACGCCGCGCCGAAGCCTACGAGGGGATGAGGTGGAAGATGTGGAAGATGAAGCAGCTGCGACTGGGGAGCGATGGCGACGGGAAGAAGCTGTTCGAAGGCCAGATCGATCAGGTCCGCATCTCGAAGGTGGCGAGGTACACCGATAACTTCGCTCCCGTAACGAGCGTCGCGAGCGACGACCAGACGCTCGCCCTGTATGACTTCGCCGAAGGCAGCGGCGATGTCCTCAAGGACATCAGCGGCCACGGCCACGATGGCAAAATCGTCGGAGCGACGTGGTCCGACCGTAGCAGAAGTCGTAAGACTTCTGCCGATCCCAGCGAAGACGGCAGAAGTCTGACGACTTCTGCTACGACCCCACCGAGCGGAGCAGCGTCAGCCTCCGGCAAGGCCGAGCCGACCGACTCCACCAACCCTGACCGAGCCCTCGCCGAGTGGGTGATCTTCAAGGGCGGAAGCGTGCAGCTGGATGGGCAGACGGGAACGATCGACAAGGCATCAGACTTGCCGACCGAGGCGTTCCAGTTGAACATAATCACGCTGACAGCCCCGAACTGCCTGACCGATGCCGATTTCGAGCGGCTACGCGGGTTACAGAAGTTGGCCTTCATCGATGTCTATGAAACACACTCGGGAGTCACCGATGACGGGTTTCGGCGGCTGGCGGACGTAATCCCCCCATCTGTGACGACGTTAGTCTTTTCGGGGAATCTGCCAAACGTCACAGATGCGGTGGTGGAGGATCTCAATCGCATGGTTCACTTAAAAACACTCCATTTGATTGCTCCGCAGATGACCAATGCGGGGCTGGAGAAGTTAAACCTTCCGAACCTGTGGGGCTTAGGGTTGAGTCATTGCCAGGCCACACTGCTGGGGCTGAAAGACGCGAAGGCTCGGCTGCCGTTACTACATATCGTGCAGTTCCGGAGAGTGGCGATTCCAACTGCCGAACTCTCGATACTCTCGCAATGGAATCTCGACCACTTGGCGCTGCAGTCTGCAGGAATCCAAGATCAGGATCTGCCCCTCCTGCCCAGTCACAGTTCATTGGGAGTCTTGGACCTTCAAGGGAATCAGGGGGTCACGGACGACGGGGTTCCGCACCTGCTCGCTTTCCAAAAGCTGAGTTACCTCAATCTGGAGAGTACGAGCGTGGGTGACGCGGGAATGAGCCATGTGAAGGCGTTGCCTGAGTTGGTGAGGTTGAATGCCAATTATCTCCCGCTGACTGATGCCGGAATCGCGTCGATCAGCGAGATTACGAAGCTACAGCGGCTACACATTGTCAGAAACACCGGGATCACCGATGTGGCTCTGGAGCATCTCGCGAAGTGTCTGACACTGAAAATCCTCCACATTCAGGAGTGCCTGCAACTCACCGAAGCGGGCGTGAGAAAGCTCTCGGTCGCGTTGCCGGGGTGCAAGATCGAATGGGACGGCGGCGTGATCGAATCGATCGCCACCGGCTGGCACGGCTGGCCCGCCGATGCCCCGGCACCGGCGATTGCGCCGTTTGATGCCGAGCAAGCCAAGCAGCACCAAGAGGCGTGGGCCAAGTACCTCGGCGTGCCGGTCGAGTACACCAACTCCCTCGGCATGAAGTTCCGCCTCATCCCGCCCGGCGAGTTCACGATGGGCAGCACCAAGGATGAGATCGCAGCGGCCCTCAAGGATGTCGGTGAACACAAGCATTGGCAGGAGTGCATCCAGTCGGAAGCCCCGCAGCACACGGTGATTCTGACACAGCCGATCTACCTGAGCGTGAATGAAGTCAAACAGGCTGAGTATGAAAAAGTGATGGGCGCGAATCCCTCCCACTTCTCCCCGCTGGGCATGGGCAAAGAGGCTGTCGCCGGGATGGAGACGACCGACCATCCCGTGGAAATGGTGAACTGGAATGACGCGGCCGAGTTCTGCGCCAAGCTGAGCAAACAGGAAAAACTCAAGCCGTTCTACTTCCGCGCCGGTGAAACCATCACGCCGCTGGACGGGACCGGTTACCGACTCCCCAGCGAAGCGGAATGGGAAATCGCCTGCCGTGCCGGGACGGTCACGAAGTACTGGATCGGCGACAAAGACGAAGACCTGGTGCGGACCGGCTGGTTCGGCGGGAACGCCGGCGGTCGGACGCATGCGGCAGGCGAGCTGAAGGCGAATCCGTTCGGCCTATACGACATTCACGGCAATGTGTGGGAATGGGTGCAAGACGGCTGGGATGCGACCTATTATGGGCAATTCTCGGAGAAACTCGCGATCAACCCAAATAGCCCATTTTCCGCCGGTTCCCGGCGTGTGATCCGGGGCGGCGTTTCTCACAACTCCGCGTCCGACTGCCGGTCGTCGAATCGCCGCGCCTACGACCCGGCGGGCCGTGGCGGCGACATCGGTTTTCGTGTGTCGTTGCCGGTCGATGCAGTACGTCAGGCGTTGAAGGTGACGGGGCCGACAATGCCCAAGCCGGTGGCGACCCCACCGTCGGCTCTCGCCAGCGACCCCATCGACTTCGCCGCCGAACGCCAGGCCGCCGAGTGGGCGATTGAAGCGAAGGCTCGCTTCGATATTGACGCTGCAGGACAGATCATCCCCGTGACGGATGTGGCTCAACTTCCCAACGGGCCATTCCACATTCAGACTCTCGCATTCACTCCACAGTCCACCTTTCAACCGAACGACTTCGAGCGGATCGGTCAGCTGCGAGGCCTGATCTGGCTGGGCTTTGAAGAGCCACTGACTGATGGCTCTTGTCTCGTGGAAGTGGGAAAAGTGAAGTCGCTCCAGGGCCTGAACCTGACGAGGGCTCAGATTGCAGACGCCCATTTGTCAGCATTAATCGGTCTCAAGAATCTGACAGAACTCGACCTCATGTTTACGCCGATTGGCGACGCAGGAATGGGAGCCGTCGCTCAATTGACCAGTCTGAAAACACTCCATTTGGGAGAGTCTCATGTGGGTGACGAAGGGCTGGCCCAGCTCAAGACGCTCGATCGACTCGAAACTCTCGGCCTGGGAACGCTGATGACGGATCAAGGCTTGGGACAGTTGGCGAGTTTCCCAAAGCTGACCACGGTCCTCGGTTTGAAATCGCACCACTTGACGGAAGTGGGAATCGGCCATTTGCAAAAGTCGCCGCATGTGACTTATCTGAATGTGGTGCAGGCGACGGACGCGGATCTAGTACGCTTGAAACCACTCGCTCATGTCACCGCTTGGTCCTTCAATCTCCATCAGCTCTCTGCATCGGGCCTAGAGGCATTGGGAGAATTCCCCAAGCTGGATTATCTCATCCTGGGAGGTCACCCGAACTTCGACGATTCGTACCTCACTCCGCTGGCGAAGCTCACCACCCTGCGAAAATTGTACTTGCAAGACGTGAAGGTCACCGCCGCCGGGATCGCCCAGTTCCGCGAGCAGCGGCCCGAGGTGTTGCTCGATGTAAATGGTCAAGAGTATCCCGCCGTCCAGCCGGAGCGGAAGTTGTGTGGCTTCTGTCACATCAGATGACGATGGCCGCGAGGGAGAGACCGGTTAAGGATGGCTGGGCGGCAGAATTCTTACGAATTCTGCTACGGGCGGTCTCCGGGAGAGTGGGACGGTCTTGGCAGAATCCGCCAAGACGGTTTGGCGAGTGGCGGCAGATCGGATTAGACTACGATGGGCGTACACGAGGAGTAGGTCATGTCGATTACCGTCAGCCCAGAAGCGGAAGCGATGATCCAACAGATTCCCGAATTTTCCGCGCGACTGGAGCGATTTATCAACGACCAGTATGAACTCGAACGGTGGCGTGCGCGGCGCACGAAGACCGAGGTGGCAGCCATCGTCGAGGAAGGTCTCCGAGAAGGAGCCGCACTGCGAGCGTCGGGAGCGGATCGAGTCGCGATGTTCGCACGGTGGCGGGCGCTGACGGAGAGGCTGCCAGATGGCCCATAGCCCGCCGGTATGCCGTGTGGTACTCGACAGCAATGTCCTCATCGCTGCGCAGCGGTCAGCGGATGTGTACAGCCCAGACCGCGAACTGATCGAACGCTGGCAGTCCCACGAGTTCACGCTGCTGTTCTCGCGAGACACATTGCACGAGTACGCGGAGAAGTTGTTGGAACTGAGCGGGGATCGGGCGGACACGGTCGCGTTCATCGCCTTGATTTCCGCTTTGGGTGAGGCCGTGGAAATCACATTCTTTCACTTGCTTCAGTATCCGACCGATGCCGACGACATTGCTTTCGTGCAGTGCGCGTGGAATGGACTGGCGTCACACTTGGTCAGCTACGACCGCGATCTGCTGGAATTGTCAGCGGCCTACGAAGCAAATTTCAGAATCTGCTCGCCGGTTGAATTGCTCGTCGCGTTGCGTGTTTAATTCTCATTTGATCCGAATGTGGTGTGCCGCTGACCGCTCCATGCTAACGAATTTGAAGGAAGTCCATCTTAAATGTGCCTCGCGAGAAGCTGCGTCGGCGGATGAAGTACGTGCCGATCACGAAGGAGATTCGGAGTTTAGCCAAAGAGCTGGTGGTGGCGGGGATCATTCCGGAATCCAAGCTGGGCGACGCTTTGCAACTGGCATTGGCTGCGGGCCATCAGGCCGATTATCTTCTGACGTGGAACTACGCCCATTTGGCCAATCCTGTGACCCAGGCGAAATCAGAGCGATTGTTGCTAAAATGGGAACTACGGAGTCCGCTGCTGGTTTCGCCCGAGTCGATCCCGCAAGTGCGTCTGAACCAAACAATCCGGAGAAAGTCTGATGTCTGATTCACTGGTCGAAAAATCCCGCGAAGTCCGCGAGCAACTCTTGCAAGAGCTGGGTGGCATAGACGGCTTGTGCGACAAGCTGGAAGACATGGATCGCGACCGCGAACAGCAGTCGGCAGCTCGCAAGAAGTCGACTCGCCGGTCAACGCAAGTCGGCCAGAGTCTTCAAACCCTCCCCACGAAGCGAGCTGCGGCGCGATAGATCACCATCCGGAGACCGACATCATGACTGATCCCGCGACCGAAGCATGTCGTCGTGTCCGCGACGAAATTGTCGAACACTCCGGCGGGTTCGATGGGTATTTCAATCAACTTGAAAAATTGGACCAACAACGACTGGCGGTGGAAGCGGCCAGGACGAAGACGCCCCAGAAAGCAATCGTGGATATTCCAAACCGAGACCGAAAGCCTCGGAAATAGTGGAGGCCCGATCGTGTCTCCTGCTGGTCGCTTAGGCGAACAGTCAGACTTGTCTCACCGGTGGCACGGGCGTCCCGCCCGTGTTTTCCAGAGACTCCACATGGGCGAGACGCCCATGCCACGGCATGTTATTTCTGGCCGCCCGCCTCACAGCGAATTGTCGCGGTATCCTCGACAAGGCCATCCTGAAGCGACCGCGCGAAACTCCTCCGACTGAAAGAGATCAAGACCCTCGAAACGATCGACGGCAAGCCCGTGGCCGAGTTCTGGAAGGAGTTCGACGCCCACCCGATTGACCCCATCGACTACGCCGCCGAACGCCAGGCCGCGGAATGGGCGATTGAGGCGCAGGCTCGCGTTCAAATTGAGGCTGCGGGACAAGTCATTCACGTTCCCGATGTGGCTCAACTCCCCAGCGGGCCGTTCCATGTTCAAGGTCTGGAGTTTGCTCCGCAGACAGCTCTGAAGCCAAGTGACCTTCAGAGGATTGGGAAGCTGAGGAACCTGAAAGTGTTGAACCTTCGCGAAACGTCCGGTGTGGACGCAGCCCCCGAAAGCCTCGGCCAATTGACCACACTGGAGTATCTGGATTTCATGAAGAGTGGGATCACTAACGCCGAAATGCCCCAGTTGTCCGGCATGAAGAACCTCACGTACCTCGATTTGACTTTCACGGTGATCGACAACGCTGGGATGGCAGTTGTCTCCCAGTTGAGCAATCTCAAATATCTCGGGCTGGGGGAGGCTCGTGTGGGTGACGAAGGACTGGCCCGGCTCAAGGCTCTCGATCAACTCGAATGGCTCAGTCTGGGTCCGTCAGTCACGGATCAAGGTTTGGGGCACCTCGCGAATTTCCCGAAGCTGACAACCGTCCTTGGCTTGAAACCGCATCATCTGACCGAAGTGGGAATCGGCCATCTCCAGCTGTTGCCGAACTTGACCGCCCTCAATGTGGTGGTGGCCACGGACGCGGATCTAGTGCGGATGAAACCACTCGCGCATCTCACCTCCCTCACCTTCAATCTGCATCAGTTCACTGTCTCGGGAATTGAAGTATTGGGAGAGTTCCCGAAGCTGGCCGATTTGAATCTGGGAGATCATCAGGATTTCGACGATTCGTATCTGATCCCCCTGGCGAAGCTCAGCCCCCTGCGAAAGCTGATTTTGCAAGACGTAAAGGTCACCGCCGCCGGGATTGCCAAATTCCGCGAGCAGCGGCCCGATGTGTTGCTGAATGTGAACGGGACAGACTATCCCCCCATCCAGGAGTTGAACGCCCCACCGAAGTGACGTTCGCCATAACGTGGTCTGAAGGAACACGCATGGGCGCGGGGAACGCTCCGCTTCTAAGACTTCGCGACGCAGCTAAACGGGGGAGTTGTCCGCAGTAGATTGCTACTGGGATTCGTTCCCGCACGGTTGACCGCTTCCGGTTCCCGACGACAATCCAGCTGGGGCATCCGGTCTTGGCAGAATCTGATCGAGCCAATTTTCAAGCTGACCGCTCGGGAGCCTCGCCCCGGAAACTTCGCTTGTCGCAGGGAGAGCCTGAGACATCTCATCAGAATTGTGTAAGGCCAGCGGGAGTTGCTTCAGGCCGTTCTTGCACGTTGATCGTCGTGCCGCTTCTCGAGCTGCTACCCACTCCGGCACGATCAGGTGGAGTAGGAGCAGAATCACGGAGATCACCATGACGTATTCCACCAGAATGATCCGGTATGTCATCCGGAATTCAATCGGAGTGGAGAGTGCATCAACGATTCGACTTCGGAATGTCGACGAGTTCATTCCTCTTCTCCCGCGTGGTGACTCCCGGGGGATGGTGATTGTATCAGCGAGCAAGCCTTGTTGATCGAACTTTGCAGTGGGCACCCGTCGATCGCTGCTGTTCGACATTCGGCGTCCGGGTGACTTCCTCGCCTCCACCCCATATCCTGCAACGGATTGGTCGCTCGTTCGATCCCCCTTCACGAGGAACTCCTTGATGAATCGCCGCTCGTTTGTCGCTCTCATCGGTCTGGCTCTGTTTGGCATCCCGGTCACCGCAGCTGACCCTCTCTCGCACCGGTTTCTGGCTGCGGACAAGGGACATGTCTGCCTGATGGGTGCAGATGGCAAGGTCGAGTGGGAGACCAAGATCAATGTCGATGCCCACGACTTGAGCCTGCTCCCCAATGGCAACATCCTGTTTCCGCTGACCAGTACCGAGATCGTCGAGATGACTCCCGCCAAGGAGATCGTCTGGCGATATACCTCGAAGCCGAAAGAGGGGAACAAGGGGCATGTCGAGGTCCATGCCTTTCAGCGGTTGGAGAACGGCCACACGATGATCGCCGAGAGCGGCAACGGTCGTATCATTGAGGTCGACGCAGCTGGGAAGATTCAGAAGGAGATCCCCCTCACGCTCGAACATCCCAATGCCCACCGCGACACGCGGATGGTGCGCAAGATCGCCAGCGGGAATTATTTGGTGTGCCATGAGGGGGACGGGGCCGTGCGCGAATACGACGCCACGGGCAAGATCGTGTGGAGCTACAAGCTGGATCTCGGTGGTCGTCCGCGCAGTGATGGTCACGGACCCGAGGGCCACGGCATGGAGGTCTTTGGGGCCATCCGTCTCGCCAGCGGCAACACTCTCATCGCAGCTGGAAATGGCAACCGCGTGATTGAAGTGAACCCGGAAGGGAAGGTCGTCTGGTCGGTCGAGCAGAAGGAACTGCCGGGGATCACGCTCGCCTGGGTCACGACGCTGCACGCCCTGCCCAATGGCAACATCATCATCGGCAACTGCCACGCCGGTGAGGAGAATCCCCAACTGATCGAAGTGACCCGCGAGAAGAAGGTTGTGTGGCAGATGAAGAACTTCGATGTCTTTGGCAATGGGCTGGCGGCATCGCACATTGTCGACGTGCCGGGCGTGGTGAGGTAGAGGCAGGCGGCTGGCACTCGCCATCTACTCGATGCCCCGTAAGGCGAGCGGTCCGTGGAAGCTGACCGCCAGACTTCCGAAGTCTCGGAAGACTTCGGAAGTCTGGCAGGGTAAGCGCACCCTGACCGCCCTCGCCTATGACCTGTGTAGGTCATTTGTGCGTTTTCGTCGATTCTCTGCTGGGATTGTCGCGAGGAGTGAAGTATTCTCGGCATGTGAGTCAGCGGCCACAGTTCGGGGCGATTTGTCATTGATCCGAATGACCCCGGTCGGTGATTCTTGGTCGGGAGCGAATGATGAGTTGGATCTGTAAAACTTGCCGCACGGTCGTGAACGAATCCGGCCAGGAGATGAATTCGACCAACTGCCCTGTCTGTGGCACAGTTCTGGAACAAGAGGCCCCGGTACGGTCCATTCGTGTTGTGACTGCCAAAGCGTTCGGTCGCTATGAACTCAAAGAGTGCGTCGGGTCGGGGCACTTTGGCAATGTCTGGCGGGCGATCGATACCAAACTCACCCGCGAAGTGGCCCTGAAGTTACCTCGACATATCGGTGGGGAATCCAAAGATAAAAAGTTGTTCCTGCGCGAGGCACAATGTGCCTCGGTCCTGAATCATCCGGGGATCTTGACCGTGTTTGAGGTCGGTGAAGAGGGCGACTGTATCTTTATTGTCAGTGAGTATGTGCCGGGTGGAACGCTGCAAAAGCAACTGAAGGAATACACCCCGTCGATCCCGCAAGCTGTTGAGTACGCCCTTCAGATCGCGCAGGCCCTGGACCATGCCCACACTCACAATGTGATCCACCGCGATCTGAAGCCCGGCAATATCTTGCTGACCAGCAAGGGATTGCTCAAGATCTCAGACTTTGGCCTGGCCAAGAAGATGACCGATGACAGCGGCCTCACCAAAGAGGGCGAAGTCTTCGGCACCTATGACTACATGAGCCCTGAACAAGCGCGGGCCGAGCATCAACTCGTCGACCATCGTGCCGACTTGTACTCCCTGGGGGTGATTCTTTACGAAATGCTCTCCGGGCAGCGACCCTTCACTGCCAAAGATCCCGATTTCGCGAAGAAGCTGCAATTCACCCCCCCGGTCTCCCCGCGTTCACTCAATCCAATGGTGCCCGATGCGTTGTCGCGGATCTGTCTGAAATGCCTTGAAAAGTCGGCAGCAGATCGGTATGGCTCAGCTGCGGAGATCGTGGACGATTTGCGAAGTTGGCAGTCAGATCGTGCCGCCGACAATCTGGCGAACACAATCGTCGCGCCAGTAATGAGACCCGATCTCCATTCCGCCCTGCCCCTCTCGATGCAGTCCGGTGCGGCACTGGCCCCCTCGGCTTCGAATCCCACTCCGGGCCGGTCTGACACCGACCCGATGGGCATGGCACCTGCGGTCTCCCCCTCCAGTGGAAAAGCGATCTCGCGGCGTCAACTGTTACTGGCCGGATTCGGGGCAGGAGTCGCCGCTGCTGCGGGGTTCACGTTTAAATATCTGCCGAAGCCCGGCAACGTGCAGATCGTGACCGACCCGCCGGGCGCGAAGATCGTGGTGTGGGGGTTCCACCCGACGTACGGGATTCTGGACAAAGAGCAGTTCTATCCTGCGGACGGCGTTTCGCCGGTGATGATGAAACTGCCTCCGGGGGATTACTTTGTTGTCGCAGCCCTGCCGGACGGGCGGTTTCACGAAGTCATGCGCCATGTGCCTGCCTCTGCGGACAACACTCCAGATGGGATTCGCCACCGAGGATTCGATAAGCTCGCTGACGGAACGATTAAACTCCGGAAGATCGATATCCCGCCACTCAGCGTGACCAACGGAATGGCCCTGGTGGATGCCATCAATCCGTTTTATATGGGAGAGGCTGCACCGGAAATCGAAGCCCATACGAGGCGAGTTCCGTCGTTCTACATCGATGCTAAGGAAGTCACTTACGGTGCGCTGGAAAAATTACCAATGACGGTCATTCCCTACCAGAACCGCAAAGTCAAACCGCCCGCTGATCACGCCGCCACGAATCTCCGCTGGGACGATGCTATGTGGGCGGCGGAATTGATGGGTAAGCGTTTGTTGTTCGAGACGGAATACGAAGTCGCAGCCACAAACCGTGGGAAGACGAAATATCCCTGGGGAGACGACAAAACTCCGATTCGAGAATGGCCTCTGGGAGACGAGAAGATCTTGGGATTCGATACGATCTCGTTGGGCAATGTGTCTGTACTCGGCCTGTTTTCGAACGCAGCGGAATGGATGATGACACCCGATTCTGTTTATCCCGCATGCCGATTGCGTCCCGAATTTCCCAAGACATGTTTTATCGTACGAGGCGGTGACGCAGATGTCGTAAAGACAATGAAGATTGGAGAATTCGGCCTGCTGCATGGAGCTAGAAGTCGTACCTCGGTCGATAAGAAGCAAATGTCAAAGGGCCTTGGCTTCCGTTGTGGACGGAGCCAAAGCCCTCGACTACTCCTCAGTGATATCGAAGAGTTGCTTCCTGGAATCGTGAATCGGTGACACAACATTCATTCAGGTTCAAACATGACCACGTCCAAGTCGGCAATCAGATTGTCTTTCGTGCGGATCTCCAACTCCGCCACGCCCTTACGATCGACATCGCTGGAGAACTTTGCCGAATGTGCTGGCTCATACAGAGCCTTTTGAGCAGGGGTGCCTGGGACTGCGACCTCCCAGCCGATCATAAACGTTTGCTTAGACGCTCGATACTGGTAGGTCGATCCGCCAGGAGTAGTGATCGTGACCACCTGCTCGGGAATCGTAATCTGATTCACTTTAAGGTAACGCTCCTTGTTGGTTTTGTCTTTAAACACGATCTTCCACGAGTTGGGCGGTTCCACTTGCAGCCCCGCTCGGGGCTTAAATGAAATCGTCTCGTCAATCCGCGTTGCGACCGTGTTGGTCTTATATCCATCTTTAAGCCTTTTATGAACAGTCGGAACCTTTTTCTTCACTCCGAGGCCCTCCACACAGTTCGCGCCATCATTGCAAAATGAAGCGTCGGATCCATCAGGCAGTAGGAGGCCGACGACTCCGCTGTCGGGTTCACAGAACGGGGAATACCACAGCGTGAAACCGCTTCCATCTGGCCCGCCAGCGGGGAAATAGGGGCATGCTTTTCGATTTTGCGCATGTGCGGCATCGCTGAGAGCGAGAACCGAGACAACAATAGCCAGCAGGCATCTCATCATGTTCGTATTCCTGGAGAGTGAGGACAAGACCGACGATCAGTCGATATCGACTGTCAAGTTCATCCTCGTTCATCGATGCCACGCAATCGCGGACCCGCGACACTTGAAATCAGTGGTATCGTAAGATAGTTATACACGTCAGACTCAACCGGATCAAGCGATTCGAAGACTCAGGAACCGCGACATGGCAATGAAATCACTTCCAGCTTTCGACTGTTCCCTGAATAGACCATTGACCGCTGAGGAACTCAGGCTGACGGTTTATATCGTCCCTGGTCCGCCACAAACTCCCCCATCCTCCAATGCGAAGATTTCACTCGAGGATGTCGCGTCCAAAGTGCGACACGATCATCTCGATTACGATGCGATGGACCAGCAGGATCTCGCCCGACTCGTTCGAGTGCAACTCACCGACACGTTTTCACAAGTCGAATTCTGCATTTGGACAGGAGGGATATATCGTGGCTCAGACTTAATCACATTCGTAGATGACAGGAAGCATCGTTTTCACAAGCCCGTCATTGAGTACTTCATCCGGCGAACGAAGCGGCTGGTGGAAGCACGTCTCAAAGAGTGGGCCTTGAAGCCTCAACCGGAACCGTTGCCCATCGGGCTTGCTCAAGAGAGTGAGGACCTGCCTGTGTCCCGGCGGGTTGAGCGGGCTGTGGAGATTTGCAATATTGGTTCGTCCGCGAATTCGTACGAAGTGCTGATCATTGCGTCGCTGGAGAGTGGCGCGCCGGGGATCGCAGGACGCATGCTAATCGCACTGTCGGCCTGTGATTCGACGGATCGAGACTGTCAATATACGCGCGATCTATCAGCGATTTGTCGAACAAAGACCCACATGCTGACGGACGGTGATGCCAGCTTCGGGAAAGTCTCTTCCTTCTTCGGGACAACGACCAATTCATTCGTGTCTTTGATTCGCGGATGTGGCCACGGTTCACCCAGTGAGATTCTGGCAAGTAATGGGGCTGCGATTCTCAGTACCAAAATGACGGATTCTCAATTGAGGCCCATTGTGGACCATCGCTTTGTTCATTTGCTGTCTTGTGAAACATCTAAAGAGCTGGGGGGTGTTCTCCTTAACTATGGAGCGTCAGCCTTTTTTGGATACAACAGCGTCATAGTTTCCACAACGGCGTCAGTCACCGCCGGGGCGCAGTATGACCATCATCTCGATCGGGCGCTGGTAAGCGGAATGTCTGCCCAAGATGCCGTTGACTACTACGCGTGCCTGTTACGAAATGAGATTGATCGCCTGAGTCGAATTCCACCTCCACGCGACGGTGCCGATCATTCGGACCTCTGCGATCTGTACCGTGCATTTGAATGGGACGCCCTGGACCCGAATGCCACACTGACTCCGGCGTAATGACTCTATTCTTCAGCAAGATTCCGCTACCGCTTCCCGGCTTCCCAGGCATCCAGTAGCTTCTGCTCCGACACCGCTACTCCTAGCCCGAGCGACTGGGCGAATGCGGCCACGCGGGACTCCTCGATCAGCCAGCGGTACTGCGGGGTGAAGGGGTCGAAGTCGGGGCGGGGGGTGTGGCGCTGGACGTGTTGCCGCCAGCGTTCCATGTGGGCAGAGATGGTCACGAAGGCGGCGCGATCTTTGGTGTAACCGCCGCTGGTGATCTTGGCCCAGCGCATCTGAATCGCCTTTAGATAGCGCGGGTACTGAGCGAGCCACGGCCAGGGAACATGCGACAGAAAGCTGGGTGCAAAGAGTGATTCGAGCTGTGATCGCGTATCGTCGATGGCGTATTGCAGGGTCGACCCGCTCTGCTGGCCGATGAGCTTGCGAGTCTGGTGGTACGCGACCATTAACGGTTCAAGAACCTTGGACAAATCCTGGACGGCGACCGTCATCTGACTGCGAGCCCGCTTGAGGGTCTCGCGCCATTGGGCGGCGTTGCGCGGCGGCGGGCCATCGAAGGCGAGTGCCCGTTCGGCGAGCCGCCACTGCACGTGCGAGCGGAACTCTTTGTAGTCCGGCAGCGTCGTGGCGTAAACGCAAATCTGCTGGAACCGGGGGAGCCACTCGACCTGTTCCTTCACTCGCTTGGCCTCGGCAATCAAGAGCAGCCGCACCAGCGCCCGGCGAGTCTCCCGCTCTGCATGCGCCGCATCCATCGACAATAACAAAGAGACGGAGTCGCCCCGATCGATCAGCATCGGGAACGCCCGCACGTCGATCCCGCCCCGGTTGATCGTGATCTCAGCGGGGACTTCGAAGTCGGTCCAGTCAGTGATCCCGGTGCGGTTCCAACTCTGCTCGACGATCGTGACTGCGGACGAGGCGAACGTCGCCCGCACCCCGCGCTGCAGCTCCTGCAAGTCGCGGCTCTCGCGAATCACAGCCCCCTCGTCGTCGACCATCCGGATGTTAATCCGCAGGTGATCCGGCAGTCGCGCCTCCTCGAACGCGGTGACCGGAATGTGTTCGCCCGAGACCTTTCGCAGCGCGACCGCCAGTTGTTCGTTCAGGCTCCCCTCGCCGTATTTCAGCTGGGACAGGATCTGCGGCAACACATCATTGACGGGGACGAACAGTCGCCGCAGTTCCTTCGGCAGCGACTTGATGAGGGCGGTGACCTTCTCGTCGAGTAGTCCCGGCACGAGCCAATTGAGCCGCTCTGCCGACAATTGCCCGATCCCGGCGCGCGGGACCGTGATCGTCAACCCGTCCGACTCCTTCCCCGGTTCGAGGGCGTACTCCACCGGCAGGTTCAACTTCCCTACCGCCAGTTCGTCCGGGAACGCATGCTCGGGCAGTGCCACATCGGGGTTCGCCAGCAGCACTTCGCGCGTCAGACACAACGCATTCGGCTGGGTCTTCTCGACCGACTTGAGCCAGCTGCGGAGCGAGTGGACATCGGCGACGTTGGCAGGGACTTGCGAATCGAAGAAGTCGAACTGAGCCTCCTCGCTGGCGAAGAGTTGCGACTGCCGCAGCTTGGCCTGCCACTCGGCGAGTTCCTCCTTGAGAGCTGCGTTGTGCCGGTGGAACAGCTCGGGCCCTTGGCAATCGCCCTGCATCAACACATGCTCGATCAACAGCTTGCGGCACAGTTCCGGCTCGATGAGTGAGTACCGCACCCGACGCCCGGTGACGATGGGGAGTCCGAACAGGAGTACGCGCTCGTTGGCCATCACGGCCCCCGAGCGACTCTCCCACGCGGCATCGCTATAGGTCTTCTTCACCAGGTGCGTCGCCAGCCGTTCGATCCACATCGGGTCGACGGGAGCGATCACGCGGGCGTAGCGCTTGCTGGTCTCGACCAGTTCGGCGGCGACGATCCAGCGAGGTTTCGTCTTATAAGCGACTGACCCCGGCCACAGATTCAGCAGTTGATTCCCTGCCCCGGTGTAGTCGTTCTTCTCCCCCTTCAGGGCGATGTTGGAGAGCAATCCAGTCAGCACCGCGCGGTGGATCGCCTCGGGCTGGTTCTTGCGCGGCCGCGACTTGAGGCCATGTTCTTCCGCAATCTGTCGCAGGTTCCGCGCGAGGTCCGACCACTCGCGCAGCCGCAACGACGACAGAAAGTTCTGGTGGCACGCTCGCTGAAACTGCCCGCGCGACAGCTTCTCTTCCTGCTCGCGCGCGAAGTCCCATAACTTGAGATACGACATGAAGTCCGACCGCTCATCCGCGAACTTCTGATGGGCGGAGTCAGCTGCGAACTGCTTGTCGGCGGGTCGTTCACGCGGGTCGCGGATCTCGAGCGCAGCGGCGATGATGAGGATTTCTTCGAGGCACTGCTCCTCATCGGCGGCCAAGATCATTCGCGCGATGCCGGGGTCGACCGGCCACTGGCTGAGGGTCTTGCCGATCGGCGTCAGCTTGTCTTGCTCGTCGATGGCTCCGAGTTCGAACAGCGTGCGCTCGCCGGAACGGATGGCGGCAGGTGATGGCGGGTCGAGGAGCGGGAAATCGGCGAGCTGCCCGAGATTGAGTGCCTTGGTCTGGAGGATTACCGAGGCGAGGTTGGTCCGCAGGATTTCTGGCGGCGTGTACGCCTCGCGCTCGTTGAAGTCTTTCTGCTCATAGAGCCGGATGCAGATGCCCGGCGCGATGCGCCCGCAGCGTCCCTTGCGCTGGTCGGCACTGGCCCGCGAGATCGGCTCGATGGGGAGTCGCTGGACCTTCGACTGAGGGGCATATCGACTGATGCGGGCTGTGCCGGTGTCGATGACGTAATGAATGCCGGGGACGGTGAGGCTCGACTCGGCCACGTTGGTCGCCAACACCACCTTGCGATTGCGAGACGAGGAGAAGATGCGGTTCTGCTCCGCCTCAGACAGTCGCCCATACAGCGGCAGCAGTTCGAGCGTCTCCCCCGTCCTGCCCCGCCCGCTGAGCGACTTGGTCATCTCGCGGATTTCCATCTCGGTCGGCAGGAACACCAGGATGTCCCCCTGCCCCTGGCGGCACAGCTCATCCACCGCGTCACCGACCGCTTGCGACCAATCGATGTCTTCGTTGTCGTGGTCGACCTCGGGCGGGCGGTAGCGAACCTCGACCGGGTACGTGCGGCCCGAGACATTGATGACAGGGGCGGAAGAGCGTTGAGGGTTGAGCGTTGAGGGTTGAGAGTCAGAATTGGGAGGGCGAAGCTCCTGCTGAGCCGCGAGTGTTGAGAGAACGTCCGCACTGGCTCGCGGCTCGGCGGGAGCCTCGTCCTCCCGCTCTTCGAGCGAACTCGCCTGCTCCTCTCGCCGCTCCCCGCTGACCCTCAACGCTAAACCCTCAACTCTCAACGCTCCTCCCCCAAAGAACTCCGCAAACCGCGCCGAGTCGATCGTCGCCGACGTAATGATCACTCGCAGATCGGGCCGCCGGGGCAGAATCTTCTTGATGTACCCCATCAGAAAGTCGATATTCAGCGACCGCTCGTGGGCTTCGTCGATAATGATCGTGTCGTACCGGTCGAGATACCGGTCGTGCTGCGACTCGGCGAGTAATATCCCGTCAGTCATTAGCTTGATGAGCGAACGCGGACTGGAGACATCATTGAAGCGGATCTTGTACCCGACCTGCCCGCCGAGTTTGACGCCCAACTCTTCGGCAAGTCTCGCTCCGACCGAGCGCGCCGCGATCCGGCGCGGTTGGGTGTGGCCGATGAGCCCGCTCATCCCCCGCCCGGCTTCGAGGCAGATTTTCGGCAGCTGGGTCGACTTCCCCGATCCGGTTTCGCCGCACACGATGATGACTTGATGGTCGCGAATCGCGGCCAGAATCTCCTCCCGCTTCGCCGTGATCGGCAGTTCCGGGTCGTACCCAATCTTTGGCAGATCAGCGACCCGCTGCTCGCGAATCCGCGCCGACTTCTCAACATCCTGCAACAGCTTTTGCAGCTGGGGGTCGAAGGGCTTCCCCTGCGTTTTCAGCTGTTGCACCGACCGCCAAGCGCGGGTCAGCCGAAACTGATCCCAGCGCATCGTCCGGGCAATTTGGTCATCAAGATCAGCGGGCGAGTCCAAGGGGGACTTTCAGTGGAAGGGAGTCAGTAGAAATGACTGCGGAGCGGGACACGGAATGTTGGGGCAAGTTCGCGAGTGACCCAGAATGGTAACCGAGAACGGTTCGGGGTTGAATGACGGGGCTCAAATGATAGATTGAAATACATGTGCGACGTGCTTTGAGTTGAATCAGGCGGAAAACACAGCTGAGAGAGTCGTTTGACCAAGAACTCCGAGGTGATCATTTATGTGCCCGTCCAGGACCGTTCATTGTCGCACTGGATGGCCGTTTTAGCGAGATTGTCGCACGGGAACTGCTACGAACTTCTCGGATCGAGTCCGGATCCAGAACACCTCTATTGGGGCTTTGAGGAAGGCAATATTGTTCTGTGTGAGTTTCATACGTTTTTAGATAATGAGGTCGGCTTCGTAGTTAGAAAGCAGTGTGATTGCGTTTTTCCACGTTGACGGGATATCTTGAAATCTCCTTACCAAGTACCGACTTGGGACTGAGTGCGAATACCAATTGGAGTCCCGCATTCAGGCTGTGTGTTGCACCCGAGGCAGCCTGAAGGCGGGACTCCAACTTCCATCTCCGGCTGAGGAGCTTCCAGATTCATCCCCTCTCTCTTGCTTCCTGCGTCACCCCGGCATGAACCCTGCCTCACACCCGTTGCGGATTCCAATCGTGCTTCTCGCCACGTGTGTGCTTGAGCCACGCGTACAGAGCGTCATACATCACGAACCCCAGTTTCAGTTGCTCGTGATCGTCTTTGTAGTTGTGCGACAGTCCCAGCGAGATCGCCAGAAGTCCGGCACATTGTGGAGCCAGATCGAGCCGATCGGTATCCGCCCCGCGCACGATGATCGCCAAGTCAAGCAGGCACGGGTCAGTCAGCTCGTACTTCTTGAGGATCGCATCGAAGCTGCACAGCGGGCCGTCGTGGGTCAACTCGACACCCGCCACGTCATAGGGAATCGCCCCGGTGGCTGTTGCTTGCGAATGGACCCGATCCGCCGGGACGAACAGGAACTCCGGCTCCTGGTCGATGAACCGGGCAATGAGCCACGGGCAGGCGACACGGTCAATCTTCGGGCGTTCGCGGGTGATCCATTTCATGGGCGTGGGCTCCGGAGTGGGTGGCATTCGAGGTTCAAGTAGGTGCGTGCCGTTCGTCGATGCCGGACATCGCAGACTCGTGGCATCCGACATCGGGAGGGCGAGGCTCCTGCCGAGCCGCTCGTGCCGGATAACGTCCTCCCGCGCTCGCGGCTCGGCAGGAG
>JAYTCW010000433.1:0-12609 GCA_043736295.1 Planctomycetota bacterium | reverse complement strand
AGTGATGGGTGCGGGTCGCGTCGAGGATGGGGGAGAGGGGGGCCGGAAACGTGTTGGCCACCTTGCGAATATGATCCCTGAGAATTCCTTCACGGCGTTGCCCAGCGGGGTCACAGCCATTCGGGATTCCGAGGAGGGGCACCCATTGGAGAATACGTCCGTTGGGGCAGGGGGCCTGGGTCAGACTCACCCCAGCGGGATCTGCAACCCGTCGTAGGCTAACTCCACTCCGGCGGGCAGCCGGGCGTTGGTCTTTTCGTAGTCGAGGCGGTGCGAGCAGTGGGTCAGGTAGGCCCGCTCGGGTTTCACGCGGGCGATCACCTCACACGCTTGGTCGATCGAGAAATGAGTCGGATGCGGCTCGTCCCACAAGGCATCAATGATTAGTACCTTGAGCCCCTCCAGTAGCGGCCAAGTCTCGTCAGGGATGAAGCTGACATCGGTGCAGAACGCGACATCGTTGATGCGGAACCCGAGGACCGGCAACTGACCGTGGATCAGCCTCAGCGGGAGGAAGTGCAACCCGAGGACATCAAACGGCTCCGTCCCGATTGTGCGGAACACCAGGTCCGGCGACGAGTGCTGGTGGTTCCGCTCCTCGACCGGGACGAACGCATACGAGAATGTCCGCCGCAGGTTCTCCTCGACGATCGGCTCACAATACAGCGGGATCGGTCGTTTGAGTCTGTACCCAAAGATCCGCAGGTCATCGAGACCGAGAATGTGATCCGCATGCGCATGCGTGTAGACCACAGCATGCACCATATCGATCTGCTCCCGCACCAGTTGCAGCCGCAACTCCGGCGAGGTGTCGATCAATAGCGGGCCATCAGGGGCTGAGATGTATACGCCCGTTCGCGTACGGCTATTCCGGGGATTCGTCGAGGTGCAGACCGGGCAGCGGCACCCGATCATCGGCACACCCATACTGGTGCCCGTGCCGAGAAGCGTCATCATGCTGAGTGTCGTTGCTGCCATGCCGAGTCCTACGCAGAATCAGGTCGGCTGGAATTGTAGGGCGTAGCAGTGGGTTTGTCGTTTGGAGGCCATGCGACCAGTCACCCGAAGTGTTCATCAGAAAAATCAGTAGCCGTGAGATTCTGCCCCCTCTCCCCCGCGATCAACGTGGCTTTCACCTTATGAGTGTTGCGGGGGAGAGGATTGGGGTGAGGGGGCCATACGGCACGCTCAGTCCCCCTCACCCCGGCCCTCTCCCCACAGCGGAGTCCACCCCAAAAGTCAAGATGCCAGTGGGGAGAGGGGGCAGAGACTTGCCACCGCCTCTACGCCTGATGCACACACGACAGGAATTCTCCGGCAACGAAGGCACGCGTGGGGCGACGAATTGGCTGAGGGCATCGGGAGACATCCGCCCTCGCTGACACGTCGGGTGACTGGTTGTCCCCGAAAAGCAGAAAGCCGCCTGAACACAGGCGGCTTTCTGGTGATTCTTGGACTCGCGAGGGAACTACTTCGCGGGAGCTGGCAGGTCGCCCGCCTTGAGGATGGCGTCGTAAGTCTTCTCGCCTTCCTTCTTCTCGCCAGCCTTCATGAAGCCAGCGGCGATCTTTTCAGGAGCCTTCTCGTTCTTCGCACCGAGCGCTTCGGCAAGAGCCTTGCCGTAGTCGCTGACCTTCTTCTTGTCCATGCCGTTCTCGCCACCGTGGCAGACGCCACAGTTCTTCTCGACATTGACCTTGGTGTTGTCAGGATACGCCTTCTTAATCCCGCCGCCGTACTGAGGACGGGCTTGGGCACTGGAGGCGAACAGGCAGCTGACAATTGCGGCAACGGCCATGAACGCGGTGAACTTCTTCATTGATGTCTCCGAACTTCCGAGTGTGGATTGATTCCGACAGTGTTACCCACCCCTAAATGCAATTCAGTGGGCGCAGTAATTTCCTGTGTGCTGTTCCCTACACAACACCGGCGGACAATAGATTAGACGCATTTGGGTGGAAAAAGTCAACTGAACAGATTTGAATGGGATGATGCGTTGGCTGGTGGCTAGGGGGATGGAATTTCCGTAAGTGCTTACTTCATAACATGTAACGAAATGTATTCGGGCTGAGTGCCGGAGTGTGATGAGAGGTTGATGCCACTCGACATCCCTGTAGAAAGGGCACTCCTGCCCGTCCACGATGATCGCGATTTGCCAAACTGAGTCCACATGTACAGCCTACCACCTCCGCCCCATGCCACCCGATTTCGCCGCTCTGGGGTCGCTCGGGGACGGGCAGGATTGCTCATCCGACTTTCGGCAGCGAGCGGGCGGACGTCAGTCCCCCGTGCCAGGGCAACGTCACTTATCAAACAGCGGCTCATGACACTTGTGCGTCACACAGCACGGCGGACTCACGTTCGCCGCTCGCTGTCGAACTGACGCGACTCTCAGATAGACTGCAAGACATCACTCCGCAACCCCCACTCAACACTCCCCATGCCCGACCTCCTCCACCAACTCCGGCAAATCGTCGGCGATGCCAATCTCCTCTCCGAGGCGGACGAGCGACTCGTTTACGAGTGCGACGGTTACATCGTCGAAAAGAAGATGCCGGACCTCGTCGTCTTTCCCACCACAGCTGAGCAGGTCGAGAAGATCGTCAAGGTCTGCCGCGAGCACAACGTCCCGTTCGTCCCGCGCGGGGCCGGGACCAGCCTGGCGGGGGGCACGCTGGCCGTCGGCGGCGGGGTGATGATCTGCCTGACCCGGATGCGGAAGATACTAGAGGTCAACCTCCGCGACCGGTATGCCATCGTCGAGCCGGGGTTGGTGAATGTGCATCTCACCAATCACCTGAAGGGGAGCGGGTATCACTACGCTCCCGACCCGTCGTCGCAGGGAGCCTGCACCATCGGCGGAAACGTGGCCACCAACTCCGGCGGACCGCATACGCTTAAGTATGGCGTCACCGTCAACCACATCCTGGCCGCTGAGGTCGTTCTTCCGACCGGCGAGCGCGTGCAGTTTGGCAGCCCCTGCGAGGACACGCCGGGGTACGACCTCACCGGGCTGTTCGTCGGCAGCGAGGGCACGTTCGGCGTCGTCACCAAGATCTGGGTCCGGCTCAGTCGCGACCCCGTGGCCTACCGCACGATGCTCGGGGTGTTCGACACCGTCCGCAGCGCGACCGAGGCGATCTCCGCCATCATCGGGGCCGGGATCGTCCCAGCTGCGCTCGAGATGATGGACAACGGGATCATCGAGGCGCTGGAAGCGGCGTTCCATTTCGGGTTCCCGCTTGATGCGGGAGCTGTGCTGCTGATCGAAGTCGATGGGCTCGAAGTGGCGGTGGATGGCGAGGCCAAACGCATCGTCGACCTCTGCCAAGCCAACGGAGCCCGCGAGGTCCGCATGGCCAACTCTCCCGAGGAGCGGGCCTTACTGTGGAAGTGCCGCAAGCAGGCGTTCGGCGCGATCGGGCGTCTGTCCCCCAGTTATTGCACCCAGGACGGCGTCGTGCCGCGCACCAAGCTGCCGGAGATTCTCGACTTCATCCTGGAGACCAGCGAGAAATATAAACTCCGGATCGTGAACGTCTTCCACGCCGGAGACGGGAACATCCACCCAATCCTTCTCTTCGATGAGCGCGACGCTGCCCAGGTTCAGCGCGTGATCCAAGCGGGCGATGCGATCCTCTCCAAGTGCATCGAACTCGGCGGCAGCGTCACTGGCGAGCATGGCATCGGCGTCGAAAAGATCAGCTTCATGTGCCCCCCCGCCGAAGGAGAAACTCCGCAACACGGCGTCATGCACGCCCCACATGAACACCGGCACTACCTCTTCACTCGCACCGACATCGAAGTCATGGGCGACATCCGCCAAGTCTTCAATCCCGAGGGTCTCTGCAGCCCCAGCAAGCTCTTGCCCACAGCGGGCGGCTGCGGCATGGAGCATATTGAGAAGGACAAACCGGGCCGACGGGCGGCGATGTGAGTACGCCTCGTGGCACGGGCAAATTGGCCCGTCCGCCTTACCAGACAAGTCGTTGAGCCAGAAGCCGCCGGTAGACTTGATCTATTTCACGTGGGCGAAATGAGTCGTCGTTGCCCCTCGCCAGAGGGCGGGTCCGCGATCCAATTCGCCCACGTTCTGGCGAAACGTGGCGACGCCGAAATGCTGAGGCGAGCGGACACAGAAAAAGTACCGGGTAAGACGGCCTTTCCAGGCCGTCCTCGGTTGACGCCAGCAGCGAGACGGCCTGGGAAGGCCGTCTTACGGGGTACAGAGTTTCGACCGCTTGCGTTACAGAATCTCTTCAATGACCCGACCCCGGCTCGCTGGCAGCGGGCGGTTCAGCGGGTCGCGGATTTCCATCTCGGGCGGGATGCCGAGCAGGTGAAACATCGTCGCGGTAATATCGTGCGGCCTCACACTGTCGGCCACGGGATAAGCCGCATCGGGGTCGGATTGGCCGTAAACCTGGCCTCCGACGATGCCGCCCCCAGCCATCGCGATCGAGAAGCAGCGGCCCCAGTGGTCGCGTCCACCGTTGCCGTTGAAACGCGGCGTCCGACCGAACTCAGCCATCCACAGGACGAGCGTGTCTTCCAACAGCCCACGCTGTTTCAAATCGTCCATGAGGGCTGAGTACGACTGGTCCACAGCGGGCATCAAGTGGTCTTTCATCGCCTGCGAATGCTGGTTGTGCGTGTCCCAACTGCCGCCATTGAGCGGGTTGTTCTCCTGCCGAGTCCAGTTCACCTGCACCAGCCGCACCCCCGCCTGAACCAGTCGGCGAGAGAGCAATAAGCTCTGGCCAAACCGCGTCTTGCCGTAGCTGTCTCGCAACTGTTGTGATTCCCCCGTCAGGTCAAACGCCGCGCGGGCTGGCGTGGAAGCGAGCATCCCATAGGCCGTCTCGAACTGCCGACCATAACTGCCCAAGCGGTCAGCCCCCTCGATCCCGGCGAGTTGACCATCGATCTGTTCTCGCAGCGAACGCCGCTTCTCCAACCGACCGGCAGCCACATCGGTTTGCAACTGAAGGTCAGGAATCTTGAAGTCAGCTGCGGAGGGGTCGCAGTCGATCAGCCACGGGTCGGCGGGCCGACCGAGCCAGCCGGCATCCTGGCCCGGCCAGAGGATTTCTCCGTCATTGGCGATATGCTTGGGGAGCCGAATCGCGGAGGGAATGCCGTTTACAAGCGGGGTGTGATGCCGCACAATCGCGGCGAAACTCGGGTGGCGGTTCGGGAACTTGGGAGTGGCGTTCTCCATGTTCATCGGGATGTGCGGCACTCCGGTGAGCATCTGATAGCCACTCGAGGAGTGGGCGTTGTCGTCCGTGACCACCGCCCGCAAGATGGCCGTCTTGTCGGTGTGCCGAGCAGTGAGCGGCATCAACTCACCGAGCGTGATCCCGGGGACCGCCGAGTCGATCACCCCGAACTGCCCTTTCACTTCGACCGGGGCCTTGGGCTTGGGATCCCACGTCTCATGCTGCCCGGGGCCACCCAGCAAACAGATCGCGATCACCGACTTCGCACGACCAAACTTGGGGCCATGCGTCGCCGCCTCACTCGCCGAGACCCTCGATCCGAGCAGCTGAGGCAAAGCAACCGCTCCCAATCCCAACGACCCCCAGCGCAGCCACTCGCGGCGGTCAAGGCCGTCGCAAAGTCGTGATGCGTGGTGCTGGATGGAGAACATGCTGACCTCGTGTTGAATGACCCCAGAAGGATCAGTCCCAGTTGATCCATCATCGTAACAGATCGGCAGCGAGTCGGTCGAGTTCTGGCTGTAA
Organism: Planctomycetota bacterium; assembly: GCA_043736295.1. Classification (GTDB taxonomy): domain Bacteria; phylum Planctomycetota; class Planctomycetia; order Planctomycetales; family Planctomycetaceae; genus TH-plancto1. The sequence continues at coordinate 6,862 of JAYTCW010000433.1, read as the reverse complement.
CGGACATGGAGGAGGGTGTGCATCACAACAGTAGGCAGCTCTCGAAAAATCACGGCAGAGGAGTGCGCCCCAAAAAATCGTCAAAGATTCACCACAGTTCACAGCCACCTCGCATGAGAAGCCTCCCGGAAGTGTGAAACGCAGAGAGCGCGGAGGACGCAGAGAAAAGAGTACCCCCTCCGAACTTTGCGTCCTCCGCGTTCTCTGCGTTTTCACTCCGCCGCGTTCGTCGAGTTCGAGGTCACCTGCCATTGTCGTAATTTTGTGTGGACAATGCCTCTGGTTTTGGGATGCCTATTTTCCTGACGCACACACCACGACGGAGTGTGCCAAGTCGCGAGCGCTCGATGCAGCGTGTATGCTGGACGTGTCCCTGATCCGGCGGAACCAGTCCATGATTACCCAATTCCGAGTCCAGAACTACAAAGCCCTGCGCGATGTCACACTCGACCTGACGCCGGTGCATGTGCTGATCGGGCCGAATGACTCGGGGAAGACGAGTCTGCTGGAGGCACTGGCAGCGCTGTGCCGGAGTGTCACCCACCCATTGAGCACTGCGTTCCTTGGAAGTTGGACAGGAACAGAACTTGTCTCGGTGGGAGCCGGGGAAGTTGTGTGCATGGAAGTTGATTGTAACGATCCTTTGCCATTGAATTACCGACTAAGAATCGAGTTTCACCGGGGCGACAAGACCGTTCGCATCTTGGAAGAGCAGATTTCACGAGGTGCCGATGTCGCCACTTTTGAATCAAACATCGATCAAACTGGACTTTGTTCCAATCAGACCGCAACACTCGCTGAGGATGTGAAACCAGACGAGATCACCCGAACAGAACGACGCCAGCGAACCCTAAATAGGTTGGTGAATCCGCGAGTTGAAGATGCGATCAAAGATCAGATTTCACGGGTCGCCTTTCATCGCTGGGATGCACGGTTCCTAGCATTGCCAGTTGCAGCAGACAGCAAGCGCAAGTTTCGGATGGAGCACAACGGATTCGGATTAGCTCTGTGTCTAGATAATCTGCTGGGTGTTGATCGCGACCGGTTCGTCGCTTTGGAAACTAAGCTCAGGGAGATTTTCCCTAGAGTGAATCGTTTGGTCCTGCTTCCCGAATCAGCGTACTCTGCTCCAGTAGACGAGCCATCGCTTGTCCCGATGCTTCAATACGGCGAGGGTAAAGGACTGTACGTTGAGTTTGACAACAATCTTCGCATCCCGATTGCCCAATGCTCCGACGGCTTGGTGCTTGTTTTGGCTTTCTTAGCGGTACTTCACCTCCCCGAGCCACCTCGTGTCCTCCTGATCGAAGAACCCGAGAACGGCATTCACCCCGCCCGACTCAAGGAGATTATCCGCATCCTCAAGCAACTCGTCTCCGAGCAATCGCACACCCAGGTGCTGATGACAACCCACTCCCCGTACGTTCTACACGAGTTCACGCCCGAAGAAGTGACGGTCTGCGTGCGAGAGAAGAACGGCGAAGTGAAAACTCGTCGACTTTCGGAAAGCAAAGCTGTTCAGGAGCAGATGGATTTCTTCAGCTTGGGCGAGATTTGGACGATGGAAGGGGATGAAGCCCTGATTCAGCCCGCGACTGACGAGAATCTGGATGAAGCCACGCCTGCTCCACCGACTGAGGTGCAGCCCGCACCATGAAGATCCTCGTTGTCTCCGAAGGCAAGCACGAACTCAATCTGGACGACAACGAGCCGCGAAATGGGCCACTTGTTCGGTTGATCGCTCGTGTGATCGAAGCTCATGGTTCGGACTCGCTGGAGTTTGAGAGGCGTCCTGTCAGCGCTCTCCCACCACGGATGATGGGATCGGGAAAAGCGGGTAATTACGAACACCGCGCCATGGCTTGGGTGCGATTCGCAGAGATTGAGAAGTTCGACGCCATCGTCCTCTTGGTCGACCAGGACAAGTCTCCCGCACGGCGAGAAGGTCTGGATGCGGCCCAAATCAATACGAGGTACTCACTCCCCCGCGCGATGGGCCTCGCAGTCAAAACATTTGACGCGTGGATGCTGGCGGATGAACAGGCGATTTCGACGGCAATCAACAAAACGGTCATGCGACAGAAGTCCCCCGAGGCGATCAAAGACTCGAAACAAGTTCTCCACAGTCTGATCGACGGTGCCAGAGAGCCTCGCACAATCGTCTACCTGTTGATTGCCGAGTACACGAATCTCGATACGCTTTGCGAACGCTGCCCCGAAGGCTTTGGACCGTTCCACGCTCGATTGGCTTCTCTGGGTTCACGCGCGTCTTGAGTTGCGGCGACTCTCATTGAAAGTGATTTCCCCATGCCTCCCTCCCCGTCCGCCCCCCTCGTCGTCGGCCTTGGCGAAGCCCTGTGGGACATTTTTGGCGACACGCGCAAGCCCGGCGGGGCGACGGCGAATATTGCTTACCACGCAGCCCAACTCGGGGCGCGGGGGGTGATTGCCAGTCGGTTCGGGACGGATGAATTGGGAGCGGAACTGGCCCGGTACTTTGATGCGAAGAGGATAGACACGTCGTACTTGCAATTCGATCACGACCACGGGACCGGGCGGGTGCTGGTCGACACCAGCGACCCGGGGCATCCGACGTACATCATTCAAGAGAACGTCTCGTTCGACTACCTCGCCCCGCAGGCCGACTTCCTGCAACTCGCCGACACGGCAGCTGCGGTCTGTTTCGGGACGCTGGCCCAGCGGTCGCCGGTATCGAGGGACGCCATCCAGCAGTTCATCCGGCGAACGCGGGGGCTGGTGGTGTTCGATGTCAATCTGCGGCAGCAGTTCTATGACCGCGAGTCGCTCGACCTCTCCTTCCAGCGGGCGGAGATCGTGAAGCTCAATCTGGAGGAGATGCCGATCGTGGCTGCTGAATTGGGGCTGGCCGCCGAATCGGAGCAGGCGTTCGCGGACTCGTTGCGACGCCGTTACCCGATCGGCACAGTGATCGTCACCAGGGCCGAGCACGGGTGTTTCGTCACCTCGGGAAGTGAGGTCGTCGACCTGCCGGGCGAGGTCGTGACCGTCGTCGACGCGGTCGGGTCGGGCGATGCGTTCACAGCTGCGTTCATCATGCTGACGCTGGAAGGGCATCCACTCGCCGTGAAGGCGAGGTTCGCCAATCGAGTCGGCGGGTTAGTCGCGACTAAGGCCGGGGCCATGCCGGAGGTGCAGGCCGAGTACGCCGAACTAAGGCGGGAGTTGGGGGTCTGACGTAGAAGGAAATTCAACTCAAGGCAGAGAAGAGTTCTGACCGTATTACTGAGCCGCGAAAGCGGTGGCAGCGAGTCGCAACATTCGACGCACAATCGCAGTCGTCGTCATTCGGCTTGGACTAAAGTCCAAGCTACCGCAGCGACACATCCACTCGCGTCCCGATTGGCAGGTCGGGCCAGAGGGCTCCGGTCTGCTCCACTTGGACGATAATAATGCTTTCAGAACCGTGGGAATTGGCATCGGTGGGGATCGCCTGAGGGGCGATAGTGTCGATGCGGCCCGTGCGTTTGACGCCGCCGGGGAACGTGACATCGACCCCTTGAGCGACCTCCATGCCCGAGATCTTTGACGACGGCACTTCAACTCGCAGATGCCGACGCGAATCGTCCAATAGTTCCACAATCGTCTGCCCCGGTTGGACATGATCACCGACCTGCACACGGAAGACGCCGACCTTGCCCACAGCCATCGAGCCCACAGTCAACTCAGTGCGGCGGCCTTCGATCCGCTCCAGCATCGACTTCGAGCGAGCGACCGAAGCCTCCGCAGAATCGACCCCCGCCTTGCGACGAACCGTAGCGGGAAGCGTGGCCTTGATCCCCTCTAGTCGCTTTAACTGCTGATCACAGATCTCGACCTGAGCCGTGGAAACATCGGTGGCATTCACCACGGTTTCGAGCTTGAGCGCGGCGGTCATCCGCTCGACTTCGGGCATGCCTCCTTCGACCACGAAGGCTTTGAACATCGTATCGGCGTCACTGAGAGCCGCTGTTTGATTGCTGGCCAGCATGTCTGTCAGCATGCTTTTTTGCAGTTCGTAATCGTACTTCTCTTTCAGAAACCCCGCCGATCGCAATTGGTAGTCCACGATCCGCTGATCGATCTCATTCGCACGCCATTGCAGGTCCAGAGCCGCTTCCGCCAAGCAGTGCTCGAGATGAATCTCTGCATGAGCGACCTCGTCTTTCTGAACGACGATCTCCTGCAACAACTGCGAGTCGGTCAGGGTCAGCAGTGGATCGCCAATCGAGATGCGTTCGCCTTCACTCTTCACCAACGTGGCCACGCGGCCCGCATGCTCTGCGGTAACCGGGGTGGTGTAAGCCGCCAAGTATGCGTCAAACCGAACATCACCGTGCCGCTCGTACCAAACCGCGAACCCAGCCCCGGCTAGGAGCGACGCCAAGCAAATCGCCAGAGTCTTGATCGGATGTGGAGCCATCGGTCCAGGCAGGGTGAGTGGTTCGGCAATCGGGGAGGTCGTGACCGTCATGAGCAAATTGCCCCTAGAAGATGTACGGCAGTTATCGCCGAACGGTTTCTCGCCACTGTTGATTCAGCAGACTCAAAAGGTCGCAGAACCCCGCCCGTCTCTTCGCATCGGCTGAGTGCGTGATAAATGTCGACACTCACGTATCCGCCCCCGTCAAATCTTGCCGATCTCGCGCACACTCCACCCGAACTCCGGCAGGGACCGGTGATCTTTCGGAACCGGAAAAGTCGGATGGGATGCAAAGGCCGTCAACCATACGATCGCCGAGTGGGATAAGCCGCCGTGTCCAATCAGTTTCTATGGCCAGGCAGGTTGACGAGTAGGATCTGAGCCCTCGATGCCTCCCCTGGTGAACCGGAAGCCAGTTGGCTCTTCCCTGACCAGCCCGCCGCGCCTGCAAGGGCCGCAAACCAGAAACCCTTGTTGGCACATCGGGCGGGCTCCGATTGTCGCCTTTTTCTCCGAAAAAGGACGCCGACTTGTCGAGCGAAAGGCAACCCCAGTCAGCAGAAAGACCTCCGGTCTAGGCGATGAGTTTCTGGCACGCGGCCCTTGCTGGCGCAGCGGGCTGGCGAGATGAACCGACAGTCCGTGCGGCGTTCTTCCAGGTGCCATAAAAACTGGCTGCACACTCAGCCACTTCAGATGCTGGCCCATCATCGCGACTGCGACGAGCCTCGGTATACTTTCCGGCTGCCCGCTGACCACCCCTGCGACTGAGGACATCCCATGTGCCGCTACATTCTCATCACTGGTTTACTGCTGAGCCTGGCTGTCAGCTTACGAGCCGAAGAGATCCCCAATACCGCCGTCATCCCTGCCCCGGCCTGTGAGAAGGACTTCTACAATTGGACCGAGCGGCACGAAGCTGTCTGCCAAGCCATTCGTGTACAACCCGTCAAGCTGGTCTTCGTCGGCGACTCGATCACCCACCTGTGGGGCGGCACGCCCAAGCCGAACAAGCAGTCCGGGGACAAGGTCTGGCAGGAGTTCTACACCTCCCGCAACGCCGTCAACATGGGGTTCGGCTGGGACCGGACACAGCAGGCTCTGTGGCGGATCGAGAACGGCGAGTTCGAGGGCATCACCCCCGAAGTCGCCGTCGTGCTGATCGGCACCAACAACCTCACCGGCCACAACGTGCGAGAAAACTCCGACTCCGAAATTGTCGCCGGAATCACAGCTGTCTGCTCGGCCATCCGGAAGAAGTCACCACAGACAAAGGTGCTGCTGCTGGGGCTATTACCTCGGGGAGCGGAACCGCTGGGCGGGCACCGGACCCGGATTCTCGCGATCAATTCGGAACTGGCCCAGCTCGATGGGAAAGATGGAGTGACCTACCTCGACATCGGCTCCAAACTACTCGACGAACACGGCAAGTTTCTGGCCGGTGTGGCCCCAGACAACCTGCACCTGAGCGAGTCCGGCTACCGCATCTGGGCAGAGGCGATGGAGCCGACGCTTGTGAAATTACTCGCTGAGACGAAATCGACTCATCCACAGTGAGTCAATCGGTTAGCCGCGACGCGAAGTCTTCGTAGCGGAGCGCGCACGCGACACCGATTCACTCCGCTATGAAGTCTTCTCGTCACGGCGAAACAGTCAGTCACTCAATCGGCACAATATAGGCCACCGCCCCGATGATCTGCCCCTTCTCCACGTTCTTATAGTGGGCGTGGCACATAATGCACTTTTCCAAGACAACCGGGATCGGCGTCGCAGCCCGCAGGTAGGGCTTGCCGTCCTTCTCGATCACGGCATCGACGAACGTCTTACCGGTCTTCAGCTGGGCGATGGCCGACTTTTCGAACTCATCAGCGGGCAGGTTCTTCTCTTCGTACGGCTCGCCCGTCGCGTCGAGCAGCCGGGCTTCGTGCCAGCCCTTTTCCTTCATCGCCGCGAACAGCAATCGCGCGGCGGTCCCGGCAGCCACGTCGTCTTCTTTCTTCACGCAGTGCTCGGTAATCAGCACCACAGCTGTCTTATACAGGTCGTCGAGCATCCGAACTTGCTTGCGAGTCCTCTCCAGCGCCGCCGGATCGACCTTTGCCTTGTCAGCACTTCGCGACTGAGCCACCACAGCTCCAATCAGAACCACGGGCAGCAAAGCCCAAGCCATTCGACGCTTCATGATGATCTCCCGAGACCGCAGGACAACCGCCCCGGTCCCGAGATCTCTCACGGCGACTTGGGGGCGAGCGTTTTCAACTGCACGAGGTCCAGACCCGGGCGGACCACACTGGCCAGCTTCACCGAGTCGAGGTACTCCCATTGCAGGCGTTCTGCTTCCGCGAAGACTCTCTTGAGTTCACACCCCGGCTGGATCACGCACACCTGGGTGGTGGCCCCCACGCATTCGAGGTAGTGCAT
>JAYTCW010000432.1:0-11521 GCA_043736295.1 Planctomycetota bacterium | reverse complement strand
GGTGTCGATGAACGTCGGCATCTGGCGGTATCACCCGACGCGGAAGGTCGTCGAAGCCTACGCCCACGGCACCACGAACCCGTGGGGCATGGACTGGGATGAGCATGGTGAGATGTTCGTCATCAACACCGTGATCGGCCACTTGTGGCATGCCGTGCCGGGGATTCACTGGCAGCGGATGTTCGGCGAAGACTTGCGGCAGAACCTGTATGAACTGGTCCCGCAGACAGCGGATCACTTTCACTGGGACACCAGTGAAGCGTGGCACGATATCCGCAAGATCGGCGTTTCGCCGACGACCGATGCCGCCGGTGGCGGCCACGCCCACTGCGGGATGATGATCTACCAAGGGACCAGTTGGCCGGAGGAGTACCGCAACAGCGTCTTCACCGTGAACCTGCACGGCCACCGGCTGAACCGCGATACGCTCGAACGAGAGGGAGCGACCTATGTCGCGAAGCATGCCCCCGACTTCATCAAGGTCGCCGACCCGTGGTTCCGTGGCGTGGAACTCCTCCAGCATCCAGACGGGAGCGTCTACATCGCCGACTGGACTGATGTCGGCGAGTGCCATGAGAACGATGGGGTGCATCGGACCTCGGGGCGGATTTACCGGGTAGCGAATTCGAAACCAACGGAGACCGTCAATCTTAAATCGGCCCCCTTGTTCATTCTGGTGACGGCACTTGTGGGAGAAAATGAGACGGAATCACGAATGATTCGTCGTATTATCCAAGAGAGTGACAAGCCGGACGAGCAAGCCGTGAATGAGATTCGGACGATGCTGCGGGGCTTGGTTGAGACGAGTCCGGATGAACGCGTCCGGCTTCGGGCACTTTGGGGACTGAATGCCGTCGGCGCCATCGATGAAGCTTTTCTCATTGGGCGATTTGCGGACCGCAGTGAGCATGTCCGCGCTTGGGCGGTCAGGCTCCTCAGCGATGTACCACAATTGAGTCCCACAGCTGTCGCAGCATTGCAGAAGTTGGCCGGGAGGGAGTCCAGTGGCCTCGTCCTCACGTATCTCGCTTCTGCGATGCAAAAGTGCGGAGAGGCCGATGACCGCTTTAAACTCGCAGTTGCCATCAGCCAGCATCAACTGTTTGCGAGCGATCCGGTCCTGCCGCTGATGGTCTGGTACGGAGTGGAGCCGGTGGTCAACCGTCCCGAAGGGGCGGTCTTCCTGGCCGAAGAGACGATGTTCCCGAAACTGCGGACATTCATTGCCCGACGACTGGTCAGTATTCCTTCCGTGAGAACGCGTTCGCTGGACCATTTGGAGTCATCTCTCCGTGCAGCTGAGTCCGCATCCCGGCTCGACCTGTTGACCGGAATCGCCAAGGGCCTCGAAGGAGTCCGCAAAGTCCCCGCGCCGGCGCTCTGGGACTTGACCGCGAAGGCCCTTGCCGCTGACCCCAACGCCGATGTGCAGCGGATCGCCAAGGAACTCTCCGTCGTCTTCGGCGATGGCCACGCGATGGAAGAGATCAAGGCTCTCGCTGCCAACGATGGAGCGTCGGTCGAGGCCCGGCAGCAGGCGATTCACACGCTGGTTGAGGCCCGCGAGGAGTCGGTCGCTCCACTGCTTCAGAACCTGCTGACCCACCGCGAACTCGGCATCGCAGCTGTGCGGGGGTTGGCTGCGGTGCATCATCCCGAGACGGGGAAGATTCTTGTCGAGCGGTTCAACACCTTCGCCCCGCCGACGAAGTTCGAAGTGGCGAACACCCTGGCCTCGCGGGTCGAGTTCGCCACGCTGATGCTGCAAGGGGTCGCCGACAACAAAGTCGAGCGCAAGTTCATCTCGCCGTTCCTACTGCGGCAGATGCAGACGCTTGGCAACGAAGCGCTCTCCGCCAAGGTCAACGAACTCTGGCCCGAACTCAAGCAACTCGCAGCCGACAAGCAGCAGAAGGTCGCCACCTGGAAACAGAAGCTGACGCCGGAAGTGTTGGCCGCAGCCAATGCGAGCAAGGGCCGCGTGCTGTTCGAGCAGTCGTGTGCCAAGTGCCACCGGCTGTTTGGTAGCCCGATGGGGATCGGCCCGGACCTGACCGGGGCGCAGCGGTCGAACCTGCACTATGTGCTGGAGAACACGCTCGACCCCAGTGCCACACTCGGCGAGACCTACAAGATGACGATCGCGGTCCTGGTCGATGGCCGGGTCATCAACGGGATCGTCGGGGCCAAGACCGAATCGACCACGACCTTCAACACCCCGACCGGCCCGATGGTCGTCGAGAACACTCAAATCGAAGAGACCCGTGTCTCGAATCTCTCGATCATGCCGGAAGGGCAACTCGATCTACTGAGTGAGAGCCAAGTCGCCGACTTGGTGAAGTACGTGCAATCGACGGAGCAAGTGCCGCTGCCGTAGAGGAACGTTGAGCGATGAGGGTTGAGCGTTGAGGGAACAGGAGGCTGGTTATACTCGGCGCGGGGAGAACTGAGACATTTCGTAGGACGGACGTCCTCGTCCGTCCGTGTGAGAATCCCGGGGGAGCGACGGACGAGGATGTCTGTACCACGTCTCAATTTGAACCACGCGAAGTGTCATGAGTGAAGGCAAGTGGGAGATTGTTTCCCTTTCGATCAGCCAGAGACCATCATCAATCCGCCTTTGCCGCCCAGACTCTTCCGACAAGAAAATGAGCCACGGATGAACACAGATAAACACGGATGATCCCCCCTCTTCATCCGTGTTTATCCGTGTTCATCCGTGGCGAATTCTCCTCCTCTGGTTTCGCACACGCGCCGTAAGCCGTAATACGGTGACAAGCAAAAGCAATCCGGGTTGAGCGAAGCGAAACCCTCAACCCTCAACCCTCAACCCTCAACCCTCAACCCTCAACCCTCAACCCTCAACGATCCTCCCCCATGGGTTTCGAAAACCGCGACTACGCCCGCACCGATGACCGCTCCTACTCCTCTCCTGGGAGTCGGATGTCGATCATTGGCTGGATTATCACTGTGAATATCGCGGTGTTTGTGGTGCAGTGCGTCTGGACGCGGCCGTTGACGACTGGAGACTTGAGGGATCGTCTGCCGAGCATGCGGGTGACGGAGATGGAGGATGTCGATTTTCCCCACGTCAGAGTCTCCATTCTGGAAGACTGGTTCGCACTGGATGCATCGAAGGTACTGCGAGGGCAAATCTGGCGACTGACCACTTATGATTTTCTGCACAGCACCACTGACGGAGGCATTCCGTGGCATTTGCTGATGAACATGTACGTCTTGTATCTGACCGGGCGCAAGATCGTGGATGTCTACTCCGAGCGGGAGTTCCTGCTCTTCTATCTGCTCGCCGGGATACTTTCCGGGGTGTTCTTCCTCGCCTGGAGCGCGGCCATGGGGGAAGTGGGACGGGCGATCGGGGCTTCGGGCGCTGTCTGCGCAGTGGTTGTTCTGTATGCGTTCCGTTGGCCGCATGATGAGTGGCTCGTCTTTTATGTCATTCCGTTGAAAGCGATGTGGGCAGCAGTACTCTACGCAGCCCTCGACTTATATCCCATGCTCCTGCAGTTGGGTGGGCATCACTTGGGATCTCATATTGCTCACTCGGCTCATATCGGAGGGATGCTGTTTGGGTTCCTCTATGCCAGGCAGCGTTGGGAATTTGAACCGATGTGGGACGGCATCATCCACTGGAATCCCCTGAAACGCCGCCCCAAGCTGCGCATCGTGCGTGACACGGACGAGCCCTCGCATCCCGAATTCCGCCCTCGCCGAAATGAGGCTCAACTGCAACTCCGGCTGGATGAGTTGCTGGCCAAGATTACCGAACAGGGGCAGGCAAGCCTGACGGAGTCGGAGCGGAATGAACTGAACGAAGCCAGCCGGTATTTCCGGGAGCGGCGGTAGGAGAAACTCGCTCCGCTTCGAAGACTTCGCGTCGCAGCTAAACGTTTGACTCTGGACTCACTTCTCTGCGGCCATCTCCAGTAGAGCGGCCATGATCTTCTCCGATGCGGTCGGTTCCAGATAATTCGTCCCCGGCCAGGTCTCGTATCCGCCGAGTTCGAAGTGCCTGGGCGTCGGCAGATACCCGTAATACCCGTGGGCCAGCTCGACCATGAACGAGTGGGCAATCGGGCTGCGTTGACGGAACTCGATTCCCGTCTCGGCGAAGGTCTCGCACGGGGAGGTGCCGATGCAGATGTCGCCGATGCGCAGTACCTGGACGGGGAGCTTGGTCTCCGGGCTGGCCTGGGCGAGTCGCTGAACACGGCCCGCGTAAATGACGGCAATGTCGTTCGGTTTGCCGATGTTCTCGGGCTTCGTCTGGGTGACCAACGTCCAGTCGAGCAGCGCGGGCTCGACGGTCCGCCACTTCACATCGAGTTCGCGGTACTGGGCCGACAGCGTGGTCTGCTCCTGCCACGCCACCTTCGCGAGAGCCTCATTGACCTTCGCGGCCACATCCTCAGCCACATACCGCATCTGCTCATACGGTGGCTTTCCCGGACGCGGCGTGCGGAAGTTGATGTTGTTGCAGTCGCCGCTCGTGCCGTTCGCCAGCAAGGCGACGAACGGTGGATCAGACTCCGATGCCGATTGCAGCTGCTTGAGCGCCTCGCAAAAGACACCAAAATAATCCGCCGAGATGTCGGCCCCCGCCACTCCGCCGACGTAGTGCAGCGAGTAGGCCGAGAAGACCGAGATCATGCGCCCGCCCGGTTCGCGCACGGCGATGAAGGACACCGTGGGGTCAGTCGGCCCCGCAGGTTCGATCAAGTCGGGGCTGCCACCCGGCGGGTTCATCCGCACCTTGTCGACTTTGCCAAACGGAGAGACGAGAGCCGTGCTTCCCTCCTTCATGAACCAGCGGCGATTGAACACATGCTCCGGCACCTCGACGGAGCCAAATCCCACTTGAGCAGGGCGCAGCTGATTCACGGCCCGGCGAACCCCATCGCTGATCCGATGGGCAATGAACTTCTGGTAGTCGTTGAGTTCCTGATCCGAGTTGTACCCCCGCTCGCCAAGGGCACTGGCCGCTGAGTGCGTATGCGTGCCGCTGATCATGACATTCTCGGGCGGGATGCCGGTCGCCGTCTGAATCTGCTGGCGGGCCTCGACGCTCAAGCTGCGACTCAATCCGAGCAAGTCGCACACCACCAGCGCGAGTTTCGTCTTTCCGTCATCCAGGACTAGGCACCGCGCATGCAGTTCGTCATGGATGTTCGTCGACGGGATCGGCGAGAATCCACCGATGATGTCGAGGCCGATCTCCGGCGTGATATTGCTGGTCGCCGCCCCGGCTCGAAAGACGGGACCAGCGGGATCAGCGGCTCGTAGCGAGCCGGGGACGAGTAGCAGAATCAGAACAAGCAGTCGTTGCGTCATGGTTGGGTATTTCCTAGCAGACAGAGAGTCTCAAACAGTCACACTCTCCCCCGCCAGACGGGTCGGCGTCAACTCTGTGCGTCCTTAACCCGCTCATCGTGTGTGCGTCCCCAAGTGTCGGCGAACGAGACCGATAGAGGCTCTGGAGAGGTTTGGACTCGGGAACGGATTGCCAGTGGCCAGAAATTCTCACGCGAAGGCGCGAAGACGCGAAGGGGGAGAAACCTCTTTCTGCTTCGCGCCTTCGCATCTTTGCGTGAGGCATCTTTCAATTCCCCTCGCCCACTGACGATGCCTCGGTCCATGAACCGAGGCGATCTCGGGCCACCGATGATGGGAACGCACACACCTGAGAAATGGCGATGAACCATTGATTGCGCAATTTCGATCTGAGAGGTGTAGAATCAAGGATGACTCGCAAAGGACCTCATGACTGACCGCTCTCCGACTTCTGATTCGATACCCTCCGCCGCCCTGCCCCGCTCCGTCTGGATCCTCAGCTGGATCTCATTCTTCGCGGACGTGTCGAGCGAGATGGTCTACCCGATCCTGCCACTGTTTATGGTGCAGGTGCTCGGCTCCTCGAAATCCCAGCTGGGGTTGATGGAGGGGGGAGCGGTACTGCTGGTGGCGTTGATGTCGGCGTATGCGGGGTTTCGTAGCGACCGCAAGGGGCCGGGCGGTGGGCGGGTGAAATGGATTCGGATTGGGTATGGGATGCCGGTGCTGGGGAAGGCGATCATCGCCGTCGCGACAACGTGGCCGCTGGTGATGGGCGGGCGGTTGTTCGACCGGTTTGGCAAGGGGCTGCGTGGGGCACCGCGCGATGCCTTGATTGCGGATGCGGTTAGTGCCGACCAGCGCGGGCGAGCGTTTGGACTGCACCGGGCGTTTGACACCACGGGGGCGTTGATCGGTGTGCTGCTGTCCGCGTTCCTGCTCTGGTGGTTGACGGGGACGCCGCAAGAAACCGTTTCGGGGGAGGTACTCAGTATCGCCTCGCAGACGCCCGCCTGGGTCTATCGAGTGATCCTCTGGATGGGGTCCGGGCTGGGGCTGGCGTCTTTAGCCTTGTCGTACCTCGTGCAGGAGTCGGAGACGAATAAGGATGAGACTCTCGCATTGTCTCGGGTGCATTCGCCAAGTAGCGGTACTCCGCTCTCTCTGCCCCCTCTCCCCCACAATCGATTTGGAATAGGGAGTGGACTCGACTGTGGGGGAGAGGGCCGGGGTGAGGGGGTCGGAACGGGCGATATGGCCCCCTCACCCCAACCCTCTCCCCCGCAATACGCACACCCGGAAAGCCACGCCGCTCGCGGGGGAGAGGGAGTCGGAGGGGGAGCGCCGATCAGCGAATGCACCCCATCGTCTCCGTCAGCAGACGCTGGCACCGACAAGCAGGTATTGAATGAAGCAGAAGCTGACGTAGGGACAGTCGCCTTTCGCTCCGCGAAGGAGCTTTCTTTCGCGGAGCGAAAGGCGACAATCTGGCTGGGGATGCCGGGCTCATACTGGTTGGTGATGGCAGTCCTCGGGCTGTTCTCCTTGGCGAACAGTAGCGACACGTTTCTGTTACTGCGGGCGAGTGATCTGGGGTACTCGCCGTGGCTGGTGGTCTTGGCCTATGCCCTGTTCAATGTCACCTACGCCGGATTGTCATACCCCATCGGCGTGCTAAGCGACCGTCTGGGCCGGTGGCGGATCATCGCTGTCGGGTGGGCGATTTACGCGGGGGTGTATGCGACGATGGCTTGGCTGCCGAAGTCGCAGGCGTGGGGCTTGTGGCCGCTCATGTCAGTGTATGGGGTTTACATGGCACTGACGGAGGGTGTGGGCAAAGCGCTGATCGCCGACCATGCTCCGCAGGAGTCGCGCGGAGCGGCGATGGGGATATTTTACGCCCTCACCGGATTGACTACCTTGGGGGCCAGCCTGCTCGCGGGAGTAGTCTGGGATCGCGTCGGCCCGGAAGCGGCGTTGCTGATGGGAGCCGGATTTGCGATCCTGGCGCTGGTGGCCTTGGGGCTGGTTCGCAACCGGGTCTGACCCTCGTGGGATAGGCTTCCAGCCTGTCAGTCCTGCCAGAAATCATGACAGGCTGGAAGCCTATCCCACGAGACTGCCTCATGCCAAACCTCTTCGACGACATCCCCGCCCAGGTCCCCCAAGAGTTGATCACGACGCTGCTGTCGACAGAGAATGTGCGAATCGCACGCATCGTCTCGCATGGGCATTCCTCGCCCGAGGGGTTCTGGTACGATCAATTTGAGGCCGAGTGGGTGGTCGTGCTGCAGGGGGCTGCGAGGCTCCGGTTCGAGGACGAGACTTCGCCTGCGGAGCTGCGACCCGGTGACTTCGTCCACATCCCGGCCCATCGCAAGCACCGCGTCGAGTGGACGACTCCCGACGAGCCGACGGTTTGGTTGGCGGTGTTTCTGTAGAGCGGAATTCATTCCGTTCTCTGATCACCGGGAGGGCGAGGCCAGTGCTGTGAACATGTTCTCGATTCCCGTAAGGGCCGTTCCAGGCGGCGTGATCAAAGGGGAGTGGCCGCAAAAAACTCAAGAAACGCAAAAGTCAGAGCCTCCCCCATTTTTGCGTTTTTTGAGTTTCTTGCGGCCATCCACACTTCGGAACTCATATCCTCGTCAAGGAACTTCGCTCGGTCCATCGTGGGATGGCGTGTGAATCCAAGGTGTGTTCGACGCCCTCGGCGGAACCACCATCATGTTCACAGTACTGGCGCGAGGCTCCTCCCGAGCCGCGACGGAGTGAGGGCGCCGTCCCTCGCTCGCGGCTCAGCAGGAGCTTCGCCCTCCCGACTCGAAATCTTAAGCTGTGACTCGGCACCAGGAACGGAATGAATTCCGTTCCACGAACCTGGCAATGCAAGGAAGCAATCTCGAATGCCCGCCCCGATCTACTCCCCCGGTCCCCAGCCGAATACCGTTCGCTCTCCCGATGGCCGCATTCTGACCATCCCCAAGGACTGGGCCCTCTTCCCGCCCGGCGATGCCGCGCTGACCCGCCGCGTGAAGGCCGCAGGCGACCACTATGTCGTGGCCGAGAAGAAGGGCCGCAAGCTGTTCTCGCTGGGCGTCTGGGCACCGACTGGAACCATCGAGCAGATCCGCGCGGATCTCGAAGCCGAGCGCTCGACCGAGAGCTACGCCAAGAAGCAAGAGTCAGCTGCGCGTCGCCGCGACAAGGTGCAGACCGAGTATGTCGAGGACTTCCACGGGGCCGTCGTGCAGTTCCTGGCGTTTGATCCCTTGTACACCGATATTGCTGATCGTTTCGCCCAAGCCGTCACCGCTCACGCCACCCCGGTCGGCAGCGGCACCGTGGCCCGCACCAAACGCATCCCCGTTGAGCAGCGGGCTGAGGCTGCGGTGATCGCTTGGATGCGGCACCAAACCACCGGCTACGACGGAATGACCATTGCCCGCGTGAAGGGGAAACGCCGCGAGGTTCGGCGGATGCTGGCCCGGCGGTCGCATGAACTGCTGGAGAAGTACCGTCGCGGGACAGTGATCGGCGACGGGTGTCCGCTCAAGACGGCATTGGGATCGGCAGCGAGCGGGCGGACATCAGTCCCCCGTACCGGAGCGAAGTGACTCACGGAACAATGCAAACGGTTCTCACAACGTCGAACGACACGGCGGACTCACGTCCGGCGCTCGCTATCGAACTGTGACAAGACGGTTTCGACTTGATTTGTGACAGTGTCAGGATCGATACTGGGAACAGTGATGTAACTCTCCACCGGGGTTTTGACATGTCTTTGTTCACGCGACGCGAACTCCTCCGACATTCGGCACTCGGCACCGGGGCGCTGGCGTTGTCCGGCCTGACCGGGCGGACGCTGGAAGCGGCGGGGGGGCCGGGCTCGAAACAGCCGCACCTTCCCGCGAAGGCCAAGCGGGTGATCTTCCTGTTCATGCACGGTGGACCGAGTCAGGTCGACACGTTCGACTACAAGCCCGAACTCCAGGCCCGCGATGGCCAGGATCTGCCGTTCGAGAAGGCTCCGAACATCGATGCCAAGCCGGTGCTGATGAAGTCGCCGTGGAAGTTCGCCCAGTACGGTCAGTCGGGCCGCTGGGTCTCCGAACTGTTGCCCTACACAGCTCGGCATGTCGATGACATGTGCATGATTCATTCGGTCCACAGCCGGGGCCAGTCGCACGGGCAGGCGGTGTCGATGCTGCATACGGGGAGCGACAACCTCGTGCGGCCTTCGGTCGGGGCATGGGTGAGTTTTGGGCTGGGGGCCGAGAACCCGAACCTGCCCGCGTTCGTGTCGATCGCTCCGGCCAGCGGACATGGCGGGCCTCGCAATTATGGAGCGGCGTTTCTGCCAGCGGAGTATCAGGCGACGCCGATCGGGAAGCAGGGGCGGCTCGGTGATGCGCAGGTGGCAAACCTCAAGCCGCTCATGCCGAACGAAGAGCAGCGACGGCAACTCGACCTGGTGCAGGCTCTCAACATCGACCACCTCGCCCGAGCGGGACGCGATCCGCTCCTGTCGGGGGCCATCGAGTCGTACGAACTCGCGTACCGCATGCAACTGGCGGCTCCCGAGGTGCTGGACCTCAACACCGAGACCGCAGCCACTCAGGCGTTATACGGGATCGACAAGAAGGAGACCGAGAACTTCGGGCGGCAGTGCCTGCTCGCTCGGCGGCTGGTCGAGGCGGGAGTGCGATACATCGAACTCTCGACCGGGAATGTGTGGGACCAGCATGGCGACCTGAAGAACGGGCACGAGAAGAATGCCAAGGCGACCGATCAGCCGATCGCGGGTCTGCTGGCTGACCTGAAGCAGCGGGGACTGCTGGACGAGACGCTGGTCGTGTGGGGCGGTGAGTTTGGACGGACGCCGATCTCCCAGGGGAAAGACGGTCGCGATCACAACCCGCAGGGATTCACCGTCTGGATGGCGGGCGGCGGGGTCAAGCCGGGGATCGCGTACGGCGAGACGGACGACTTCGGGTACTACGCCGTCAAGGACCGGGTCCACATGCACGATTTACATGCCACCATGCTGCACCTGCTGGGACTCACTCATACCGAGTTGACGTACAAGTACGCCGGTCGGGATTTCCGGCTGACGGATGTGTATGGAGAAGTGGTGAATGGGATATTGGGGTAGAGCATCGTCAACGCCAAGACCTTGGAGTTAAGTTAAGCCCGCTCGGGAGGGCGAAGCTCCTGCTGAGCCGCGAGCCAGGGGACACGTAGACTTGCGAGAGCGGCTCGGCAGGAGCCTCGCCCTCCCGAAGGAGGTGAATCCCCACATTTCGCGTTGACGCAACGCTAGTTGATAGAGATGGGCGGACTCAAATCCGTTATCAAGTTCATCGACCGACTGGAGATTATGAATGTTCAACTGGAAAATGCTCGGCATCGCAGGTGTCATGTTTGCGATCTCCGGTGTGGGCTATTTCTACGGAGTGATCTGGGTATGGGGGTGGGGCGTGGGGTTTGCGTTTCTGCTTTACGGATTGCTGTCGAGCAATGACGATTGATTTTCTCAGCGAGGCACAGCCGCATCCCCCACGGAAGCCATCAGACAGTCTCGACTCTTCATCAAGTCAGCCTCGACACTCCGCAGAGTTCCCAACCTGCTCTGGGTTGCGACCGCTTCCGAGTTACATCGAGCGGCGGCCTCCTTCCCCGAGTGCGCTCCTATGTCGCGTCTTGGGCCTGTGATCCTCCCCAGTCGGGGACGCAGTGGGAAGGCCTAGCCGCTTCCTCTGTCGATGAGGACGACATGGGGAATATGGTGGGTGAAACGGATGACCTTTCAGGCCGCTGGAGTGCTGGCCTCATTCGATCAACCGAGTCACCAATGGATTCTGGCGCGCCAGACATCATCGATAAAATGAAGTACGCGAAATCTGATCGCTCGCCTCAATCACGAGCGACACCGTACATCTTTCTTCTGATCTGGCCGCACATGGTATTGGTTTTCCAATCCGCTATTCTGTGTCGAACCAAGGAGACGAGATGGCGGATGCAGCTGAGCAGAATGTGTGGGTCGGGTTCGATTTGGGCGGCACCAAGATGCTGGCCCAGGCGTACGACAACGATTTCAAATTACTCGGCAAGGACCGTCGCAAGACGAAATCCGCCGAGAAAGGGGAGTCGGGACTCGATCGCGTCATCT
>JAYTCW010000431.1:0-4651 GCA_043736295.1 Planctomycetota bacterium | reverse complement strand
ACACGAACACCCGACCTGTGAACGGACCGACAGCGCCGATCCCACAGCCGAGAAACAGGTTTTTACCGCGTGAGAGCAAGGGTTTCAACTCGCCGGGAGAGCTTCGTGGGCGAATCGAGGGGGTCACAATTCGTGGGTCACACAAGAACCGCTTGTCCCATCTTGTGCGACATCTCTCCAACCTCGATCACGCGAGTGCCGACTTCCGGGCAATCAGCAAATCCAACTCAGCCTTGAGCTTCGGCAGGATCGTGTCATAGGTATACGCCCCGACCTCTTCCGGCCCCTTCTTGAGGTTCACGAAGTTCGGACCGCACCACAGCCCCAGGTCCGCGTCGTCCGTTTCGCCGGGACCGTTCACGCGGCAGCCCATCACCGCGATCGTGAGTGCGTGGTCCTTGGCGTAGGCCGTCATCTCCTTGACTGCCGCAGCCAGATCGATGAACGCCTCGTTCTCGACCCGCGAGCAACTCGGGCAACTGATGATGTTCAGTGACTGCAGGCCGTAGTCGACAACACTTCGCACCCGTCCGGCGGCGATGTCTTCGAGGATATTGTGCCCGGCGACGATCTCTTCCGACTTGCGGGAGTTCGGGACCGTCAGCGAGACGCGGATGGTGTCGCCGATGCCGCGGCTGATCAGCTGTTCAAAGGCGATGCGGGTCTTGATGATCCCATCCGGCGGCATGCCTGCTTCGGTCACTCCCAGGTGCAGCGGGACATCGGGGCGCTCGGCAGCGAAGCGTTTGTTGACCTCGATCACGTTGCGAGGATCGGAGTCCTTGAGCGATACCGCGTACCGCGTAAACCCCAACGAGTCGAGAAACGCACAGTGATCGAAGGCACTCTCCAGCATCGGTGAGATCGAATCGTGGGCGTCGTACTTTTCCTTCTTGCCGGGGTCGACCGAACCGCAGTTCACGCCGACTCGCATCGCACAGTCATGCTGTCCGGCAATGTCAGCGAGGTAGCGGACCTTGTCCTGCCACGGCTTCTCGCGCTCGTGGTGATAGAGATGCCCGGGGTTGTAGCGGATCTTAGCCACATGCGGGGCAACCAGCTCCGCCATGCGGTAGTTCTCTTGCAGGTCGACCGCTAGGTTGGCTTCGACCAACTGGGCAATCTCCGCCAGTGCGTCCGCGTCCTTGCGGCTATCCACCGCCACGCGGATCACATCCGCCCCCGCAGCCACCAGATCGCGAATCTGCCCGACGGTGGCCTCAATGTTCTGTGTATGAGTCGCGGTCATGCTCTGGACCGCGATGGGATTCCCCGCACCGATCGTGACCGAACCGATCTTGACCGAACGAGTCGGGTTGCGAGGCAATGCACGTGATTCCACACCAGTCTCCAGTTGACGAATGCCAGCCTCGGGCCGCCTGCCGAGTGGCATAAATGAATGATAGCCGATCCACGGCTGAGGACGAGAGAGCGCTAACCGCCTGACGAACGCCGAGGGCGAACCAGCCACACCATGAACCGCCAAACGAATGTCAGCGTCAACAAACCCGCCAACATCCACTTGATTGACGCACACGTCGCCGAGGTCGGGATCAGCCAATCCACCGTCCCCGGCGGAGACGACAGCAGCTTGAGCTGACACGTGTTCTCGATGTAGTCCAAGCCAGCTGCGACGGGCAGCAGCCAGGAGAGGATTCGCTCCCCGCGAGTCGACAGCCCCTCGAACACCGGCGAGGTCCGCACCGCGACCCATCCCAAGGCCCCGAAGATCAGTGGATGCAGCAGATCGAACAGGAAGTGGGACCGATACCTCTCAATCCCCACTGGCCCCCACGCGGCCAAGATCTCCGCATAGCGCGTGGGTGAGAAGGCGAACTGCATCTGCATGAAGCTGGGGGCCAGCGGCCCGATGATCCGAGCAAGGTTTCCCTGCGACACCAAGAACAACACCAACACGACCATCGACGGCCAGAACCGCCGGGACGATGGTGGCCAGTGTCCGGGCTGGGTTTGAAGTGGAGGATTGTGGGAGAGGGTGTTCATGGAGTGAGTGGTCGGTGAAGCCGATCCCACGGAGTCGAGAATCTGACAAAAGCCCCGTAGCCTCACCGCCGGTAACTCACCCGCGACGCCAACGTCTGCTCCATCAGCCCGATAATGATCAGCCCCCACAGCAGCCACCAGCGGACCTCTTCGCCCGGTGACTCTCGCCGCAACCAGTCGGTCTCACCCGGAGTTTGAATCGTGAACTCGATGCCGCTCAGCTGCTTCTGAAGCTGATCATCGGTGATCAATTCCAGCTGACTTTCCTGCGGTGGCACGTTGTAGGCCAGCAGAGTTTCCAGCGAGGTCTGGTCGCGCCGGTAACGACGCAGACCATACACGCCGGGGTCGTCGGTCTCTCGAAAGGCGAAGCTAGCCGTCTGCGTGGCGGGGGCAGTTCCCTCTGCACTGGGAGTGCCAGCAGCGTAGTCGGCTTTCAGTTTGATGATCTGATCATCGGGGGTCTTGATCTCGACATCGTCACGAAAGAGTGCGAGGTCGAGCGTGCCCGCGATCTCCTCACCGACCGTCTTCAGCGGCAACGCCCGATCCTTGCGAGCCAGGCGTTTCGCGATCTCCAGCTGGGCCACCACGAAGGTCGGGCTGGCGTTCCCGCTGGCCCAGTTGTTCCACACCGTGGGCGGCAAGTCGCCGGGCGAGTCGGGATTGAGTGCCAGCTTTTGCAGCGTCTCCGACAGCGAGGCCGGTCCGGCTGCGGTCAGGCAGGTGAGGACGCGGCCTTGGCCGAACTCATGCTCGAGCATCAGCGGAGCCCCGTCGCGCAAGCTGGCGATGACGCGTGTCCCTTCGGCCCTCGGTGCCGAGGCATCGACCGCGAAGTAGGCGTTGATCTTCACGAAATCGATTAGCGGATTCTCCTGCCCGGCGAGGATTGCAAACACCGGGTGATCGGTCACAACAAGGTCGGGCGTCTTCGTTCCTTCGACCGGTGGCAACAGCGATGGCGTGAACCCCAGCGAGACGGGCAAAAGCCCCTTCCCGCCTGCATAGAACTCCTTATTGTAGTAGGCAGCATTGATCGTCTCGCCGACGAAGAAGGCCAATCCGCCCCCCTCGCGCACGTACTTCCGCACTGCCTCCGTGGCATCGGGCGGGAGTTCCGGAACATTCACCAGATAGACGAGAGCAAACTCAGCGAGGTTTCGTTTCCGCAGCCCCTCGGGTCCATCGATCGTGACCGCATACCCGGTCACCGATTGATCGGCGGCCAAAGCGTCTGCGACATACAGCCCCTGGACCGCTCCCGCAGTCCCGTCGATCACCAGAACCGGGTTGGCCTGCGGCACGTCGACCGCCAGCCGCCGGATGTTGTCGGCCTCAATCGAATCAGCTTCAAGCGACACTTCGACGCGATGCAACCCACTGGTCGAGAAGTCGACATCGAACGTGACCTCCCGCGTCTCACCCGCTGGGATCGGGGGGAGGACTTCTCGCCGATTGAGTGCCTGCCCATCGATCGACACCGCCAGCTTCGCCGTCGTTGCCTCGCGTTTACCCGCGTTCAGCACCTTGGCCCGCATCGAGACCGGCACTCCCACCGCAGCTGTCTCGACGGCCCCGGTCAGTTCAGTAATGGCGAGGTTCTCGTGCTGCTCCTCGACGAGGCGGACGAAGTTGAGGCTGACCTTGGCATTGTCGAGGGCCTCGAGTTCGGTGACGAGCGCCCCGTTGTCGTACCAGTCGGGCTTGCGGAAGTCCGACAACACATGCAGCACTTTTTCGCTGGCTCGATCACTGGTCAGACGGTTCCGCACCGCAGTCAACGCAGCGACCGGACTCCCCGCGCGGAAGGTGCAGGTGATATCCTGCAACTGAGCGGCGGAGTCATCGAGCAGCTGGGAGTCGACATCGCGTTCGGTGAGTCCCGAAGAGGTCTCGGTCGGGCTCGACATCATGACGAGCGTGACACGCTGCGTACCCGGTCGCTCGGCTCCTTGAGCGATGATACCTCGTACGACTTCACGGGCTTGGTCGAAGGCACTCGCATCGCCCACACGGTCCCGCATCGACCCGGTGTCATCGAGCAGGATGACGTGGTGGGTGCGGGCTCCCTGAAACAGCGACAGATGCTGGGGGTCGAGAATCAGTCGACCGATCAGAGCCAGAATCAGCAGCACCAAAGCGATGCGGGCCAGCAGCAGCAGGATCTGTTCCAGCAGCACCCGCCGCCGGTTTTTCTGCTCGCTGACGAGCAGAAACTCCATCGCTGCAAACCGCACCCGCTTGTACCGCAACCGATTGATCAAATGAATGATGATCGGCAACGACGCTAATGCCACGCCGGGCCAGAAGAGCGCCGGGTTCAAGAAATGCTGGAGAATCCACGGCGACACGGGGGCAGACCCTTTCCCGACTCAATGGGCTAACAGATGTCGTGGAGTGTAGCGATTGAACCCCTCGCAAGTCGCTCTCAAGCCGGAAGATGCCAGCAACCCATAGAAATGTCACATGGTTGGTCCATGAGAAAAAGGGGAAGCATATCGGGAGTGTCAGGAAAAAGGTGGGGCTGGAAAAAGGTGTCAGCGATGAAGGTCAGGAACCATTCACGCCTCCATTCACCAGTTTCGGTCGACCGCGCGGGCGAGTGGTGACTTCTCGCCCCATCTGTTTCACGGTGCGTTCGGTC
>JAYTCW010000430.1:0-4541 GCA_043736295.1 Planctomycetota bacterium | reverse complement strand
CTGCCAGTTCGCGTGTCCCCTGGCTCGCGGCTCAGCAGGAGCTTCGCCCTCCCGCCAAGCAGGGCTCAACCCGAATTCCAAGCCTTGACGGGGCACTAGTGAATTGGTCGAAACAACCTCACGGCCACAAGTGGCGCTGTCCAACTCCGGATTACGCGCTGGGATTCACGGACCAGATCAAGCGGGCCACGGATCTGTGGAGAGAGGCCGCGCACCGTTCGGAGCGGCAGGCGATCACGACGTTTAATTGTGGCGAGGTGTTGCGGTTCACAGGGAAGTGTTCCGTCGAGCGGAAGAACACGACCGCAGTTATTCTGTGGCACTGGGGGACGCGCGTGGAGGGGGCGCGGGTGCCCGACAAACCGTATCACTCGGCGCCCAGGTGACTGGCGAGGTCTGACCCTGTATGACTCTCTTATTCGCAACCTCCCTCCGGCTTTCGCCGACGCTCCCTGCCTCATTCTGCAGCTTTAACATTCTTCCTGATGTCGCAATATCAATAGATTGACAGCAAATACTGGCAACGGCAGCGGGTGACTCGCAGACCTCGCAGGATTCTCTGAAGTGACTATGATGGAGCAGTTGCTCGTGGGGCTCCGCATGTGCTGAATGAATGACAGGTCTGGCGTGGGATCAATCCCTTCGATGACGAACGCTGATGAGATTCTCCCCGGCGAAGGAGCGGATCTCACAGCCTGTGAAGCGGCACTGGGATACCAGTTCCGTGACAAGGCCCTTTTGCGCTGGTGCCTGACTCATGCGTCGGCCTCGCGCACACGGCTCGAATCCAATGAGCGGCTCGAATTCCTCGGTGATTCGATCATGGGAGCTGTGGTGTGCGAGATGCTGTTCGAGCTATTCCCGACCTCAGCTGAGGGAGAGCTGACCCGCATCAAGTCGATCGTGGTCAGTCGCACGACGTGTGCCATTATTGCCCGCGAGCTGGATTTGGAGCGATTTCTGGTGGTGGGACGCGGGGTGTCCTCGACTTCGCGGACGCCGGGTTCGATTCTCTCGGCTCTGCTGGAAGCCCTCTTCGGAGGGATTTATCTGGACGGCGGTTTTGAGGCGGCGCGGGCTGTGATTCGCAGCAAGCTGTCAGACAAGATTGACTCCGCGGCCCTGTCAGAAACAGGGGTCAACTTCAAGAGTCTGCTGCAACATCTCGCGCAGAAGAACCACGGGCAAACGCCGTTCTATTCAGTCCTGAATGAAAAGGGACCAGACCACTCGAAATGTTTTCAGATCTCTGCCGTCATCAACGGGCATGCCTACCCCGGAGCTTGGGGGCAGAGCAAAAAATCGGCTGAGCAGCGAGCTGCACAAAATGCCCTGGCCACCATCGAAGGACTCGACCTGCCGTATCCGACCGAGGATGACGATCCCGACGAGGATTGAGGCCGGGAGTACTTAGGCGAACGGTTAAAGATGCTTGACCAGTAGCCTGGACCCCCAGTTCCTTCCGCCCGGACCTCGTGCCCCGTCAAGGCTTGGAATTCGGGTTGAGTCCTGCTTGGCGGGAGGGCGAAGCTCCTGCTGAGCCGCGAGCCAGGGGACACGCGAACTGGCAGGAGCGGCTCGGCAGGAGCCTCGCCCTCCCGAGAGAGGTGAACCCGAATTCCAAGACGTGACAGGGCACTAGAGCATTCCACAATTCGGTGAGCGCCCTCGTAGCCTGGACCCCCTAGGTCCGGGCGGAACGGACCTGGGGGTCCGTTCGACTTCTCGGCGCGAACGCAATCGTGGAATGCACTAGGGGGCCAGGCTACGGTCAGCTTCCACTGGCCGCTCGCCTTACGGGAACGTGATGTCGAGTGACGTAAAGCTGATTGTCAGATTGGTCCCATTCCCCGTCGTGGTGTCGACGTTGTTGGCCTGTGTCGGGCCAATCGTACTGTGGATGGTGGTTGTCCCGAATCTGGCCACCAATGCCACAGGAGTATTTTGGATCACTAGGGGAACCCCGACCGAGTTGTTGAGGATTGTCGTGCCAATCGTCAAGGCTCCAGTCGCGGTGTCGAGCAGGATGCCGTTGGTCGGGCTGTTGTCCGAGCGGACGGTGCCCAATGTCATCGCCAATGCAAGTGGGTCGAGGTTCATCGCGGGGCCATTCGTGGTCGTGATCGTGCCCGTAGCGGTCGCCAGGGCGAAGGTCGTGGCCCCCCCCTTCGTGTTGACCAGCACTCCGGTCCCCATGTCGTTGAAGACATTCAGCGAGGCGATCAACAAGCTGCCGGTCGGGTCGATCAATCGCAGGCCATCGCCCTTCACTTGAGTGGTGTCGGTCGAGCTACCGATGGTGAGCAATGCCGCGGAGACCTGCTGGTTCCCGGGAGAGGTCGTGTTACTATCGAACGTGACCGTGTCGGCGAGGAATCCGCCGGTGGCCACAGTGGTGATGATGCCACTGGTCAGGCCCACAACGTTGAGTTTTCCAGTCCCAGCTGTGCCATCGAGATTCACCCCAGCCCCGGCGCTCGAGGCCAGCGTGAACGTTCCTAACGTGAGATTCATGGCTCCTGTCGACGCGGCTCCGAGTGCGGCATCGAAGGCGTTTCCGGTCGACTTCACGTCGATCGTTCCCGACTGTGTGTAGTTCAGCGCCCCAGCCCCGCCGATGTTGAGATCCACTCCGTTGGCCCCCGCGCTATCGACCGTCAAATTGTTCACAGTCACAATCCGCGCGGTGGCTCCGGTCGTAACCTCCAACCCGTTGGTTGTCGCAGCCAGCACCTTCAAGTCACTCACCACGGCGGCACTGTCATTCAGGAATACGCCCCGACCGGCCCCAGACGAGACCCGCAGATTGGTCAGCGTAGAAGCTGTGGCCCCGGTCACACTGACCGCATCGCCCGCCGGATTGGTAATCACGCTGTTATCGACCGTGAACCCCGTCACCCCGGCTGCGGTGAGCCCCCCGGTGACATCGAATCCGGAGAACCGCGAGGTGTTCGCCATCGACACATTCCCGGTGATGGTGGGCAGGGCCGCGAGGTCGGTACTAGAACCGGAGAACGGCAGTTGCTGGTCGCCGAACTGGGTGGTGACGGTCTGCGTCGGGCCGTTGGACAGGACTCGCGATCCGGCGACCAGTGCCACGTTCTCGACAAAGTTGCCGCCGAACGGGGTGTAGATGATGCTGGTCCCGGCGGCTCCGTCGGCGAGCGCATTGGTGAAGGTGCCATAGGGATTCTCGAACGTCCCCGTCCCCGCGAATCCGTTGGCCACATGGATGAATCCGAGCGGGATGCCTCCCGCATCGGTCGCGACCACACCGTTGTCCTGCGTGAGAACCACGCTCTGAATCCGGCGGATCGGGTCGCTCAAACGGTCCGACAGATCGCGAGTGGCGTTGACTCCCTCGGCCCGGAAATACTTGTGATCCATGCTGGCGGGCGAGGGAAGATGGCTCAGGAACCGGTGAGCGTACCGGATCGTCACACCGACGTTCCAGGTCCGCCCGAACAGCTTGTCCTCCTGTACGGAGTAGTCGACCCAGATATTGCGGTTGAATTCGGTCTCGACACGGGCCTTCCACCCGGTGGTGTTCCCTGACCCGTGCCCGTCGAAGTGGTAGCCGCCGCCCAGAACGCGGGTCCGTGTGTTGAACATCTCGGGAAGGTTGAGACCCGCCTCGGCATCGACGCCGGTCATGGCGACCTCCGCCCGATTCACGATCAGGTTGTTCCCCTGAAACAGATTCGGCAAGGGGCCACGCAGCGCAAACGCATCCGGAATGTAAACGTTAGCCCGGGCATCCCAGATCTGCCCCAGCGTTTCGACGCCCAGCCCCATCTGCTGCAACTGATTCCCCAGTGGCGTCTGCATTCCATCCCAGAAGACATACCCGCCGATGATCCGGTTCCACTCCCGGTTGTACCGGCGGTAAGCCAGCGTGGCATTGCCGCCGATCTTGCTGTCATCCCGAAGCAGAAAGTGGAGGTCGGCAAAGAAGTTGTCGAACTCGGCGTCCCCCCGGATCGGGATTATCCATTCAAAATCGGTGAATCCAGTCTTGAATCCGACCCCGTCTCCGTAGCGATACCCGCCTCCGAACCGCTGGATATAAGGCGTCTGACCATCGGTGGTCCAAGCGGTCGGGAATTCGTCCGATTGACCTCGGAAAATGGTTTCGGGGTCAGTCGCTTGAACTGCATTTTCTGCCGAAGTCAGTACGAAATCTTCAGCTTGGCACCATGATCGTGTCACGATCAGGCACCCCAGCAGTGCGGCAACTTTGAGAAGTGACATCCGCAAGGTATTGGCAGTTCATCAGATGCGGCGAGTTGCTTGTCTAGCCGACAGGAAATGGAGTTCGCGCATGTCAAGATGTATCGACTTTGCGGGTTGTAGCAGTTAAGGTTTTTTTCCGGTTCAATCGGGCGAGGACGTGACTCCTCTCATGGGGGAACTCGTATTCATTTGTCAGCTGGCCTTGTCGACTCCCGGCGAGTTGAAACCCTTGCTCTCACGCGGTAAAAACCTGTTTCTCGGCTGTGGGATCGGCGCTGTCGGTCCGTTCACAGGTCGGGTGTTCGTGT
>JAYTCW010000429.1:0-14212 GCA_043736295.1 Planctomycetota bacterium | reverse complement strand
CACAGGAGGCGGGAGGCTCATCGACGACCAGCAACCGACCGGTCTTCTGGACCGAGGCCAGGATCGTCTCCACATCCAGCGGCACCACCGTGCGCGGGTCGATCAACTCCACGGAGATGCCGTCCTGCTCCAATTCGTCGCACACCGACAGCGTGAGATGGACCATGCGAGCCAGAGCCACTACCGTCACATCGCGACCGGAGCGGACGATGCGGGCCTGGCCGAACTCGATCTCATAGTCCTCGGTTGGGACAGGGCTCTTGGTCTGGAGGATCTCGCGATGCTCCAGGAACAGCACCGGGTCGCTGCACCTCAAGGCCCGCTTGAGCAAGCCCTTCGCATCATAGGCCGACGACGGCACCACCACGCACAGACCCGGCACTTGGGCATACATCCCGTAGTAACTGCCGGAGTGATGCGTGGCAGCCGAGTGACCGATGCCGATGCAGCCGCGCAGCAGCACCGGCATCTTCAGTCGACCGCTCGACATGTACTGCATCTTGGCGATCTGATTGACGATCTCGCCCACGCCGTCCAGCACGAAGTCGGCGAACATGAAGTCGATCACCGGGCGACTGCCGGTCATGGCCGCCCCGCAGGCGAGTCCCACAAACCCCCGCTCGCTGATCGGCGTATCGCACAGCCGCACCGGCCCGTACTTCTCGAACAGCCCAGCTGTGGTGCGGAAGTTGCCGCCACGGACGCCGATCCCTTCGCCCATCACGAAGATTGTGGGGTCAACGGCCATCTGCTCGGAGAGGGCTTCGAGCGTGGCCTGGGAGTAGGTGATCTCGCGGCTCGATCCGGGGCCGGGTTCCTGGGCTGGGGGCGAAGTCCGCGAGGCGTAGATGTGCGTCATGGCCGTCGCCGGGTCGGGGGGGGGACTGGCCTCGGCGAATTGTTTCGACTCCGCCACCAGTTGGGCGATCTCGGTCTCGACCTGCACGATGTCGGCTTCGGCGATTCGGAACTCCACGAGCATGCGGCCTCGCAGCCGCGCGATCGGGCACTTCTTCTTCCAGGCTTCGACCTCTTCCTTCGTGCGGTAGGTGAAGTCGCCCATCCCTTCGGCGTGAGCGCGGGTGCGGTAGGTCTTGCACTCGATGAGCGTCGCTCCCCCGCCGGAGCGTGCCCGCTGGACCGCTTCCTTTGCCGCCTCGAACACTGCGAGGACATCGTTCCCGTCCACCTCAACACCCGGCAACCCATAATTCGCCGCCCGCCGCCCAACATCCGGAATCCCGCTCGCATACTGGAATGGCACCTCGGTCGCGAACTGGTTGTTCTCACAGATGAACAACACCGGCAGCTTCCAGATGCTCGCCATGTTGAGCCCCTCGTGAAAGGCTCCGTTGTTGACCGCCCCATCCCCGAAAAACGCCACGCCGACGTTCCCGGTCTGCATCAACTTCGAGCTATACCCCCCGCCGCAGGCTTGCAGGATGCACGGCCCGACAATCCCGCTGGTCCCCATCATGCCGATCTCGGGAGAGAAGATGTGCATGCTCCCGCCACGTCCTCGCGAACAGCCGGTCGCCCGCCCGAACAGCTCGGCCATCAAGTCGCGCGGCGGCATCCCCTTGGCCAGCGCATGCCCATGCCCGCGATGCGTGCTGAAGACGGTGTCCTGCGCCGTCAGGTGGGCACACACTCCCGAGGCGATGGCCTCCTGCCCGACATAGGTATGACACGCCCCATGCACGAGCCCGCGCTGGTGGCAACGAGCCAACTCCTCCTCGGTGAGGCGGATCGTCAGCATCGTGCGGTAGAGGGAGAGGAGGTCGGTGGGGGTGGGCATCGGAGGAAGTTCTCAGTCGTCAGTCGTCAGTTTTCAGTTCTCAGTCTCTGGCCATCAGCCATCAGCCTCTTCAAGCCAATTGCCCAGCCTTCACAATTCCGCCCTGCATCACCGCGATGAACTTCTCGCGCTTCTCCAGGATCGAAATGTCCTTCGCCACATCGCCGTCCACGATCAGCACATCGGCCAGCTTGCCGACCTCCAGCGTACCAAGTTCGTGGCCGCGACCGAGGATCTCGGCCCCGGTCTTGGTGGCACACATGATTGTTTGCAGCGGCGTGAACCCGACGTAGTGTACGAAGAACGTCAGCTCCTTGGCATAGTCTCCGTGCGGGTTCCAAGCGAACCCATAGTCGCCACCCATACCCAGGCGACCGCCCTCGCGCAGGATGCGGCGAGCCGATTCAGCTCCGCCTTCGAGGGTCTCTTGATGCCCGTCGATCACCTTCTGCCCCATGCCGTAAGCGGGGCCGTGCTCAATACTCGCCAGTTCGAAGTACAAGGCTGGCACCACCGGCACATCGCGGGCCAGCAACAGCTCCATCGTCTCGTCATCCATGAAGGTGCCATGCTCGATCGTATCGTACCCGGCCTTGAGGGCGTTCTTAATCCCCTCGGTCGCGCGGCAGTGGCCGGTGACTTTCATCCCGTGGTTATGAGCTGTCGCGACCACAGCGTGCATCTCCTCGAACGTCATACAGAGCGTGTGGTGGTCGTTCACATCTGGGGCAGCTGCGTCACCGGTGGGGTAGGTCTTGACCCATTCGACGCCGTCTTTGACGAGCTTGCGGACGGCTGCGCGGGCCTCATCCGGTCCGTTGATGAGCAGCACCAACCCCTCCATGCCGATTTTGCGGTAGTCGGGGTTCCAGTCCATCAGCCCCGCCGCACCGCAAATCTCGCGACCGCTGGCGGCCATACGCGGTCCGGGTACTAAATCGTTTTCGATGGCCTTCTTCAGCCACACATCAATGTTGAACAGACTCCCCCCGCTGCGAGCCGAGGTGTACCCGCATTCCAAGGCCAGCTTGGCATTTGCCGCAGCCAGCAGCGTGACGTACTCCACCGGGTACTTGATGTCGAGGTCTTCCAGAGCCGCCACGTTGAAGTAGGTCGGGTGGAAGTGCGCCTCGACGAGACCTGGCATGATCGTCCCGCCACGAGCATCAATCCGCGTCGCACTCTCCGGAACCGCTGGGGCTCCGACAGCTGGGCCGACGTAGGTCAAGCGACCATCCTGAATCACCAGCGTCCCATCGGCCACCGGAGCAGCTCCCGTGCCGTCAATGATCTGCCCATGGGTGATGAGAGTCGTTCCGGCGGCGATCTTCATGGACGGGCACCTGAGACAAGAACATGGAACACGAACGCTTGAGAGTCGCCACTGTACGTGTCCGGTGTTGCCGTTGGCAATTCCGGTTCATCCGACTCGGTGAGGGTGAGTTTCAATCTTGTGGAACTGCATCGCTCGTCACAGTGTTCAATCCCAACGGGGTGATGTCACCTCTGTGCCAGAAATCGAGGTGATCGCCTCGCGAAATGGGCGCAGCCCCGTGGACGTTGAATCCCGAACCACTTGTGATCCCAAGGTCGTCCGGTGTGTGTGCAACTCTGGCTGACGCGGTGAAACACGCTGTGATTGGGGGGCGAGTTGCCCGTCCTCGTGGCGTTGTCATGTGACGCCCCCCCAAAAAAAGGAGTCGGACGAACCGGAAAATCCACAGGCCAGTCAGCGTCGGGGGACTGCAGGCATGTGCCTCACTCCGGTGAAGCATTGTCCCACGGTGACTGCGTCGTCACTTGGATCTCCACGATCCGGTAGTACGCTCGTCCGATCGGGGCACCGCCGTTGTGGAACACGACTCCGCCTCGAGAGTAACCCGCCAAGGGGCGATGCGTGTGACCGAAACAGACCTGCCGCACCCCCTCTTCCGGGCCTTGGTGGACCTCGCGCAGGTACTTCAACAAGCGGTCCGCGACGAAGAGCGGCGGGTAGACGGCGTGTGGAATCAAGCGGTGCATCTGCGAATGCACCACCAAGCCATACAGCCCGTGCGCCCAGCGTTGACGCGGGGCATGCGAGAACCGGTCGCGCCGATCTGATAACCGGTCGTGACTCATCTTCCGATCCGCAGCATCTCCATGCAGGAAGACCGTGTCTCCCAGCCGCAAGTAAAACCGGTCCCAAAAGAAGTTCGCATACCGCGTCGCCAGACCCGGTAATAAAGCCACCAGCGCTGGCAGATCATCATGGTTCCCCAGGACAAAGTGGAACTGACACTCCGGGACCGCTTCGATCAGACGACACAGCCACTCCACAGCTGCGGTGAGGCTCGCCTCGTGGGACGAGTGCGAGGACCATTTAAAGTCAAAAATATCTCCGCCGAGGACGCAGACTCGCGAGCGGCGAGCAGCGGCCACGATATCTGCGTCAATCAGATGCCCTCGCGAGCGGCGCGAGAACAGATGCAGGTCGGACACGAAGCAGACCGGGATGTGCAGAGGAGTAAGTTCTGTCACCTCTCTTCTCCGGGAGGAGGCCCCCGGCGATCATCCTCGCCGGCCCTGGGTCCGCCACCGGGAGGGGGGCCAGTGACTTGGTACTGAATGTCCAAGAAGAGCTTGCGCCACGGCCCACTCAGCTCCGCTTCGAACTGGGCTCGATCGGTACTCAAAATGCTCTTGGCCTTGTTGAGGTCACGAGCCCCCGCAGCCACGTAGGCTTCCGCCACCCGCGACTCGGGATAGAACCGCTTCCCCTCATACTTTAGAGCGGCCAGCACCTTGATCTGATCCAGCGACTCCCGCTCTCGGCTCTTGTCTTTCAGGTAGTACAACAACAGCTGTTCTTCCGCTCGTTGGACCCAGACCTTTTCTGTGGCATCGTTGGCGTAGTATTTGCCGACAGCTTTCCAGGCTTCCTCGTTGTTGACGAGGAACATTGCGTGGACGAACTGGGCCTCCGCCGTGGGCAGACGATCGACTTTGGGAATGGCTTGAGAAGGGGCTCCGATGCGCGTACGCATCAGCCAGCCGACTCCCGCGCTGGCACTGCCGGTGAGGAGAGCGAGCAATGTCAGCGTTAACCACGGGCGACTGCCATAGAGGCGACGAGCGGGCGGCACGCCCTCATAATTGCTGGCATCGGCGACCATGACCTCGGCCAAAGTCCCGCTCTTGTGCGCCTTGGACATCGTGCGGATGTCTTCGAGCACTTCGGTGAACGATTGATACCGGTCCGCTGGCTTCTTGCGCAGCAGCTTATGGACCAGATCGCACAGTGGCTTGGGCAAATCGCTGCGACGTTCGATCAGCGAGGGGGCGGGGCTGTTGAGGTGCTGCACCGCCACCGCCATCGCCGAATCGCCATTGAAGGGAGGCTGGCCGCACAGCATGTGATAGGCGGTGACTCCAAACGAGTAGAGGTCCGATCGCTGGTCGAGTTTCTCCGCCTGGATCTGTTCGGGACTCATATAGAGAGGCGTCCCCATGGTTGTGTCGGCCTGGGTCAGTATCAGCTTCTCGCCCCCCTGACTGATCTGGGCGAGCCCGAAGTCAGCCACCTTCACCACGCCCTTCTCGGTGAGCATGATGTTCTCGGGTTTGATGTCGCGATGCACGATCCCTTTGGCGGAGGCGGTCTCCAGAGCGGCGGCGGTCTGCCGCATGATCTGAAGAGCCGCAGCGACGGTGATGCGTTTCTTTTGTGCGGTCAGCTTCTGGAGATACTCACGCAGGGTCTGGCCTTCCACGAACTCTTGCACGATGTAATGTTGATTGTTGACGGTCCCGGTGGAGTAGACCTGCACAATGTTGGCATGGGTGAGTCCAGCTGCGGCATCGGCTTCGCGTTCGAATCGTTTGACGTAGAGAGGGTCGTCCATGAGTTCGGGGTGCATGAACTTGAGGGCGACTTGTCGTTTCGGTTTTGACTGCTCTGCGAGCCAGACTTCGGCCATGCCTCCCTTACCGAGTCGGCGGAGGAGTTTGAACTCTCCGAACATCTGACCGACCCGTGACTGCCAATCGTCATTGACGGGAACGCCCTGACGCAGCGCACCAGCAGGCAGAACAAATGTCTTGTCGGTCGTCGGTTCAAGAGGCTCGGTCATGACGTGGTCCTTGGTCAACATCGCGCTCGACAGTGTCAGATACGAGCGTCCGACAGACAGTCTCTGATCGGAGCTCGCGCGTCGCATGAGTCAGTACGGCCACGCGCGACGCGATCCACTCCACTGTACCTTGAGTTGGTAAAAACAGCCAGTTTCACTGGGTTCAGTGACAGTGCTGCTTCGCTTTGGAAATGCGATTGATGGCGAACATGCCACTGACTGAATGATGTCTCCAGGGGATGACACACAAGATGCAGTCCTCTGTTGAAGCCACTCCATTTCATTTCTGATCGAGCGACCCGCATGATCAGGAGACGACTCGTCACGAGTCACATCGAGTGATTTTGTGAACGCTCATTGAAGACGAGATTCAGCCAGATGATTGCGCGTCATGATGGTGCGATGAGAGTGACAGTGATGGTCCGCGCGGTTTGCAGTTTTGTCCCACATCTAGAGATTGTGCGGAAAGTGTCAAGAATAGGGTTGCATGCTTCCACAGTTTTCATACCATTTGCCGCATGTGATGTTTGAACACATGAGTTGGTGGTCGGTGGAAGGACCAATCATCAACAAGTGGGTTCAAGCGAACTGGTCAAGGTAGACCAGTTCAACTCAACAGTGTCGTCCATGTCGATCACAAGCTCCCGGTAGCCGCGGCAGGACAACACACAGGTTCTCTTGGAAGGACGAGACTCATGGCGAAGAAGGCAGCAGCGAAGAAGGCAGCAGCAAAGCCTGCAGCAGCACCAGCGAAGAAGGCTGCAGCGAAGAAGGCTGCGAAGAAGAAGTAATTCTGATTCGCAAGACTGAATTCGAACGGGTGGCTGGGTTCTCTCAGCCATCCGTTTTCTTTTGGTCTGTGGCTCACGGCTGATAGCTCATGGCTGATCGCCAGAGGAGGGAGGCCCGAAGAGGGCTCCCCACTGACAACTGACAACTTCCCTACTCCATACATCTCCTACAAAACGATCTCTTGCCCAACTGTTCGAGCCGAACCAAATGGCTCCCGTGGCATCTGCTCCAATCGCTTCTTGGAAAAATGGCTCACGTCGCTCCGCTGTCGCACCCACCTCCGGACAGCGTGCTATGGTTTCAATGTACCCCGAATGAACAGTGCGGCGCTGGCCGACCTCTCAACGAGTGTACGCTGACCGCCACCACGAATCGACCGGAAGGAGAGAAACATGGGTTTCCTCACGCGACTGACGAAGGACGCCTTCCGCGATGGATCGCTCACGAAGTCTCGCAGTGCTTTCGACACCGCGAACACCAAGCAACTGGAAGAGCATCTGCGGATTGCCCGCTACGGCAGCTTTCTGCTGACCGATGCGGTTCGTCCGTCGATGGACTTGAGCGTCATCCCCAGCGCGGGCTGGCGTCGGGATATTTATCGTGATCCCGAAACTGGAACCAAGATTCCCGTCATCATGGCGGCACAGACAAAGGAGCGGCTGTTCGATCTCTTCATGGATCTGCTGGAGCCACTCGGCGATGAAGTCAACGTCGTTCTGGAGACCAGCCATGAGGACGAACAAAACGGCCATGTCGATATCTATCGCGAACAGATTGACCTCCCCATCTTGAAGAGCACTCTTTACGACTTCGAAGACCTGCTCACGAATGATGGCTGTACCGGCATCGCGATTATGCACGCGCGGTATCCGATGGAGATTCAGTTCGATGAACACAAACTGCTCATCATGTATGGGCATGATCTGGATGCGTTTGAACAAATTCTGGAAGACCGATTGCCGCTGAGTGACACGATCCGCTTCGTCACCGAAGGGGAACATGTTCACTCGACCTCCGATGACTACGCCCGGCAACTCGACGAGCTGCGGATGCGGCTGAGTTGTGACGACGACTGAATCCCTGATTGACCGGGTCGGAACCTCGTCCGCCCCGGCGACCCTGCCCTCGTGAATCCGTGACTCCCCCACGGAGGACCAGAGATGAGTACTAAATCCCGCATGCGCGCGGGGCTGATGATCGCTTGGCCCCTCATGGGACTCGGCACTTTCCTTCAGGCCCAGCAGCTGAGCGCTCCGCGCCCTTCAGCTCCCCAGATGCAGCAGCGTCCGCAGGGGCGATCTGCGTCTCCTGATCCACGCGAGCTGCTGCCCCAAGAGCGACAGTTCCTCGAACTGGAGGTCGATCTCGGCCAGGCGTCGCCGTTTCCGGTGAAGACTCCAAAGGCAGTCACTCCGACGCCTGCCGTCCCCGCTCCCGGTGAGGTCGCTCACCTGGAACTCGAACCCACCCCGATCGACCTGCCTGCGGGGCCCATCGAATTCGGACCGGTCCACTGGCGACGCGACTTCGAGAGCACCAAACGCCGCCCCATCGAGACAGCTGTCTTCGGGAAGGGTCCGCGTCGCATCGCCGTCCTCAGCAGTCTGACTGGCAACTCGGATGCGACCGTGGCACTGGTCGAGAAACTAGCCGGAGTGCTGGCTCGTGAAGAGTTGGTGCCCGTGCAATTGTCGGTGCTGGTTGTGCGCACTCCCAACCCCGATGGCCATGCGGACCGCACTCTCACCAATTCGCGCGGTGTCGATCTCAACCGCAACTTCCCCTCGACTCGCTTCACAGCCAGTCCCCGTCGAGAAACCGGTGAGAAGCCCGGCAGCGAGCCCGAGACGCGGGCCATCATGCAAATCCTCAATCAGTTCAATCCAGAACTCGTCGTGCATGTGGTCGAGTCGCACAGCACTCGCGGAACCGTCCGGAGTGATGACTTGCTTCCCCGGAAGTTGCTGCCCCAATACGACGCCGCTCCGTTTGATCGAGTTTACAAGGGCGGATCACTCGCGGGTTATGTCCACGAGACAATCAAGTGCAGCATCGTCGAGGTCGAACTCCCGAGCGAACACACGGCCAACAGTGATGATGACTCATTGCTACAACTGATGGTGACGACCCTGGACCAGTCGGACCGTGGTCTCCGGTCTCAGCTCGCCTCCGCCCCAGAAGGCCGCTTGACCATCCGGGAAAATGGTCCAGTCCGTCCCGATGGCCAGAGAGGAAACGTCGAGTTCCTGCCTCCTCCGCCGGATGCAGCTCCTGCTCCCATCAGACAGCGATTCCTGGAACTCCCTCCCCCTCCGGAGTGAGCTGCTGATCCGGTGTATCAGAGAGCGGAAGCGGAGAAGCGACACGACGAGAAATCGTCGTGCAGACCGCGAAATGTATATCCACCAGACGACCAAGTCAGTCGTCATCGCTCCGTTCCATGCGGTGCTGAGAGATCAAGTCGGCGGGTGCCGACCCAGCGAATCATCTCCCACGCCAGCAACGGCACCAGCCAACTGGTCCACGCCGCCTGCACATAAAACCACTCGGCTTCGATCCCCGCGACGAGGCCGATCCCGCCGTTCACGCGGATCACCACTGCTGAGCAGAGCAGCACAAAGCACCGTTGCATCCACCGGCGATGGACGTCAAACCTCCGCATGACAGCTGCCCGCCAGCCGAGTGCGACGGTTAAGCCGGTGGCGATTGCGAGCAGTGCAAACCCCACTCCCGCGACGGGCCCCATCGCTGCGTACCACGCCATCCACAACCCACTGGGGGCGACCAGCAGCAAGACGCAGGCGACTTGCGTCCGCCCCAGTCCCCGATGCCAATGCGGAAACCGCCGACGGAATCGATCGCTCACCAGCAACAGCCCCAGCAGCAGCGAGCATGGTCCCGAGAGGATGTGCGGGTAGAACGCCCACTGATACTCGCGGAGGAAGTACGACTCCCGGCCTTCGAGAAAGACTGCTTCAAAGTTCGGCGGCATGTACTCGCGATAACTAACCCAAGCGCCGACGATGATCTTGAGGATCAGCAGGCACGCCAGGAATTGGGAGGTCGACTTCAGCACGATGCCCCTCCGTTCGAGTGCCTGGCGTGCGCGATTCGGTACTCGACTAACGCCTCTCGCACCCGGTGAGATCACTCCTCAATGCAGTACAGGAACTTGTCCGACCGGATCAACAGCTGTTTGCCGTTCACAGCGGCACTCGCATTGAACAAGCCTCCATCAGAGAGCGTATTCGCGGCGAGTTCCTCGAACTTCGGCTTCGCGGCGATCACAAACGTCTTCCCGTCTCGGGTGGTGTAGTAGACACGCCCCCCCGCGAGCAGTGCCGAGGCGTAGACCTGTCCCGCGCGGTTGAGACGTTGTTCGTAGACCACCTTGCCGGTTGCTGCTTCGACGCAATAGGCCACTTCGCGGTTGTCATTGGCGAAGTAGAGATGCCCCTCATGAAAGACGGGGGACGAGACGTTGGAACCTTCCTGGATCGTCCAGAGACGTTGCTTCGATGTCACATCCCCCGAACCGCCGCTGCGCACTGCCAATGCAGTGATCCCCGAGCGACCACCGATGGCATAGACCACTCCGTCATGCGCGACGACACTGGGGGCCATGTACCAAGTGATGTCGGTGTTGCAGTCCCAGAGTGGTTTTCCACTGGCCGGGTCGAAGGCCAGAATCTTGCCTTGCGTGGCCACGACCAGTTCAGACCGCCCTCCCGTCTCGACAACCAGCGGGGTATTCCACGCTTCGTTGATCCCCCCGGCTCGCCAGACCTCTTTACCAGTCTCGCGATTCAATGCCACGAGCGACTCGCTCTCGACACTCGCATTGATGATGACCAAATCCTTGTACAGGATCGGCGAGGCGGAACTCCCCCACCCGTGCGTCTTCTCGCCGACCTTTGTCTTCCAGAGTTGCTGGCCGGAGTGGTCGAACGCGAGGACTCCCGTCTTGCCGAAGAAAACATAGACCCGCTCGGCGTCCGCGACGGGCGTGCTGGCCGAGAAGCCGTGATCGCGAATGCTCTTCTCCTCGGGCAAGTCTGCGGGAATGGCCTTGTCCCACACGATCTGTCCCTTGTCACGTGAGAGGGCCAGCAGGTGCCGCTTCAGCTGGGAAAGGTCGCCGCCCTCTTCTCCCGGCACCAGATACCCGGTGTAGGCTGTCAGATAAATATGATCGCCAAAGACAATCGGACTGGAGGCTCCCGCACCCGGCAACGGTGTCTTCCACGCGATGTGGTTCGTTTGACTCCATGTCACCGGTAACCCCTCCGCAGCTGTCGCCCCCGATCCATCTGGGCCTCGGAATCGCGGCCAGTCAGCGGCAGCTGTCGTCGTTTTCGCTGGCGACCTCTGAGGTGCCGTCGGCTTTCCCACCTGGCGTTTCGACGGAGTGGGATCTGCAGCTGCGACGGTAGCGTCGACTGATCGCCCCTCTCCACTGCAACCGACGACGACAATCGCGAGCAAAACCAGACAATGAGAATATGAGCGAGTGGGCATGTCATCCTCCAGCGTGTGGGGTCCAACTCTGTTCCGCCATCGTGACGTGATACTCAATTTGAATCAACAGATCTGCCGTCGGAGTTTCGGCAGGTGACTGGACAGTTTTTATGGCACAGAGCCGGTTGACGAAATGGGCGAGAGCCTCCGTAGCCTCATCGGCAAGCTGGCGCAGCGGGCTAGACGCTGGTCTTGTGGCCGACACTCGGAGGCTGGGTGTAAAAATCCGAGAGCACCTCGGGAAAGCATTCTGGGACACTCCTCGCCCAAGCCGACAGCCCCTCACGGAGGACATGGCAGATCGAGTAAGAGCCCATCGCCTGTTCCCTTGAACCTCTCGCCCCAGTCCGTGGATTGGTACACAGATTTCGCAGATTGGCACAGATTTTAGAGAAGAGAGGATATCTCTCCTGTCTGCAATCACCGCCCTCGCTGGCGTCGCATCTGTGAAAATCTGTGGAATCTGTGTACGACAACCTGCCTCAGGCACCGTAATTGAATTGCGATGCGAGTGAGCATCAGTGGGAACACTCGGGAAGCTCTGTCGGCTTCAGCGCGGAGTGTCCATTCTGGTGCCATAAAATCTGGCCACACACTTTCGGCAGCAGTCGAGTCACTCACCCGCCCAGCAACGTCCGCAGATCGCTCACGCCGATCTCTTCGCGGCTGGCGAATGGTTCGCCGAAGGCCGTATGAATCGTCCAGCCCCAGTACCGCGCTCGGTCGCGAATGTCATCCAGTGGAGTCGGGTACTGCCGCGAGCGCTGCTCAATCAGTTGGCTGTTGTAGCAGCGGACCGCCTCCATCTTGCGGTCGATGACGCTGCTGATGTCCATCACGAAGGCAGGCTTCGGGTGGATCCGCAGGTGGATACTCCAGAAGTGATACAACCTGGGCGGCCAATACGGCTCGCCCGGCAGGTCACTTCGCGACAGCTTGGCCCAGAACCGGGCGTCATCGACCAGTTGACTGACGGCCACATGGTCCGGGTGAACGTCCTCGGGATACGGAGCCAGAATGATTCCGGGCCGAGTGCGGCGAAAGACCTCGGCCAGTCGCCACCGTGCATCAAGGTCGGCTTGGAGCTTACGATTCGGCAGCCCAAGGTTCCCTCGCCAGGTGAGGTCCAGAATCTTGGTCGCCGCAGCTGTCTCACGCGCCCGAATCTCGGGCGACCCGAGCGGCGTCGGCTCGCCATCGGTCAGTTCGAGAACCCCGACCCGCATGCCGAGCGCACGGCAAGCGAGGATCGTCCCGCCAACACTGATCTCCGCATCATCCGGGTGCGGGGCGACGACAAGCAGGTCGAGGGGATGTTCGGGGAATTGCATCGTGAGGTGAGCGGCCATGAAAGGTGTCATCGGGAAACTTGAGACAGTCTACCAGCAGAGGGTCCGCAGGAACATTTTGGAAGCGGTCCACCTCAGACCTCGGTCATCCGGCTCGTCTCGTTGGCACGATCCTCAGCTCTCAAGTGGCAGGCAAGCTTGCTGACGCCGCGCCAGCGATCCTACGTATCGTTAAGCAGATCAGAATTCGTGTTGCAGATCGGGGCAATAGTCGTTGCATTCTACATCCCCATAGCGTGGCATTTGACAGGCCTAAAACCACCCAGACAAGTGGGGGGCGAAAAGACTCTGATCAACCACCGACCTCATTCGTCGAGTTGAGGCTGCTCCAGCTCCAAACAGAACAGCTCCTGCCCGATGCGGATGTAGCAGCGGGTGCCGACGAAGGCGGGGGCGGAGAGGGTTTGGGTGCTGTCGGGTTTGAGGTCGAGGGCTGCCAGTTCGCGGACCGAGGTGCCGGTGTCCTCCCAGAGGATCAGTTCGCAGGCTTGTGTCAGCACTAGCAGGCGTTTTCCGGAAGCTGCGAGGAAGGCGTACTCGTCGAGACGGGGGTCAGTGTGCTTCCAGACCAGCTTCAGTTCGGGACCGTCCTGGGCTTCGAAGCAGTGTAGTCCGTGATAGACACCATAGATGCGGTCCCCGATGGCGACGGACGTGTGAGTGTCGGGGGAGAAGTCCTCGACCATGCCCTTTTCTGCCGGGGCCAGCGGGGAGCCTGCCTCGCTGAACTGGAGTAATCTCGCTCCGTTATTCTCGGTCGCCACAAAGAGTTGTTCGCCGACGATCACGGGGGTCGGCACATTGAAGTCACCAGTGAACTCCGGGGTGATCGACCAGACGGGTTGGCCGGTCTGGAGGTCCCAGGCTCCGAGGTGCTTGGCGTCGAAGCCCACGGCCAGATGGAGGTCGCCCCGCTGCCAATGCACGAACGAGGAGTGGCTCGGCTTACCGCCGGGGGTCTTCCACTTCTCCTCACCGGTGGCCGGATCGAGGCCGACGAGGCATGCCTTTTTTCCGCCCGGTTGGACCACGAGAACCCCTTCCGCCAGCAACGGCGATCCCGCGATGCCCCACTCCAGCTGGGGGGTGTCATAGTCCGCGGCGAGGTCTCGCTCCCACAGCAGATCGCCGGTCGCCAGATCGAGGGCGGTCAGGTGGCCAAGGGCTCCCTGCAAGTAGACGACCCCCTCATGAATCAGTGGGGTGGCGCGCGGGGAGTTGCCGTAATCGAGGGTGCCGGGCGCGGGGTAGGCGTGCCGCCAGAGCCGCTCGCCGGACTCGGCATCGAAGCCCTCGAACAGGTCTTCTTCATCGGCCAGATCGCGTGAGCCAACCACGCAGACTCCCTCGGCCACGGCCACACCGCCGTGTCCGGGACTGGGGAGCTTCGCCGTCCAGAGCGGCGCGACCTCCTTCGGCAGGGAACCCGGCAGCCACCTCAACACCCCATCGCGGTTCGCCCCCCGCCAGCCCGGCCAGTCGGGGTTGCCGAGATTGTCGCCTTTTTCTCCGAAAAAGGACGCTCTTTCGCGGAGCGAATGGCGACTCTCAAGATCCTGACCGGATTCGCCTACTTTTTTTTCGAGGTCGTCTCGTCAGTCGTCACCGACGGTTCGGGCTTCATCGGCTCGAACGGCACAAAC
>JAYTCW010000428.1:0-6532 GCA_043736295.1 Planctomycetota bacterium | reverse complement strand
AGCCGACTACGGCCACGCCGAAGCCGCCACCGTCTTCGACTACAGCCAGAACCCCAACAAGACGCTGCAACACGACCCGCGCGAGTACGCCATCCAGACCACCGAGTTCCTCGGCGACGCTGACGGCAACCTCCGCGCCATCCAGACCGTCCAGCTCGATTGGTCCCAGCCCGACGCCGAAAAGAAGACTCCGTTTTCCGTCGTTCCCGGTTCCGAAAAAGAGTGGCCCGCCCAACTCTGCTTCCTGGCCCTCGGCTTCAAAGGCCCCGAGCAAACGATCGCCGACCAGCTGGGCCTCGATCATGACCCGCGTTTCAACTTCAAAGCCGAGTACGGCAAGTACGCCACCAATATCCCCGCCGTGTTCGCCGCCGGTGACTGCCGCCGAGGCCAAAGCCTCGTCGTCTGGGCCATCCACGAAGGCCGCGAAGCCGCCAGAGAATGCGACCGGTATCTAATGGGGAAGACCGGACTGCCGTAAGGGGGTGTGTTGGAAGCAGTCGTTTTGCTGACCAACTTTCACAAGTCATCGACTACAGGGGCCAGCAATGTCGAAGGATTCGATTCCAGCCCTTCGGCTGTTGTTCTGGAACCTAAACGGCCAGTCCCGAGCGGATAAGGTCGCTGCGTTATGTAAGGAGCAGGATGTTGGTGTGCTTGTACTCGCAGAGTTGGATGTGCCCCCTGGCACGATCACGACGGCGCTGGAACAAGTTTCAACAACGCTCATCTGGGCTGGTGAACGTCGGTCAAGGCTTCACTGTTTCAGCCTTCCGGAATTGCAGCTCCAGGAAGTGTTCTCCGATGAAAGCCGAAAACTGGTCCTGTTCGAGTTTCAGTGGAACCTGATGCCGTTTCTGGTTGGCGCTGTCCACATGGCGAGCCCAACGAACATGGAGTTGGATGACAGAAACACCGAGGCAAAGATCATTGCTGATAGCGTGCGAAAGCAAGAATCTGAGCGATCGCATTCCAGAACCATCCTGATTGGCGACTTCAACTTGAATCCCTTCGATCGGGGAGTCTCCGAAGCCTCTGGATTTCACGGCGTCATGACCAAGGATCAGGCGATTGAAGGTCATCGGACAGTCCAGTTCCGACCTTACCCATTCTTCTACAATCCAATGTGGGGCCACCTGGGAGACCGAACTCCGGGGACTCCCGGAACAATTTACTACCGCGAAAGCGCCCAGTTATCGTATGATTGGAACACGTTCGATCAAGTGTTGCTGCGGCCCGATGTCTTCGCGTTGGCTGAAGAGGAAGTTGCAGTGCTGCATCGATGTGGTGACCAGAGCCTCTTGAACGAGAAGGGGCGACCAGACCGTCTGGTGGGGTCGGATCACTTGCCGCTGCTGGTCACACTTCGCTGGAAGGGGAGGAATCGCTGATGTCCGCTGTACTACGTGATTTGTGGCCAGCTGATCTTGTGGCGGAGGATGTCCTCGGTCCCGAGGAGATTCTGGAGGAACAGGCCCAGCTATTGACTCGCAAGATGAATAATCTCCTTCAAGGGAAAGTC
This sequence comes from Planctomycetota bacterium, assembly GCA_043736295.1. GTDB lineage: Bacteria > Planctomycetota > Planctomycetia > Planctomycetales > Planctomycetaceae > TH-plancto1. Next base: position 5,010 of record JAYTCW010000428.1, on the reverse strand, counting down.
GTGCGAACCGTAATGGACGATCGAGTTGTGCTTGGATTTGAAGTCTATGCACCTCGGCTTGATCAGACAAAGCGACTGTTTTCGGTCCAGCACGGCCTAGAACTGGAATACCCTGCGGTGTTTGTCAGGCCCAGTGAGGAAATCCCTCGATATTTGCGTAAAGAAGTTCTGATTCCTGGTCATCCAGAAACAAAGACTACGAGAGTTCCCTTGGGATCCAAGGCTATCTGGATGGTGCCAGTTGAGCCTGAAGTCGTGTTGAGCCCTGCGACGGAAGCTCGCATCGAGGTGAACGAATTGGTGGCATGTTCGCCCTATGAGTTCAGAGAGCAACTTGAGAAAGTCCTCTCAAGTACAACCGTCAAATCCGTCATCTTGTCGCTCTTGGCCAAGTCGCAGCGGTCACCAGCCAAGCCGAACCCTCCAGACGACCACACGTGAATCACGGGTAGTGAACTGCTCCGGCAAGTGAAGGGGTATCAATGATCGAAAACCTGACGGTCGAAAATTACCGTAGCTTCAAGAACTACTCGCTCAACGGGCTGAAGAGAGTCAATCTACTGACAGGGTACAACAGCGCTGGAAAGAGTTCGTTGCTGGAGGCTGTCGAGTTACTCGGGTCCGGAGGTGAGCCTCAGACATTGCTCAACATTTCAAAACGTCGACAAGAGTACCTTCTCGAATCAGACGGTGTCGGGGGGGATATTTCTCACTTTTTTTCCGAACGGAACCTGCGGAGTGTGATCCGGATCGGATCGCCAGCACTGAAGATCTCACTGAGTTACGTACAAGCTGATACAGAGTCACCGTCGGAGAAAGCTGATTTAATCATTGTCGATAGAGCCGCACCGGGCCTTGAAGTTCCTCGAATTCACATTCCGGTTTCCGATCAAGGAGGATTCGGTCTGCGTAGTCGTCGATCGAGATGGGGAGGATCGCCAAGTGACGACAAGACTTTCGGGAAAGTCGAGTATCAGGGAACACGGGAGTTAGAAAACTCCAAGGTCGCGGAGCTTTGGGATGAGGTTCTTTTTTCCCGCTGTGAACATGAACCGGCAGAGTCTCTTCGAATCTTGGACGATCGAGTTGAGAGTGTCGCATTCCTATCGTCAAGCCCTGACAGAGGACGGCTGCATGTTGGGTTAAAGGACGCAAAACGCCTCACTCCTATCGGCAGTCATGGTGAAGGGATGCAACGACTTCTGATGCTGGCAATTTTGCTCACGACCGTCAAAGGCGGCATTCTCCTCGTCGACGAAATCGACACCGGTCTCCACTACTCGGTCCTCGCCGACATGTGGAAGCTCGTCATCGCCACCGCGATGAAGAACGACATCCAGGTCTTCGCCACGACCCACAGCCTTGATTGCCTGCGAGGGCTTCATGAAGCGTGTCAGGCGAATCCGGAGTTTGCCAGCGAGATTTCACTTCAGACCATTGATCGTAACCTCCCGCAATCGATTGATACTGACGCCGAGGGGCTGGCTGTTTCGCTGGCGATGGGGATTGAAGTGCGATGAGCAGCCTCCGTTCGGTTCTTTATGTCGAAGGCAAGAATGACGAGAAGGCGATTGCCGCGCTCCTGCACAGACATGGAATCGATACGGAGCCGAAGACGCGTCAGTTCTATATCAAAGCTGCGAAAGCGGATGACGACGATCAAACAGAGTCCATCGACGTTCTCCTCGCTGCGATTCCAGAAGCAGTTCGCCGCTCGTCGAACACGCCTGTCGGCTTTGTTCTGGATGCAGATTCGAACATTCAAAGCCGCTGGGACGCGGTTCGCTTCCGATTAGAAGATCTCGGCATCGAGTGTCCGCGGAATCCGGTGAGCAGGGGTTTCATTGCGGAGGTTCCCAACTACAACACCAGAGTCGGCGTCTGGCTGATGCCTAACAATACCGATACCGGCATGCTCGAACACTTTCTACAGGGGCTGATCACTGCAGGAGACAAACTCCTGCCACTGGCTCAAGAGGCCACTACCAAAGCGATGTCAACGGAACGCCGTTTCCCAGAGATTCACGAACCGAAAGCCGTCATCCACACTTGGCTCGCTTGGCAGGAGAAACCGGGTCTCCCATTCGGAACGGCGATCACTGCGGAATACTTCAGTCATGACACCGAGATTGCTCTGGCGTTTGTGAGTTGGTTCCGACAGCTCTACGGTGTTTGAGGGCCCCCGCTCGAACTTCAAGGCCGAGTACGGCAAGTACGCCACCAACATCCCCGCCGTCTTCGCCGCCGGTGACTGCCGCCGAGGCCAAAGCCTGGTCGTCTGGGCCATCCACGAAGGCCGCGAAGCCGCCCGCGAGTGCGACCGCTAACTGATGGGGAAGACAGGGCTGCCGTAACACCCGCTCGGGGGCGAACAGTGGTGCCTCCCGAGCCGGAAGTTTCAGCGCCCGGGGTCTGCATCGCGAGTCGTTCGCTCCGGGAGTTGACGCTTCCAGCTCGAAGGAGTGCGTGCTACGGCAGCACCGGCTCGAAGCCCAGGGTCTTCACCAGGAACGCCCACTGGTCGGCGGTCTCTTCAATAATCTTGGCCGTCGGTTTCCCGGCTCCGTGGCCCGCACGGGTTTCGATGCGGATCAGGATCGGCTTGTCTCCGACTTGAGCCGCTTGCAGTGCAGCTGCGAATTTGAAGCTGTGGCCGGGGACGACGCGGTCGTCGGTGTCGGCGGTGGTAATCATGGTCGGCGGGTACTTCACGCCGGGTTTGCAGTTGTGGTACGGGCTGTATTTGAGCAGGGCGGGAAACTCATCGGCATTGTCGGACGAACCGAAGTCGTCCACCCAGTAGCGACCGGCGGTGAACTTCTGAAACCGCAGCATGTCCATCACCCCGACCGCCGGGAGGCACGCCCCGAACAGATCGGGCCGCTGGGTCAGGCACGCCCCGACCAACAAGCCGCCATTACTCCCGCCTTGGATCGCCAGCTTGTCACTCCGCGTGTACTTCTCGGCAATCAGATACTCCGCAGCTGAGATGAAGTCATCGAAGACGTTCTGCTTGTTGAGCTTGGTGCCCGCCTTGTGCCAGTCCTCTCCGTATTCTCCGCCGCCGCGCAGGTTCGCGAGAGCGAAGATGCCGCCCATCTCCATCCATTGCAGCCGCGACACTGAGAAGGTCGGCGTCAGCGAGATGTTGAATCCGCCATACCCGTAGAGCAGCGTGGGGTTGTGGCCGTCGCGTTTCAGGCCCTTCTTGTAGGCCAGAAACATCGGCACCTTGGTCCCGTCTTTGCTGTTGTAGAAGACCTGCTCGACAGCGTAGTCGTCGGGCTTCACGAGCGTGGTCGGGGCCTTCCAGAGTTTGCTTTCGCCAGTGAGCAAGTCGTATCGAAAGATACTCGCCGGAGTGTTAAAGCTGCTGAAAGCGTAGAACGTGTCGGTATCAGATCGCTTGCCGCTGAACCCGCTGGCGGTGCCGATTCCCGGCAGATCGAGGTGGCGGATCTTGCGGCCATCGAGCCCATACAGGTTCACCTCGGTCTTGGCGTCTTTCAGCGTCTCGACGAGGAACTGATTCGCGATCAGTGAAACATTCTCCATGACCTCGGGTTGCTCAGCGAGGATCTCGCGGTAGCTCTCCGGCTTGGGATTTCGAATGTCGATGGCGATGATCCGCTTCTTCGGAGCATTGAACGACGTGCGGAAATAGAAGACCGGTCCATCGTTCCCGAGGAACGAATACTCGTGGTCGAAGTGGTCGACCAGTGCCATCGGGATTCCCAGCGGCTCGGCGAGGTCCTTGTAGTAGACGCGATACCGATCATCGGTCCCGACAGTAATCGTTAGCACCAGATAGCGTCCGTCTTCCGAGACCGAGCTGTGCAGGCCCCAGTCGGGATGGTCGGGGCGGTGATAGACGAGCACATCGTCGGCCTGCGTGGTGCCGATGCGGTGGTAGTAAACCTGTTGGTTCAGATTCAGGTTCTGGAAAGCCTGTCCCTCTTCCGGTGCTGGGAAGCGGGAGTAGAAGAAGCCCTTGCCGTCAGGGGTCCATTCCGGGCTGCTGAACTTGATCCATTGGAGTTCGTCGTTCAACTCGGTACCGCTCGCGACTTCCATCACACGGACCTTACTCCAGTCGGAGCCCGCTTCTTGGCGACCGAAGGCAGCGTATCGCCCATCGGGGCTGATCTTCACCGTGCCCAGCGCGACAGTCCCGTCCTTCGACCAGCTGTTGGGGTCGATGAGGATGCGCGGCGTTGCGGTGAGGGAGTCCTGAACATACAGCACCGCCTGGTTCTGCAACCCGTCGTTCTTCGAGAAGAAGTACCGGCCACCCGACTGCGACGGCGGCGACACCCGCTCGTAGTTCCACAGCTCGGTCAGCCGCTTCTGAATCGCCGCCCGCTGCGGAATTGATTCGAGAAACCCAAACGTCACCTTGTTCTGCTGAGTCACCCAGTCGGCAACCTCCTTCGAGGTCCGGACATCGTCCTCCAGCCAGCGGTACGGATCGGGCACCTTGGTCCCGTGGTACTCGTCGACATGGTCGATCGTCTTCGTCACGGGGGGAGCAGCCGGGGCGATGGTAGCCAGTAGCGACATGACGAAAACCTGCCGGAGAACGAGGTGCATCGGGGACTCCTGGATCGAGCGTGCGAGAGTGCTGGCGATTGTAGTGGGGAGGCTGGCTGATCTGAACCGCGAGGCATCTGGCCAGATGTTGGGGCACGGCTCCTTCGGCCTCACGAGCCAACCATTCGTCCAGCCAGGGGCAACGCGGCATGGCCCCGATTGTCGCTTTGGGCGACCGGGGCGGCGGCAGCCCAAAGAGGTTCTGGAATCGTGATGCTTATCGCGGCAGACCTCTTGTTCCTTTCGCACCCGGCAACGGGTGTTCCCGATGCGGAATCATGGTCGGGACTTACGACGAGGGGGCTTGACGAAATTCGTCTCTGTCCGAAAACTTGTCCGAGAAGTGCGGTGAAAGACGACTGAGCGAGGGTTGCCGCCCTCGCTCAGTCGCGAAGCGAACCGAAGGTCGCCTCTGGGTGA
>JAYTCW010000427.1:0-2139 GCA_043736295.1 Planctomycetota bacterium | reverse complement strand
GGGGACTGTTTTGCTCCAAGCCCGCGCGGGATTCCCACGCGGGCTTGTTTGCGTTTGGCGGGGGAGTCTCTGGATCGACTGCGCCGAGTATTCACACCTCTCCACGATTCCCTGTTTCGTGTTCCATCGGTATGTTGCGGCATCATGCCTCGTCACGCTCAGTAGGATTGCCGCTCGTGAAATACGGACTCATTGCATTCGTCGTCGTGCTACTCGCGATGGCCTCGGAGGCTCGCTCTCAGACAACGGCTAAGGATTCCCTCGCGATGTCCGCTGATCAATCGCTGACCACGTTCTTCCATGACTATCTGGAAGCCGACTTCCCCTTAAGTCCTCTCCGGGCTTCACGGCTGGGGGACCATCGATTCGATCATCTGCTCGATGATCTGTCCGCAGCTGCGCGGGCGAAGCGAGTTGAGCTGGTGCGGCAGACGCTGAAGCGATTGCCAGAGGTGGTGGATTACTCGAAGCTCTCGCGCGATGGGCAGGTCGACTTCGAGATTCTGCGAGATCGATTGCAGCTCGACCTGTGGCTCGACGAGCATGAGAAGCCGTACGAACGCGACCCGCGAATCTGTACTGGGCTGGCGACCGATTGTGTTTACGTGCTGTTCACGCAATCGACGCTGCCGCTGGAGACGAATGTCACCAATGCTATCGCGCGCATGAAGTTCGTGCCCGCGCTGTTGGCAGCGGGGCGCGAGTCGCTGAAGAATCCGCCGCGCGTGCTGACCGAAACCACAATCCGGCAGAACAAGGGAGCGATCGCGTTCTACGAGACCGAGTTGCTATCACTGGTCGGTGAGACACCGCAGAAGGAGGCCATCAAGGCCGCCAGTCTGCCGGTGATTGCGGCTCTCAAACAGCATCAGGAGTTCTTGGAGAAAGAGCTGCTGCCACGTGCGACGGGTGAGTGGCGACTTGGCAAAGAGCGGTTCGCGGAGAAGCTGTTGCTGGAACTCGATGCAGGCGTCACAGCTGATCAGGTGCTGGCCGAAGCTGAGGCGAACCTCACTCAAACCCACCGGGATATGCTGCTGATCGGGCGGCAGCTGTGGGGCCGATACTTTCCGAAGGAGTCGCTGCCGCCCGACGACGAGGCGGGTCGCCGCTTGACGCTGCAGCGTGTGATCGAAGAGATCGGCCACGACCATAGCCAACCGAATGAACTGGCTCGCGATGCGATTGCGACGGTGACCGACCTCAAGCAGTTCATCGCTGATCGCGACATTCTGCGATTGCCGGTGCCGGACCGCTGCCGGATCATCGAGATGCCCGAGTTCCAGCGCGGCAACAGCGTGGCGTTCCTGGATGCCGCCCCGCCGCTCGATACGTCGGCGTCGAGCATCTACGCCATCAGCCCACCACCGAAGGACTGGGACGCCGCTCGCTCAGCGTCGTACCTCGGCGAGTACAACCGCCAGATGCTCCGCATTCTGACGATCCACGAAGCCTACCCCGGCCACTATGTCCAGCTCGAATACGCCAACCGCCACCAGTCGATGATCCGCCGCATCCTCGGCTCGGGCGTCTATGCCGAAGGGTGGGCCAACTATTGCGAGCAGATGATCCTCGACCAAGGCTACGGTGCCGACGACCTGCCGCTTCGCATGATGCAGCTGAAGTTCTTCCTGCGCAGCGTCGCGAACTCGATCCTCGACCACAAGATGCACTGCACCCAGATGACCGATGAGGAGGCCCTGCGGTTCCTGACCGAGGACGCCTTCCAAGGCGAGGGGGAAGCCCGGCTGAAGGTCATCCGCTCGAAGCAATCCTCCTGCCAGCTGTCGACCTACTTCGTGGGAAGGTCCGCCTTCATGCGCCTCCGCCGCGAAGTCCAGCGCGAACAGGGAGCCGAGTTCAACCTCGGGCGATACCACGAAGCCGCGCTGGAACAGGGGACCGTGCCGGTGAAGTACCTTCCGGAGTTGGTGCGGGAGCGGCTCAAACGGGCGCGTTGACGCATCCGAGGTGAGACGTTCGCATCCTCCATCTACAGCGAGCGTCGCGTCGGTATCCCCCCTCCGAGGCGGGCCGGCCGCGTCAGCCCAATGGCACTTACTTTAGAATCTTTACCGCCCCCGGAAAACTTGGCACGGGATTTGCGCCCGGGCAATGATGTCCTCAAACGGGAGTCAT
>JAYTCW010000426.1:0-3371 GCA_043736295.1 Planctomycetota bacterium | reverse complement strand
TGGACGACGACCTCCCCCGCGACCACGGCGACCGTGGGTGTGAAGTCGATGTTGCTGCCTTCATGAGCAAACACAGCGTGTGGCATGAGAGACTACTTTCATGAGAATGAGTGTGGATCGAACTGCCGCAGGCACCAACCCCCGCAGGGGGCACCAACCCCCGAAGGGGGCTAGACTTCGCCCTTGCTCTTGAGGCCGCCTCGGGGATCTTGCAAAGCGCATCCGAAGTCGTGGTAACCTCGCATCTTGATCCCGAGCTGATTGAAGTCGGCCTCAGCCGTTTCGATGGTGGGGGACTCCTGACCGTTGAGGAACGCGACCTCGATCACCGGCAGGTCGACAGCCTCCGCCAGCAGATACCACGCCTTGGCCGAGTTGCCGGTGTACTGGGCATTCGCCAGATAGCGTGACACCTCGACACGGAACCGACCGACATGTGGGTTGCCGATCGGCATCTTGGAGTTGGCCGTCGTGTCGCGGAGTTCGAGAGACTTATAGAGTTGAGTGCCGATGGCGTTCAGAGCGGTCGGGACCAAGATGATCGCGGGCATGATGCCGATGGGCTTGCCTTCGCCATCGACTTGGTCATTGAACAGCACATCCGCCTTGGTCAGGCCATCGATCGTCAGAACGGTGTCGGCCCCGGCCTGGTAGTTCTTGTTCCCGGCGGCAAAGAAGGCCGCGTTGTTCAGGAACGTGGTCCAGAAGATGTCGTTGATCTTGAGTCCCGAGCCACGACCGAGTTTACGCGGCACCGTCGTGATCGCGTTCAGGTCATCGTTGATGATGTCACGACGATCGATCGACAGCACCAGTCCGTAGGTGTCCGCCTTGTTGCTGTAGGTCTCGTTGCCGAGCGTCCCCTGCTTGATCTCGCCGCCCGGCTGGACCTGTTCGTACTGATCTTTCCCGATCAACCGGTAGCTGGTGACGGTCTTGAAGTCGCTGACGTTGCGGATCGCACAGATGTTTCGCCACGTCCGTTCGACGCTGAAGAACCCGTCGAGCAGGAACTTGTTCGCGACGTTCGACAGCAGTCCGCCGATGTCGATCGTCGACGAGGCTGCGGCGATCCCATTGCTGAACGCGAACCGCAGCACGGCACGATGATCACGGAACGAACGCCCGTCATAGCCGTTGGCCCACGCTGCTTCGAGCAGCAGTTCCTGGAAGTTGATCCCGCCCTTGAACCGGCGATCGGCGGCTTCCAGCACTGGCTCGTCGAACATCTCCTCGACATCGGGAGCCTTGCCCGCCTGCATACAGGCCGCCTCCAACATCAGGGCAGTCACGGTCGTGTCGCGACAATGAATCGCCGGAGCAGCGGGTCGATCGGTCCGCAGAACTTCGAGTTCCGCCCGCTGTTCGTTCCAGCCATCGCGGATGGCCTTAGCTTCGATCTGTGGGTGCCGACCCCCGCACGCTTTGCGGACGTTGGCGATGCGCTCGGTCTCCGCGACGGCAGCTGCGCGGATCGACTGAGCAGATTCCGGGGTCGAAGTGGTCATATCAGGTTCCTCGGTGTCGCTGAAGTCTGCTTCGTCATCGTTCATTTGATTCGCGGCCACGCTGGCGCTGGTGGCACCATCGGCACCGAGATCGACAAAGCTGATCTCACCGAGGGTCGACTTGCGGACGACGTTGACGGGGCCGGGGTGTTGTTTGCCGTTGACGGTCACTTTCTGCGACTCCTTGACGAACTCGTACTCTTCGACACTGGCCCCGACAGACGCCTGCCAGGGGAACCCGTTCTTGGAACTGGTGACCACTTCGCGAGCCGCCACGGTGTCGCGGGAGACGACTCCTGTGGCAACCAGCTGGCCCTGATCCACACGGATGGAGTCGGTATGCCCGACTCCAGAGAGCGGGTCATGAGCGAACCGGATCGGTCGAGACTGCGACGGGATCGACAGCCCGGCCAGATCGAGGATCACCGGATGCCGCCAGCCCGCCACCCGCATCGGTCCGCCGGTGTAGCCCACCATCTGGAACCGGGGCAGTGCGTTGGGAGTGCCATCCGCTGCCGCCTGCATGTCAATCCGCGCCGTGGCGGTGAGGCACAGCTGGGTGGGCGGCGAGTTCGCGTCAATCTTCTTCCGGGGGCGGAGCGTCAGTGTCGGCATTCGAATCCTCGGGTGGAGTGTTTTCGTGGAGGGTGTTGTTCGTGGGGCCGGGCGTCGACAGCCCGAGTTCGTTCATCAGTGCCAGTTCTTTCGCCCGCTGCCGCAGCTGGGTCTCCCAATCGAGACCGCGCCGGGCGTACTCGTCGGCGTACGTGGTCGTATGGTTCGCCAGACGCAGAGCCTGGGCACTCGATTCCTTCAGTGGGTCGACATGCTCGTGGCCATCGAAGAACCAGGTATGTGCGGTGCGAGGCGTATCCCCCAGGTCCGGGAGATACCCCTCAATCAGCAGGGCTTCCTCCAGCCAGGCGTTCAGGATGCGATCAAGGACCACGGACTCCAGATGGGCCTGCTCGACGCGAATCGCTTTGAAGTACATCTGGTGATCGAGGCGACCGGACGCATAGTTGTAGCCCGACGAGTTTCCCGCCGAGATCGCGAACGGCATGTTGAGACAGCGGGCGATCTCATTGAGAATCTCGCGCTTGAACTCTCCATACGTGGTCGTCGGAAACTGAGCTTCCATTTGGCTCATTTTCCAACCACCGGGCATCGTCATCAGCATGCCGCGTTCGAGTTCGATGAGGTCCATCGGCTCGAGGGATTCGGCTTCACCGTTCGCCGGGGCGTCGGTGTAGAGAACTCCGCCGGGAAGAGCGGCGATCTCAGCAGCGGTGATGACCGCCAGTGTGTACCGCCGCAGATGAGCGAACAGCGGCAGCGCCGGGGTGATGTCGGGAACGCCTCGGCCTTGTCCCGCCCGGTCCTGGCGGTAGTAGTGAATCATGCTCTCGGCAGGCACGCGTTCGTACTGAATCGACAGGCTTCCCGACGTATCGCCGGGGTGCTTCTTGAGAATGTGGTACGCCACCGGGTTGCCGTAGACATCGAACTCGACTCCGTCGACTGCGTTGGTCAGATCGAGTCGCAGGTCCGGCGTGGCGACCTGATCGGCTTCGACCAGCCTGATGTCCAACTGCACTGCGGTGGTCAGCTGCGGGTTGTTCGTGAGAATGGAAAACCCTTCGCCGTCCGAGGCCCGCGACATCCGCAGCGTTCGCAGTTTCTCAGGCAGGCCGATCGCCTTGGACCACGTCATCCATTCCTGTTCGATGAACCGATTGGCATCGGCATCTTCAGTCAGCATCTGCAGCCTGGGACCGGAGCCAATCATGTCGTTGGCCAGAGTCAACACGATCCCTCTGGCATAGCTGTTGTTCGCGACCTCATAGCGGGCCCGGTTCCGCA
>JAYTCW010000425.1:0-10081 GCA_043736295.1 Planctomycetota bacterium | reverse complement strand
GAGCCGCGAGCCAGGGGACACGTCAACCCGCAGTCGCGGCTCGGCAGGAGCCTCGCCCTCCCGAGGAAGGCGGACCCCAAAATCAAGCCTTGACGGGCCACTAGAGATCGTCTGCACTCACCTTGTACCCTGCGGCTTTGAGTTCCTTCACGAGTTTGGACTTCCAACCATCATGGTCATCGAAAGGGGTGTAGACCACGCCGCTCAAATCACTGGGCACTTCGAGGTCATCCCCTCGCTTCAGCGCCATCACCTTGTCGCGTCCGAGTCTACCGACGAAGTAGCCGAGTTCCAGAATCACGTTTTGGCGGGCACGAGGCTTCGCCTTCTCGGCCCCGTCGTCTTTCTTGTAGCCCATGTCATCCGGTGAGAGGAGGACGACCGCGAATCCGACATCCGCGTGCTTCTCAACCTTCTCGATGATCGTCTTCCCGGTGTCCGGTTGCTCGTGAAGGATGATTGGTTTCAGACCGAGTTTCTCAAGCGTGCGGGCAACCGATTGCTTCATCGCCTCGTCGTGACCGTGAACGACGAAAATCTTGCTCGTGAGTGAGACCTTATTCCTAGGTGAATTCATTGTTTTCGTGCCACCGAGTGCAATGAACGTGTCGAGGAAACCTATTACCTTCGCGACTGCAGTCTTGGCTATGTACTCGTTCTGTTGAATGGCAGATTCAACACGGTCCATATTACTGTGAGTACGTCCGTCTCCAAAAGATATGTCCATCACAGACGGTTCCTGAACCCAGCGGACAGTGATCAGATTGTCCAGATGATCCGAGTCTGCCGTTGAATCTCTTTTGATAATCAGCCTGAGGTTCGAAAAGACTGTGTCGATTTTACTCCACTGACAAGCAAAAGGAGCCTTGAACTCGGCAAGGTCATCGCGATGTTTCTGCAGCAGTGCCATTGCCTGGTCGGTCACAAATCACCTCAGTGTGCTTCTTGCCAGCGTAGATGCGATTGTCTCTAATCATCGCAAATCCATCAACCTGATATCTACACTCGCCCGGTGAGCCGTCAGGCCTTCCTTATCGGCCATCAGCCGGACCAGATCGGCATCGAGGGCCAGACCGGCCTTGTTGTACGAGATCACCGATGACCGCTTGAGGAAATCGACGGCGCTCAGTCCATTGGCAAACCGTGCGGTGCCGCCCGTCGGGAGGACGTGCGATGGTCCGGCGACATAGTCACCCATGGCCACCGGGGTGTAGTGGCCCAGGAAGATCGCCCCGGCGTTTTGGACCTTGTCCAGCAGCTTCTCCGGATCGGCGGTTGAGATGTGCAAGTGCTCCGTCGCCAGTTCATCCGTCAGCCGCGCGGCCTCATCCTCGTCGCGGGCCAGGATGAATGCTCCGTACTGCTCCAGGGATTCACGGGCCAGATCACCGCGTTCGAGTTGGGCCAACTGCCGTTCGAGTTCGGCCTGCACCTCAGCAATCAGCGGCTCGTGCCAGGTGATCAGCACGCCGGAGCCGGGGCTGTGTTCGGCTTGGGAGATGAGGTCGGCGGCCACGAACGCGGGGTTCGCGGTCTCATCGGCGAGGACGATCACCTCGCTCGGTCCGGCGATACTGTCGATATCGACTTCGCCGAAGACGTACTTCTTCGCCAGAGCCACGAAGATACTGCCGGGGCCGACGATCTTGTCGACGCGCGGGATGCCCTCGACCCCATACGCTAGCGCGGCGACGGCTTGCGCTCCCCCGACCCGGTAGACCTCGGTCACACCCAGTTCTTGACACGCTGCGAGGATGTCGACGTTGTATCCGCCAAACGGCGTCGGCGGCACGACGACCGCGATCTCCGGCACCCCCGCTGTCTGTGCGGGCACAACAGTCATCAGCAGTGTCGACGGGTACGCCGCCGCTCCGCCGGGAATGCACACGCCGACCCGCCGCAGCGGCCGCACCCGCTGCCGCAGCTCGATCCGGGCCTCATCCGATTGCCGCACGATGCGGACATCGCTGGTCAGAACCGCCCGCTGGTACTCGACGATGTTCTCACGAATCCGGCGAATCGTGTCGAGGTATTTCGGATCGGCAGCTGAGTGCGCAGCTTGGAGTTCCTCGGAAGTGACGCGGAGCGTGTCGCGAGTGATCTCCTTGCGATCAAGGAGCTTGGTGTACTCCAGCACCGCGTCGAGCCCCTCGCGCCGCACCCGCTGACAGATGCGTTCGACCACCTGCGACGGCGTCAGCGGTTCTCCGAACAGAGCCTGGGTCCGTGCCCGCCCCGCCTCGGAAACCACATCCCCGCGCGGGCTCAGCTTCTCGCGCAGTGCAGCAAACAGGCTCGCGGCATCGGCCGCGCGGCAATCAATGGTCGGAATGGACAAGCTCATGGGGGCAACCGAGAGGGGAGTCGAACTTCAGTCTCGGTATCTTCCTCATGCAGGGGCAGCTTGTCCAAGCCAAGTCAGTGAAGGGCCGTGATTTCAGCGTTTACTCCCCGGCGGTCTTGAAGCCGAACCGCTGCACTCCAATCCGTGAGCATTCCATCAGCAGCGGCGCGACGGCGCGATAGGGCACGCGGCGGTCCGACCGGATCTGCACCGCGAACTCGGGACCGTGGCGGTCCAGTTCGTCCTTTACCAGATCCTTCAGCTCGGGCAGATCGATCAACCGGTCCTTCACGTGCAGCTGTTCGTTCTCGGTGATGGTGATGACCAGTCGGCGGGGGTCCTCCTCGTCGACGTTGGAGGTCGTGGCGGTCGGAAGTTCGACGGGTGTCTCAGACTCGCTGGAGAAGTGCGAGGCGACCAGAAAAAAGATCACCAGATTGAACACCATGTCGATGAGCGGGGTCATGTCCATCCGCAGCGGTCGACGAGAACTGGTCGAGGGAACCCTCACGAGCGGCGACCTCCGTCGGGGGGAGTCGGGCCGGATGACGGTGTCGTCGGCAGCACGGTCGGTGCGGGCCGCGTCTCGGGCTTCCGTTGGAGCATCTTTCGCTTGAGCGGGGCGATGATCGTCTCAGCGGTCACGGCGGTTTCGGCGATGTAGCTGTCGATGCGGTTGCGGAAAATCGCAAAGGCAACCTGTGCCGGAACCGCGACGAGCAGTCCGAACATGGTGGTGACGAGGGCCTCGGAGATCGAGGGGGCGAAGTCGGATGTTCGGGGGGCGACCTTCTCGGCGAACTCGGCGAACGCCTGGATCATGCCCCACACGGTCCCCATCAGTCCGAGCATGGGCCCGATGACTCCGATCAGGGACAGATACTCAATCTTGCGAGTCAGCCGCGCGGCCTGTTCCGCGACGGCGTCCTCCATGGCTTTGACCATCGAGGCGGTGCCGAGGTCCGCTTCTTGCAGACCCACGCCGACGACGTAAGACAGCAAGCTCGTCTGCTCGCGACAGAGTGCTTCTGCTTGCGTCAATTGACCGCTGGCCACAAGCGGCTGACACTTCTCGGCGAAGCCGTCGGGGATCAACGTCTTGCGACGAATGGTGAGCAAGTGCTCCACAATGAGCGCGACCATCGCGACACTCAGGGCGATCGTGACGTATCCGATGAAGCCCCCAGCTCGCAGTAGCTCGCGGACATCGAGTACGCCCTTGTCGAAGATTTTACCGTCGGCGGCGTGTGCCACGCGGGAATAGATCAACGAGAAGCCGACGACCCAGACCATGGTGCGGATGGCCCGTGCGTAGGGGTTCGGTCGAGGTCGGTCAAATGGAACTGCAAGCATGCCGCCCTCCGTGGCGTGTGTGGTCGTGAATCTGAAATCGCCTCGGTTGCTTTCGCCTGAGGGTGGTTCCCGTCTGGCTCTGCTCCCTCTCCCCCACGAGCGACGTGAGTGACAGAAGAAACGTGGCTGTGGGGGAGAGGGCCGGGGTGAGGGGGATTCCACAGGCCCCCTCACCCTAGCCCTCTCCCCCGCAACATGTCGCTCTGTTTGTCTACATCGTTCGCGGGGGAGAGGGAACAAGCAGGTGGTACCCGTTGAGATATCTCGCGTTCACTCGCGGGCCGGATTCTCGCTCGAACTGGCGGGCGAGGACAAGACCGATCGTGCGTGGCGGGCCTCGTTCGCCCACGGGGACCACGGGTACTTCGATTGAACACCGCCATAGAGGGTCAGGGCGGCCTGGGTTTGACCAGTTTTCTCCAGAGCTGCCGCCGCATCGACCAAGGCTCGCGCGGACAGATCTTCATTGTCGCTGTAGACCTGTGGCAGCCAGAGAAACTCCGCAGCTGCGGCCCCCGGTTCTCGCCGTTGCAGCAAGCCACGACCGACGAGATATTGCGGCCCGGCCCGCAGTGAGCGTGGCATCCGCCGGACCTCTGTCCGCCATTTCTGCACCTCCAGCTCGCTGAGCTCTAATCCCAGACGCACCCTCCACAGCTGAGGTCGGGCGAGATTCGAGATGATGGTATTGGGGTCGCGGGCGAGGTCTTCGAGCTGTTTCTCGGCGGCCTCCCCGTACACCGGGTCGAGGAGCAGCCAGCTCGCCGCGAGCAACCGCGCGGGGGAGTCGGTCTCTTTCAGCCAGGATCGAGCCAGCGTCTTCGGCCCATCGCCCAGCGCTTGCGGAGCCCACTGAATCGGGGCGACGTTCCAGTGCGGCGTGGCCGCGTCCTCGTTCGTGATTTGCAGGAACCGGGTCGCAGCTGTACTCCAGTCGCCACGGCGGATGGCACAGCGGACCAGCAGCGAGAGGATTTCGCGTTTCATCCAGTCGCGCGGCTCGTCGGTCAGCGCCTTGAGCAAAGATTTCTCGGCCAGTGGATTCGTCCCGGCGTTGAGTTCAGCAATCCCCTGTTCGTGAATCGCCGATCGCCAAGTGTTTATCGACTGGATGGAGTTCGCGGGATAGCGATCAGGAGTGTCGGCACCGGGTCGTTTGAGCATTAGCACCTGCCCGGTGTATTCCTCGACCGAGCCAATGAGGATGACGGGATCGACGGCACCGTCGGGGATGAGCGTGACGCGGTCCTCGGCGGTCAGTGTTCCACTGAGCCAGGCGATCAACCAGGCGATCGCGACTAGGATGCGGACGAGTACGCTGGGAGGGCGAAGCTCCTGCTGAGCCGCGATCAAGAGTCGACGTACTCCCTGGCGAGCGGCTCGGCAGGAGCCTCGCCCTCCCGATTGGCGTCGCATCCATGACGCACAATGTTCTCCCTCATCCCACAGCAGTTCCCGCCTCATGAAGGCATTCCCGACACCGGAGCAGCAGCAGGGGTGCCAGTGGGGACCTGGACTTCTGCCTCCTTGACATCACCGCGAAAGAGTTGCGGCAGGAGCATCACAAACCCCGCTGTAATCGCCATGTCGGCCACGTTAAAGATGCCGGTGCGCAGCGGCCCAATCCCCAGATTCAGAAAGTCGATGACCGCATTGATCCGGATGCGATCGATCAGGTTTCCGACCCCTCCGGCAAAGACCATGGCCCAGGCCAGATAGCTCCAGCGGTCCATCTGCGGTATCCAGAGAATCGCGACCGCGAGGGCCACGAGCAGCACTCCGTTCCCGATTACGAGGATCGCAAAACGGGTCGCCTCGTCCAGATTCCCGAACAAGCTCAGGAATGCTCCCTGGTTCTCGGCGTACTCAATCCGAAAGACATCGTTGAGGTAGCTTTGTCGAGGCTGATTCTGCCAATGCGTGACCGCGTACTGCTTACTCGCCTGGTCACACCCGACCAGCGACACCAGCAACACCAGCATGAGCCGTAACCGGCTGGTCCGCGACATTGATTCCACCATCACTCCATCTCCTAGTCTGTGCGGAAGCGTCCGTGGCTTCCATCGTGTGCATTGTGTCGATTGGTTGAGGTTCGGGGAAGACGGAACCGCCCGCTGAGGGTGAGCAGGAGTCCGAGACGCAAAGTGCCTCTCACCCTCGACCCCCATGCCTCCGGCGAATATAGACTTGCGTTCTTAATCGATCCGATGACACAATGTGCGATTCATTCGAGGAATGGTCCAACCAGATTGCCCCCCCACGGGAGGCAGTGGTCCGGGAGTTGAGCGACTTGAGAGCCATCATCAGTGACATTCACGGGAACCTCGAAGCCTTTGAGTCGGTGCTGGCTGACATTCGCGAACAGGGTGTCCAGGAAATCTATTGCCTCGGAGATATCATCGGGTACGGCCCGAACCCGCGCGAGTGCATCGATCTGGTCATGAAGAACTGTGCAGCTGTGATTCTCGGGAATCATGACCAGGCAGCGTTGTTTGATCCGGCGGGGTTCAATGCGGGGGCGGAGCGAGCGATCCTCTGGACGCGGAAGATGCTGGAGACGGGTGATCGGGTCGGGAACGAGAAGCGCTGGGAGTTCCTGGGCGACCTGCCGCGGATGAAGCGTGAAGAGAAACATCTGTTCGTCCACGGTTCCGCACGCAACCCCCTCAACGAGTACGTCTTCCCAGAAGACATCTATAACCAGCGGAAGATGGAACGCATTTTCGCTCTTGTGGACAAGTATTGCTTCCAGGGACACACACACATTCCCGGAGTGTTTACCGAGGAATACTCGTTCCTCAGCCCGGACGAGATTGACTTCCAGTGGGCGCTGTCAGAACGCAAGATCCTGGTGAACGTCGGTTCCGTCGGACAGCCGCGAGATGGTGACAATCGGTCCTGCTATGTGATTTTGGACGACCAGAAAGTGCGCTACCGCCGAGTGGGGTACGACTTCGAGACGACGATCAAGAAGATTTACGAGATCGACGATCTCGACAATTTCCTCGGAGACCGGCTGCGAGATGGCCGGTAAGGCAGCTGGGCATCCCGGAGATGTTTATGATGTGTAGATTCGAGAGTCTAGCGAGCGAGACTTGAGAGAATCGCATCCATCTCATAGGAGGCCCAGCTGACTTTAGCCAACTCGTTGCCATGTCCACGCCAAGTCG
The DNA here is from genome assembly GCA_043736295.1 of Planctomycetota bacterium. Taxonomy (GTDB): domain Bacteria; phylum Planctomycetota; class Planctomycetia; order Planctomycetales; family Planctomycetaceae; genus TH-plancto1. Next base: position 3,214 of record JAYTCW010000425.1, on the reverse strand, counting down.
CGTTAATCACCTTAAACTTTTTGGATTGCAACTTGTCGACAGCAGGAATGAAGTCTCGATCACTGCTGAGCAACAGGGCCACATCAAAACTTCCTTCCCAAGCCAAGCTCAGCATGTCGGTGACAATGCGAGAATCAATCGCTTTTTTCGCAGCACGGCCTATCTCGGCGTGGCATGACGGGCACACGTGAACATCTGTGTGAGACGCATGACAGTGAAACGGATGCTTCTTCCAATGTCGTTCGACTGAGAAGTCCCTGACTCCTGGTGGTTTGTCGAGAAAATTGTTTAACCAGCCCTTGAGATTTCTTCTCGTCCCGGCTCGTACGAGGCGTACACACGAGTCTCTTCCAGACTGAGGGTTCCCAGACCAGCTTGAGAAAGGGTAGATTGCGCTGCGTGAGTGAGAACCAGCGGCAACTTTTTCCAGTCACATTGGTCGCTTGTTCTTTGGTTCCAGTTGAGGGAAAAATTCCAAAAGTCAATGAAAATTCGGATTCGCATGGAGTTAATCAAATGATGCGGGGAGCATCCGAAGATGCTCCCCGGGGAAGTCATACACGCCTCAAAGAAATGAGACGCGGGGTTGTCATGGAAACATCGTACCCCACACATCGGGACTCGTCAATTCAAATTGTTTTGGAACGATTGGAATCTCCAGATGTTTAGCATGGTGGGGAAGCACGTCCTCAAGTTGCGTGACGCCCCGCCTCGCGATAAGATACCCGACTTCTTTCCGCTTCGCTGACTGAATCGGCGACGTGCGGTGATGGTGTTTGAACAGGGGGCGGTCGTTCGGATCGCGCCGTTTGAGGACGAAGGTCATGGCCAACGCAACGAAAATCGAAGCACAGCAGCGCACGGGTAAGGGAACACGGGCGTCCAATCGCCTGCGTCTGGAAGGCTTGGTTCCAGCCAATCTCTATGGCCACGGCCAGGATTCGGCCATGCTCTCCGTCGCCGAGGCAGTCGTGCGACCACTGGTTTACAGTGGCCACAAGCTGGTCGAAATCAGCTGCAACGGCAAGCTGGAAACTGCTCTGGTTCGGGAGGTCCAATGGGACTCCTTCTCGAAGTACATCACCCACATTGACTTTGTGCGGATCGATCCCAACGAACGAGTTCACGTTGTCGTTCCAGTTCACGTCCGAGGAACTGCTCCCGGAACACTCAAGGACGGTGTGCTGGAGCAGCCCATGCACAGCCTGCACCTCGATTGTTCTGCAGCTGATGTTCCCGACGAGATCGTGGTCCGAGTCGACAAGCTGCAATTGGGGGAGGCGATTCACGTTCGCGACTTAACCGATCTGCTGCCCGCTGGTGCCACGGTGAAGGGCTCGCCGGATCAGATTGTGGTCCACGTGATTGTGCCACGTGCCATGGTGATTGCCCCGGCTGACCCGGCGGCGGCTGTGGCTCAGCCGGAAGTGGTCGGCAAGAAGAAGGATGGCGAAGAGGCAGCTGCGAAGTAACGCGGGCGATCTGGACATCGAAAGACATTGGCCTCGCCATCCGATTGGATGGCGAGGCTTTTTGTTTGGTGAATGGAAAAGCCCTCTCAAGGCGAGCGGTCGGAAATCAGTTCCCCGTAAGACAGCCTTTTCAGACGCGCCCGACAAAAGTCGATTTTGGACGAAAACGCCTCGGAAAACCCTGTGTTTCAGAGGAGTCAACTCACTGATTTTCAACTCATGTCGGTTACGTCAATCAACGCATTTTCCGGCACCAGCGAGAACGCCGTGAAGACCAAAGTCTGGATCGCCAGCAGTACCTACGTGTTGGTGGCCATCCTCAAACGCGAACTGAAAAACGATCGCAACCTGTCCGACATTTTGCAAATTCTCAGCCTCGCTCTGTTCGAGAAAACCCCAGTGTTACAGGCCCTTTCCGCCGTAAAAACGGCGAATCTGGAAAGTCCCGTCCCTATACAGAGGACTCAGTTTGACATATGGCCGGACAGTTGTGGGCGACGTTACTGAAAACCAAGTGAAATCACTGCAAAGCTCTCCATTCTCCGGGTTTTCGAGCAATGGAGACAAAAAGCGGGCGAAGGGATTCGAACCCTCGACATACAGCTTGGGAAGCTGTCACTCTACCAACTGAGTTACGCCCGCGAGCAGTAAAGCGTATTATGCCCAGTTGCGGCGGGGCGTTGCAAGCTCGCCGGTGCCGACATTGGCGAGTGTTTTCAGGAGTTCCACTGCATGGCGTCCCTCGTTGATCTGTCCGCTCTGCATCGCCACCACCTTGCCCTGAAGAGTGTTCAGGACGAACTGACCCGCGGGCCTCGGCAGGTTCGGGCGCGAGACAATCAGCTGGGCCAGCTCGATGCGGATCGCAAGGCCAAGGAAGAGGAACTCAAGCAGACCCGCGCGGCCACAGACCGGAAAAACCTCGATCTGAAGAGTAGCGAAGCCAAGCTCAAGGATCTCGATCGCAAACAGAATGAGGCGGCCTCGAACCGCGAATTCGACATTTTGCGAGGTCAGATCGCTGCGGACAAGGCGTCCAATGCCGTGCTTCAGGACGAGATTCTGGAGTTCCTCGACAAGGTCGACCGCATTCAGGCCGAGATTGTCGGAATCGGAGAACGTCGAGTGAAACTTGAGGCCGAGCGCAATCAGTTTGCCGCTCAGTTCGAACAGCGCTCCGTCGAACTGAGGAAGCAGGAGATCGAACTCCAGGCCCAGGTGACTGCTGCCGAGTCTGCGATTCCCGAGACCATCAAGGGCCACTACCGCCGATTGGTCGATGCCTATGGGGCGGAAGGGATGGCATCGATCGACAATGGGATGTGTACCCACTGTTATGTGAGTCTGACCCCGCAAATCGCGGTGCAGATCGATTCGGGAACTCCGACGTTCTGCTCGTCGTGCGACCGGCTGCTGTACTCCATGAAGTAGCGGGGCGAACCTGTGTTGGCCGGGCCGGGACAGCCCTCCATTTCGGCGGATATTTGGCATAATACTGTCGAAGGAATACCCATGCCCCTGGCCACTCCACACTCAGGCGAGCGGCCAGTGGAAACTTCCCATCGCTTGGATCCCTGGGTCCGGGCGGAACGGCACTGGGGGTCCGTTCGACTTCTCGGCACGAACGCAATCGTGGAATGCTCTAGTTGGACAGCGCCAGGTTCGTCTGACACCTCTTCCGCAAGATATGGTGGTGAGTGAGTTTAGTTGCGATTGACGAGAATGTGAAAAAGAGGCGACCC
>JAYTCW010000424.1:0-37362 GCA_043736295.1 Planctomycetota bacterium | reverse complement strand
CCAGACTTCGCTTTGGATGTCTGGGTGACGCAGGAACAGGGGGTTCGTGCCAGCTGGGTCGACTGGGGCGAACACGTCTTGTCGCTCTGCTCTCCAGATGCCCCACGCGATTTCTAAACGACCATCCCTATGGGGATGGCACTGGGGTTGTTGCGACAACCGGACGTGATTCATATCGCACATACTTGCGGCGGGGTAGCACCGGTTGGCTCGCTTTGGAGCCTACCGGTGTGCCTTGGCACAAGAGGTTCGCTGGGATCAACCTTTCAATGCAAGAACCTCTTTCGGCTGTGCCGCCCCGGTAGCCACACAGCACCGAGTCGCTCACCTGGAGCGAGCGGGGCGGCGTCAGCCCCCCGTGCCTGGGCGACGCTCTTCGGCCAGTACGGGGACGGGCGGGTGTGCGCAGCAGAAAAGTAGTCAGCGGCCAGTTTCTGCCCCCTCTCCCCCGCCATCGGCTTGATCGCCGGGGAACAGCGTCACTGCGGGGGAGAGGGTTGGGGTGAGGGGGTCACGCCGCCCGCTCTGGGCCCCTCACCCCAGCCCTCTCCCCACAGTCACGTCCTCTCAGAAAGTCGCGCCGCCAGTGGGGAGAGGGGGCAGAGGACAGCGGCTGCCGACTTTTCTGACGCCCACACGCGGGCGGGCGTGACAGCGCCACCCCGCACGGCGGACTTAGCATCGTTCGAGAAACAAGAGTCGTCTTTCGCTCCGCGAAAGACCGGCCTTTCGCGGAGCGAAAGGCGACAATCAGACAGTAATTCCTCGAACGATCCTTACGTCCGGCCGCTCGCTGTCTAGCTCTGATGAAAGCTCGTTGACTGGCGTGGGGATTCCCACGTTCTGGCGAACGTGGCTACGGAAGGGTTCACCCAGACTTCGGAAGTCTCTCCCGCTCACGTGACCATGAAGCTATCGAGGTCGGTGGCCTCATCCAGTGGACCGCTTTTTTGCAGGCAGCTGGCGGCCCACTCGAGCCAGGCCTGTTTCGGCAATCCATACGGCCGGAACTTCTCGATCGCGCCGCTCTCTTGGAAATGGAGCAGCGCGCGGTGCGTGCCGAGGCGACTGGCGATGGGGGAGTCGATGAGGTTACTCGAATCGGTGGCGTTCATCTGGAACAGTACGCGGCGTTCCATTTCGCGCAGCGATTGCCGGCTCACCCAGCGTTCGAGATTGTTGTACGAGTCACACCAGATGATCGTGTGGATACCGTTCTCGGGACCGTTCGCGATGAGGTCCGCGAACAGCTTGCCACCCGAGGGAGCGGCCTCTGCTCCGCTGCTGCCGAAGCTGTAGTCATCGTCGGGTTTGCGGAGGTCGCGGAACCGGCTGATCTGGCTGACGAAGAGGAAGATTGGCGGGCAAGACGCATCGCGGGCGGCATCGCGAGACTGCAGTTCCTCGGTCAGCTCTTGCAGCACTTCTAAGCTCTGACGCGGTGAAACGACGCGCACGCCGGGGACCGCTTTCGAGATCTGCCGCCACAGGTCGGCATCAGGCGAGTCGACCGGGCTACCGTCGAAGATGAGGAGGGAGGAGGGTTGATGGTTGATGGTTGATGGTTGATCGAGGGAAGAAGAGGCAGTGTGTCCCTGGCCAGATTCATTCACTCTCCACTCACCACTCACCCCTAACCCCTCCACCTGTGCTGCCAGTGACACTACAGCGGTGCCCATCAGGCCGAGAGCGGCTTCGGCGTCCTGGCCGATCAGCAGCAGGTGGCTGCCCGATTGGCGGGGGAAAGAGAGTTCGGTTGGCTGCTTGATTTCGACGGCGTCACCGAGCCAGATGCGCGGGGTCATCCGGCGGGACTGGGGCTTGTCGACTCCCTCGATCAGGCGCTGCATGGCCCCGTTGCGAGCCGGATCGGACGGGATATTCCCCTCAAACACGATCATCGTGTCGAGCTTGTAGCGGGCCTTCTGGGACTGCTCAGCCAACCGGCGGATGAGTTCCTCGCGCTGGCTGTCGGGGAGCCACGCGACCTGGAACGGATGATTCCCCTCGACCATGCCGTTGGCGTCGTTGTAGATCGCCTCACCTGGACGAGTCAGTAGTCTCGCAGCTGTGTTCTCTTCGCTGAGGATCAGGTGGGCATCGGCCTCGCTGCACTGGAGCGCGACGCGTACGGCGATTTGGCCGAGCGTACTCCGGGCCAGCGAGTAAGCCCCACCGAGTGTTTGCGACCCGAGGATGACATGGATGCCGAAGGCTCGCCCCTGCCGCACCAGTCGGTCGAACATCAAAGACGCTGTCTGCGCGAGCTTGTCGTCCTCGACAAAGAACTCCTGGAACTCGTCGATCACCAGCATCAGCCGTGGCAGAGCGACATGCGGGTTGGCATCGCGGAAGCCGCGAATGTCCTGGACCCCGTGTTTGCGAAATAGCTCGCCGCGTTCTTGCAGGACCGCGTCGAGATTCTGCAGCGCGCTGACTCCGAACTCGCGATCACTCTCGATGGCGACGACACGGCAATGTGGCAGTTGCAGAGCTGCGTAGTCCTTGAACTCGACCCCCTTCTTAAAGTCGATGAGGTAGAAGTTGACCTCTTGCGGGCTGTAGTACAACGCCACGTTGACGATCAGCGTATGCAGGAATGTCGACTTGCCCGAGCCAGTCTTCCCGGCGACCAGCATATGCTGACTGGTCCCCTGCCCCAGCTTCAAGTGCTGCAGCTTGGTGGCTCCGGCCCGGCCAAGTGGGATATCGATCCCCGCGCGGCTGTCCTTCGACCAGACCGCTTCAGGCTTGGGAGCGATGCGGTCGAAGGCCACCTCGACCCGGCGGGCATCTCGCGAGGCCTCAGCCATCTGCTTAACGAGCCGTGTGAACTGCTCCGGCTCGGGCGGTGGAGTCAGTTCGACCGGCCAGTTGGAAAGAGGCGAGAGGCCTAGGGCTGAGGGCCTAGGGCCTAGGGCCAGAGGGAATGGTTGATGGTTGATAGTTGATGGTTGATCGACTGGAGAGTCTGGCTCTAGGCCCTGGGCTCTAGGCCCTAGGCTGGCCGTTCGGAATCCTTCCGGTGTCCAGTGGTACGTCGACATCGCAGCCCCAGCGGTGGTGAGCGGCAGCTGTTGCGGCAGATCGCGGGCCATGTCAACCGACATCAGCGTGTAGACCCCGCAGCGCGGCCCGCTGGTGATAATGCTCAGCAGTCGGCTGGCGGCGATCTCGCTGAACTTGGCCGGGAAGTCGCTGATGACCAGAAACCGGTACGGCTCGGCCACTTCGCCTGCGTGGTGGTTGTAGTCCTCGATCGTGGCGAACTCGTTGCGCAGATAGGTCTGCAGCACGTTTTCCATATGCTCAGTGAGGTCGGCCAGACGAGCCTCAATCTGCGACGCCTCGGTCCAGATGCGGCTGGTCACGAGCAGCTCATCGACATCGGCCAAGTGCATGAATCCACCGAAGCTCTCACCGAGCCCGACTGGGTCGATCAGCGTGAACCGAATCTTGCCCGGTGGAATCTGCGTCAGCAATCGCAACATGGCCACTTGCAGAGCCTGCACCGAGGCAGTGCGTCCTTGCGGTCCGTTCCACTGCAACATCAGCGACGCATGAGTGGGGAACTCGATGGTCGTCGGGATCAGGAGTTCAGTCGAACGCGGGGCCAGACGCATGTCATTCGACACCGCCCCCGGCCACTGGTCGAGCTGCACCCGCTGCTGACCAATAGTGTACCCCGGCGGCACTAGCGAGGCGGGCTTCCAGTTGCTGGCCTCGATCCGGTCCCACGGCGGCGAGGCAGTGGTCGCCTCGTTTTGCAACATGTTGATCTGCTGCGAGACCTGCTGGAACGATTGCTCCCACTTCGTCTTGAGGCCGGACCAGGCAGTCGCCTGTTGCCGACGATGATCCGACTGGCACTGGTCGAGAATCGACTGAGCCTGACCTCGCACGGTCTGGAACTGCTGCTCCCCTTCGGTACGCTGCTGCTCGACATGAGCATCCAAAGCGGCCAGTTGGGTCGTGCGGCTCGCTTCGAGATACGCCTTCTGATCCGCATACCGCTGCTTCGCTTGAGTCGATTGTCCAGATCGTTGCGTCTCAATCTCAAACAAGCGGTCCTGATGCGCCTTCTGATACCGGGCCAGTGCCTGCTCTCGCTGGCGGTTGTATTGCTCCTGTTGCTTCTGAAACTCCTTCTCCGAGTCGATCAGATCCTTGTCGGCCACTTGCGACCAGCGAGCGAAGAACCACTCCAGTTCCGCCACCGAAGATTGCAGTTGCGAGAATGCGTCCGCCGCCTGCGAACTGGCTAGGACGTAGAGAATCCCCGTCAACATCAGCGAGACTCCCGCCCCGACAGCTGCGGAGATTCCGAACCAGGTCGGCGTGTCGCGGCCAGCGGGCTGCCCTAGCTGTTGCGGTGGCATGAACAAAAAGAACAGCGCCCCCGCGATGGCCACCACGACGAGAAACACCACCAGTGATCGAAACCCGACAAACAACTTGGGCAACATCAAGCCCCGCGCTAATCGCAATTCCGCGCGGCCTCGTTCGTGGACCGTTTGCAGTGTCTCGGCCAGCTTGTCGAGTTGCTTGGGAGCCGGAGTCGGTTCAAAGTGAGGTTCGCGATTCCAGCCGCGTTCTTCGGCGAACTTCTGACTGTCGGCCTTCAGACCACTGGCCATCGTGGTCAGTTCTTCGCGTGACTTCTGAATCGAGAACTGCGTCCGCTCAAAGATGCGACGCGGGCTATCATCGGCAGTGTCATCGAGCAGTGAGTTCGCGACCCAAGAGCTGTCTTGGAACTTGGACTCGACCTCCTCACGTTCGGCGTTGCGAGCCCGCTCGATCTCGCCACTTTCGGACTGATGTTCGCCCTGCAGGTCGGTCAGCTGATCGTTCACATCCTGATTGATTTGGGAGGCAGCCAGTTGCTGCTGCTCGGTGACCGAATCGAGCCAGCTCTGGTACTGATCGTTGACGAGCTTCAAGGCCGCTACGAGAGACTTCTCAGTCTCGCTGGCACCTTGCAGGAACCGGGCGGCATAGTCGGCCTCTTGCTCCATTCGCTGGTCGATGGCGGACTGCAACTGAATCAACGGAGTCTGCAAGCGTTGTGACATGGTGGGGCGATCCACTGAGAGGACGCATGTGTCGGGAATGAGGTGTGTGCATCAGAAAAGTCGGCAGCCATGAGATTCGGCTCCCTCTCCCACACAATCGGCTCAACTTTCAGAGAGGACTCCACTGTGGGGGAGAGAGTTGGGGAGAGGGGGCCACATCGCTCGTTTTCAGCCCCTCACCCCGGCCCTCTCCCCACAGCCAATTCCTTCCAGAAAGTCACAACCCCATTGGGGAGAGGGGGCAGCAACTTGCCACTGCCGACAAATCTGACACACACACGGGACGGAGAAACATCCCGAGAGATGAGTACGAACGGCGACCACTCTCTGTGTAAGTTGACGAGTCTGGCGGGAGATGGAAAGGCGTAAAAGACGAATTAGCGACATCTCTTCCCGTAGCTCATGTCGCTCCGCGACTGAGATTCCTTCCGCCAGACACTCTTCGATTACAGGAGGGGATTGTCATGACGGGGGCTCACCTGCGGCGGAATGCGAGTCGCGGAGCGACATCGCCTACATCGCTTCGTGTCCGACTTCACGGCGCGGAACGCCGTGCCACGCTGAACTGGACCAGCGCATCCAACTTCTGTTGAGCAGCGCCCGAATCGATAGCCCGCGCGGCCAACTGGACGGCCTCCCGCAACTCCGGGGCACGACCGGCGGTGAACAGGGCGGCTCCCGCGTTGGCGAGGACCATATTCCGAGCCGGGCCCGTTCGCGCGGCCAGCACTTCGCGAATCACAGCTGCGCTTTCGGCAGGCGAACCGACGACGAGATCCGCTGGCGTACATTCGGGAAGGCCCATGTCGCGGGCGGTCCAGTGTCGCTCCTCGATCAGCTCACCCTGGACATCGAAGACGGTCGTGGTGCCCCACAGCGACACTTCGTCGAGCTGATCGGCTCCGCACACGACGAGGGTGCGCGTCCCTCCGAGTTGAGACTTCGCCTCAGCCAGTTTACGGGCTGTGGCGATCCGGTTGGTCCCCAGCAGCTGATACTCGGCCCCCGCTGGATTGGTGAGCGGGCCGAGCAGATTGAAGATCGTGCGGATGCCGAGCTTGTGCCGAACAGGGGCAACATGCTGCATCGCCTGGTGGACGAGGCGGGCAAAGCAGAACCCGATGCCGACCTGATCGATGCACTCGCCGACAGCTTCGGGGGCGAGAGTGATGTCGACGCCTAGAGCCTCCAGCACATCCGCCGAGCCGCTCTTACTGCTCGCGTGACGGTTGCCATGCTTGGCGACCGGAACACCCGCAGCGGCCACCACGATCGCCGCAGCTGTGCTGATATTAAAAGTATGTAGCTGATCTCCGCCGGTGCCGCAGGTATCGAGCAGGCCCGGTGTCCTCGCCGGAATGCGCGTGGCCCGAGCCCGCATGGCCGCAGCGGCTCCAGCGATTTCGAGAGCCGTCTCGCCGCGTACTGCGAGCGCCGTCAGCAAGGCGGCGATCTCGATGGGATCGGCCTGGCCATCCATGATGACGCCAATCGCGGCGGCCATCTGCGGCGAAGAGGTGTGACCTCCTGCGAGAAGGACTTTCAGAACGGCTTCGATTTCCAGCAGCATGGGATTTGGACCACTGTTTCTCGCCCCAGACGGAACTGCGAGATGTTAAGACTGCCGGTTGATGAGCGACATGACCTCGGCCCGGCTCGACTGGTTCGACTTGAACAGCCCCCGCACGGCACTGGTGATCGTCACGGCCCCCGGCTTGCGGATGCCGCGAATCGACATGCAGGAGTGTTCCGCTTCGAGGACCACGATCACCCCCTTGGCGTCGAGTTCTTCGGCCATCATGTCAGCGATCAGATGCGTCATCCGCTCCTGCACCTGTGGGCGGCGCGAGACCTCTTCCACCACGCGGGCCAGCTTACTCAGCCCGACGATCTTCCCCTTCGGCAAGTAGCCGAGATGGGCCTTTCCCAGAAATGGCAGCAGGTGATGTTCACACATGCTGTTGAAGCTGATATCGCGAACCAGCACCAGTTCGTCGAACGACTCGTCGAACACCCGCCGCAGATGCCGACGCGGGTCAAGATGCAGTCCGCTGAACAGCTCCGCATACATCCGCGCGACACGGGCCGGGGTTTCGAGCAACCCGTTGCGGTCCGCGTCTTCGCCGACCGCAATCAGGATTTCACGGACGGCCCGCTCCATGCGGGGCAGGTCGGGTTGGAATGGAGTGGGTTCTGGAGCAGTCATCAGTGTTCTTTCGTGGGACGGGCCCATTGGCCCGTCCGAGTCCCGTAGCCACCTTCGCCAGAAGGTGGGCGACTTGTCTCGACATTGGCGGGTGCCCACAGACATCCGAAGTCTTCCGAGACTTCGGAAGTCTTTCCTCGTGTGTGAACCCTGGTTCCGGCCTCCCACGTTCTGGCGAACGTGGCTACGAACGTGGCGACCAGATTCTAGTGCGGCAGTACCACCTCAACAGTGGTGTCACCCAACTTCTTCGGCGGGTGGAAGAACAACCCCAACAGCACTGCTGCGACGATTGCTGCGATGCAGGGGATGATAAACAAGTCCGCAAAGCCGACCTGCGAGGCCATCAATTCCAGCTTCTTCTCCTCGCCCAGAAGCGATTTGTCGAATGTGATCGTCAACTGGTCTTTGGGAAGGCTTCCTGAAGAGACTTTTACATTTCCAGTCCCCACAGTTCCCAGTGCTTCCAGCTCCGCTTGCACCTTTTCGGCCGTGGCATCATTGGGAATGGCAGTTGTTGACTTTTTGCCAAACGTGAGTTGGAAGGAACCCGACTTTGGTGGTCGATTCAAGTGCAAATCCTGCGAAAGATTTTGACTTTCCGGACCGGAATCAGTCGCTGTGACAGCGACTTCCGTGTACTGAGAGATTAAAGCTGGACCCGCAAAATTAGCAGCCAATGCTCCCGCCCCAAGGATCATGAGATTGAACAATCCCTGCGCACTGGTCCGCACGTCCTTGGGGAAAAACTCGTCCACAAAGATGTATACGGTCGCGAAGAAAAATGCGTAGCAAATTCCGTGCAGCACATTGACTGTCACAATCAACCAAGCCATATCAGGCGTGCCACAGAACGAGAAGATCGCAAAACGGGCCGCATGCCCCAGAATTCCAATGATCATCGTTGTACGCCACCCCAATCTCTTCAGACAGGTTCCTAATACAGCCATCGTCAAGATTTCTGCGACTTGGCCAATACTCATGACGGGAGTGACCCAGTTGCCGGGAACGCCCACCGTTGGCAAAAATCGTCCTGTCCAATTGAAGTAACAGTTATGGACAAACGAATCAATAAACGTCACCAACCACAAAACCAAGACGAAGGGATTCGCCAGCAACTTGAAAGACTTCATCCAAGCGAGCCCCTCGCCCGCTTCCTCGGCAGCCTTCGGCGGAGAATGCGGCAACGTGAGGCTCAAAGCAGCCAAGACCAACGAAGCGGCACCGGCCACGACGTAGGTCCATTTCGTCGCGTCCTGCATGGCGAGACCTTCCAGGGGAGAGGCCAACACAGCATCCAGCCATGATCTCACTCCCGTGCCGCCCGCTGCTTTGACTTTCACCCAATCGACCAGAATGAAGACGGGGGGCCATGCGGCAGCGATCCACCCAATGGTTCCCCCCATCCGCACGATACCGAACTCCCGTTGAGCATCCTTCATATTGGCGAAGGCAATCGAATTTGTGATGGAAATTGTCGGCACATATAAGATGCAGTGAACGAGCATCAGAATGAAGAACGACGTGAAATCAGTTACAAAAGCACAACCCAAAATCGACAGGCCACCAATCAGGTGACTAAAAGCCAGGAACTTCTCGGCTGCGAATGTTCGATCCGCAAACTGATTACCGAAGAACATCGCCAGGATCGCAGCGACTGGAAAAGCGTTCAGAATCAGCGACTGCTGCAATGCGGAGAATTTCAGCGCTGGCAGATACCCGAAGATCAGCGGAAGCCATGCTCCCCAGATGAAGAACTGAAGGAACATCATCGCAAACAACTTGAAAAATACAGATCGTTGCATGGGGGCCTCTCAATGGGAGATGTCTGTTCGGATCGAAGTGGGGCAAGAAATTCGGTTGATGGCTTGTGCCACCGTCTGGGCAAGCCGTCGGAAATTGCGCAATTTCAATTCAGCGAGGGGAACCTGACAGCCTCGGCAGATGTCAGCTGCGTTGACTTTCCGTATCGCAGCCCCAGATGAAGAACTCTAGGAACATCATCACCGAGAGCTTGAACTTCGGGCTGGTCGCGGGCAGCGCTGACGAGTCGTTCGTCATGGAAATACTCCGGGGAGTCGATCGGGGCAGGCGGGCGCAGCGGAGACCGCGCCCTGAGAAGCGGTCAACCTACTGGGCTGCGCGGCCAAGAGCAAGCGGGGGAGCGGGATTTCGCGCGGACGGGTGTCGATCTCCGCGCGGAAGAATGGCCGCAAAGAACTTAAGAAACTCAAAAGAGTGGCTCTCTTCCTTTTGCGTTTTTTGAGTTTTTTGCGGCCATCACTCTCGAAAAGACCTCGCTCCATCAGGAGCGACATCGAAGACGAGGTCGGAAGGCCTTTCCAGGTCGTCCCTTCGGCTCAGAACGACAGGGGAACGTTCTCTGGCTTCCCAACGGGGCGGGTTTAGGAGGTTGTGGGTCGCGCGGGGACGGGCAGGATTGCCCATCCTACGGGGGAGCTAGCCAGCAGTCGGGGCGGTGCAGGGCGGAGGCCACGAGTACGCCGTCGACGCCCGCCTGTTCGAGCATTCGCAAGTCGCCCGCATTCCGCACTCCGCCGCCGGTGATGATCTCAATCTTCGGGCCATGCTCAGCGCGGAGACGCTGACACAACGGGATCGTCGGCACTCCGGCCTCAGCTCCGACCCCCGCTAGATCGAGAACGATGAGACGCCGCACACCACATTCAATGGCCAATGACGCAATGCGATCCGGGTCGCGGCCCCACTCCCCAGAACCGAGCGGCACGCCCCCCTTGAGATCGAGCGAGAACACCACTCGCTCCGCAGACACCGCCGCAACGATCCCTCGCAGCGAGTCCGGCGAGCAGCACGATTCCAACCCCACAATCACCCGCTCCACGCCTATATCCAGCACGCTCCGAGCTTGCTCCGCATCACCCACCCCCGCATCCACCAGCAGCCGGAACCCGTCCTCTCGCAGCTGTCGATAGACCGCGTGCCCGACCCGCCCGTGCATGATCGCATCGAGATCGGCCACGTAGAACTCGTCAAAACCGAATCGCTGCCGTATCGCGCGGGCCACCTCCAGCGGCTCCACCGAAGCAGTCAGGCAGCTCTCAAGCGGTCGATACCGCTCCCGCTGCCCCGCCACGCCCCGGACCACCACGTTGTTCAAGATGTCAAGAACCGGGATCAGTCGCACATCGACCTCTTGGATTTGTGAATCGCATGCAGGGCGGTGCCCATGTGGGGAAAGAGGAGTCGCTGCCTCGTCCATGCGAAATCTGGGAGGGGGCCTCCGTCGGGAGGGCGAGGCTCCTGCCGAGCCGCATCCACCAGACAGCGCGTCACCTGGCTCGCGGCTCAGCAGGAGCTTCGCCCTCCCAAGTGGGCCTCGCTCAACCCCAAGTCTTCGCGTGGACCGGGCACTCGCTGTGTTCGTCAGAACGCGGGCAGCCCGCACTCTGGCGAGTGCAGCTACTAGTGACGCGGGTTGGAATTCCCCCCGCTTTATTGGCAGAATGAGCCAGCTTGTCAAACTCATCAACACCCTCTCGAATCGGTGGCTTCATGCGTCTTGCTCTGTTCTCCCTCTTCACTGCCCTGCTCTGCCTCACGGGGCAGCCTGCCTCCGCCCAAGATGCCGCCAAGAAGGAAGACTGGGTCCAGCTGTTCAATGGCAAGGACTTGACCGGTTGGAAGCCCAAGATTCGCTACCACGATCTGGGCGACAACTACGCCAACACGTTCCGGGTTGCGGACGGCTTACTCCAGGTGCGGTACGACGGGTACAAAGACGGGTTCAAGGAGACGTTCGGGCACCTGTTCCATGAGAAGGAATTCTCGCACTACATCCTTCGCGTCGAGTACCGGTTCGTCGGCGACCAGTGCCCCGGCGGACCAGGGTGGGCGATTCGCAACAGCGGGATGATGCTGCATGGGGAGGCCCCCGAAGGGATGGCCAAGGACCAGGATTTCCCAGCCTCGATCGAGGTCCAGATCCTCGGCGGCAATGGCAAGGACAACCGCACCACCATGAACCTCTGTACGCCGGGGACGAACGTCGTGATGAACGGCAAGCTGTTCCTGCCGCACTGCACGAATTCCACATCGAAGACCTACCACGGGGAGCAGTGGGTCGTCACCGAGACCGAAGTCCTCGGCAGCAAGGTCATGCGGCACAAGGTCGATGGCGTCGTCGTTCTCGAATACACCGAACCACAGCTCGATGACCGCGACGGCCATGCGAAAGAGCTGGCCAAGAAGAACGGCGGCCTGCTGCTGGATCATGGGACGATCTCGCTCCAGTCGGAAAGCCACCCGATCGATTTCCGCAAGGTCGAGATTCTAGAGTTGGACGCCAAAGCCAATTAAGCGGGAGCCGGTGTCCGTTCGTAGCCTGGCCCCCCAGGTCCGGGCGTGTCTGGCCGACGAGCGTTGTCGTCGCATAAGTTCGTCCTTCGCAAGATTTCGTCCGGACCTGGGGGGTCCAGACTACGGGGACTGACGCCGCCGTCCGCTGAACGTGCGACACCAACCTCCCGAGTGCGCCAAGTGCGTCTCGCACTCCGCCTTTTCGATCTCGTCTGCGATGTCTCTTCTGTGAATGCATTGCGTGGTTTAGAATTCTCGGCGAGCCGCTGGCTCTCCCCCGAAGCGGTTGTTGAACCGCAGATTGATTCCCCCGAGAAGGAGCTTCCATGTTTGTGCGACCGATGTACTCGCTGCGGACCGTATGGGCCTGCATGTTGAGTTTGACCGTCACCGTGGCCATCGCCGGTGACTGGCCCCAGTGGCGGGGACCAGGGCGGGATGGCAAGTCGGCAGAGACCGGCCTGATTAAGGACTGGGACAAAACACCGCCGAAACACCTCTGGACCATCGAAGGTATGGGCGAAGGGTTCGCGTCCGTCTCGACCTCCCAGGGCGCACTCTATACGACCGGTGGACAGAGCGCTGGAGAGGCGGTCACCAAGGTCAGTCTCAAGGACCACACCGTAACTTGGTCCAAAGTCATTTCTGATCAGAACCCCAAAAATGGGGGATACAAGGGGGCGCGGAGCACGCCGACAATCGATGGAGACTTCTTGTATGTCGTGGCATCAGAAGGGGCAATTTCTTGCCTGAAAACGTCGGACGGCGAAGTGGTTTGGACCCACCAGTTCAAGGAGTGGGGCGGCAGGATGCACTCCGGCTGGGGCTTCTCAGAATCCCCGCTGGTGGATGGCGACCTGGTGCTTTGCACGCCGGGTGGCGACAACGCGATGATCGTGGCCTTGAACAAGAAGACCGGGGCCGAAGTCTGGAAGAGCGCTGTTCCTAAAGTCGGCGACAAGGGCGGCGACGGCGCGGGTTACTCCTCAGTCGTCATCGGCCACGGAGCGGGCGTCAAGCAGTACGTCACTCTGGTGGGTCGCGGCGTGATTGGCGTGCGGGCTTCGGACGGCAAGTACCTGTGGGGCTACAACCGGGTCGCCAACGGCACGGCCAACATCCCGACCCCGGTCACCGACGGTGACTACGTGTTCGCCTCCTCCGGTTACGGCACCGGATCGTGCCTGCTCAAGTTGAGCCAGGACGGTGATGGCGTGAAGGCCGAAGAGGTTTACTTCCTCGAACCCAAGACCTTCGAGAACCACCACGGCGGCTTCATCCTCGCCAACGGGTTCATCTACTCGGGTGCCAAGCACAACAAGGGCTTCCCGATCTGCGTCGAGATGAAAACCGGCGAGGTCAAGTGGGGCGGAGACATCCGGGGAGCCGGAGACGGCTCCGCAGCTGTGACGATGGCCGATGGGCAGATCATCTTCCGTTACCAGAACGGCAAAGTGGCCCTCGTGAATGCGACCCCCAGCGGATACGAACTCCACGGCACCTTCACTCCCGTCTACCAGGAGCGGGAGAGTTGGGCTCACCCCGTGGTCTCGAACGGCATGCTCTATCTGCGAGAGCAGAACAAGCTGATGTGCTACGACCTGCACGAGTAATCACTCGGCTCACTGATGATCGCATCGAACTCGGAAACGCGGTCCCCCCGGGATCGCGTTTCCATTTGTGTCGACAGAGACGTGCGGACAGCGCTCCGCTACGAAGACTGCGCGTTGCGGCTACACGTTGGTGTGAGTGAAGAGCCGGAACTCAGTGACTTCACCGGCTTGGAGACCGTGGCCAGGATTTGCTGGATCTGTTCGAGACGAGCGGGCTTAACCAGGTGGTGATTGAAGCCTGCTTGCAGTGCCAGCTGGCGATCGGAGTCTTGTCCATAACCGGTCAGCGCGATCAGCATGACGTTCTGGAGTGCGGGGGCTAGCCGGATACGTTTCGCGACCTCATAACCATCCAAACCAGGCAAGCCAATGTCCAATAACACGACCTCCGGTGGGTACTCCAGTGCAGCCTCGACGGCGGCCAGGCCATCGTGAGCGGTCCGCACCTCATGCCCCAGAGCCATGAGCAGCATCGAAAAACTCATTGCCGAATCGATGTTGTCATCGACCACCAGGATCCGCAATGCGGATCCGCTCGGATTCGCATCTTTTGTGGGCGGCGGCTGTGGTTCATCCATTCGCATCATCGGCAGACGCACGACGAACTCGCTGCCTTGCCCCACAACACTGGAAACTGTGACCTGCCCGCCGTGCAGTTCCACCAGCCGTTTCACCAAGCAGAGTCCAATGCCCAACCCGCCTTGTGAGCGGTCCAGGGATCGTTCGGCCTGAGTAAATAAGTCGAAGACCTGGGGCAGGAGTTCGGGGGCGATGCCTAAGCCCGAATCCCGCACTCGCAGCACCACTTCATGTCCCTCGTGTCGCAGGCTCAGCCAAATCCGGCCGCCGTCTGTCGTGTACTTCGCGGCATTGGTCAGCAGGTTCACCAGCACCTGTTGCAGTCGCGCGGGGTCGACTTGCATCCAGATCGGTGTCTGAGGATGCGACACTGCGAGTTCATGGTGGTGGTGGTGCATCAGTGGATGTACCGTCTCGACCGCACATCCCACGATGTCACTCAGATCGATCCATTCACGGACAAGCTGAATCCGGCCCGTGGTGATGCGAGACACTTCCAGCAGATCATTCACGAGATGTTGAAGTTGTCCCAGTTGACGTTCAATGATGCTGCGGGCTTGCAGCTGAATCGGGTTCTCGCTGCCCCGCTGGTGAGCCAGAAGTTGCACGGCGTTGGAAATGGGAGCGAGGGGACTGCGGAGTTCATGACTGAGCATGGCCAGGAACTCGTCTTTGCGGCGGTGCTGGTCAGTCAACTCGCGCGCCTGCTCCTGCAAAGCGGCCTCGATCAGCTTCATGTCATGCACGTCGGTGTTCGAGCCCACCCACATCGTGATCCGTCCTGCCGCGTCCCGCATCGGCACCGCCCGGCTGAAATGCCAGCGATACTCCCCATCGGCACGCCGGAAACGGTGCTCAGACTCGAACGGCTCGCCGGTGTCGAACGCGTGCCGCCAATGCTGAGTTTTCTCCTCCAAGTCGTCGGGATGGACGAACCGCGTCCAACCCGAATCCTGCATTTGCTCGAACGACATTCCGGTGAACTCGGTCCACTGCGGGTTGAAATAGTCGATGTGACCATCGGGGTTGGCGGTGAAGATTTTCTGCGGTATCGAGTCCATGACGAACCGCAGGTTGCGTTCGCTCTCTCGCAGCGCTGCCTCGGACCGCTTCTGCTGTGTAATCTCCAAGACCGCGACGCCGACGCCCAGCGTTTCCTTGGTCCGACCGTCCTCGGTCGGGACTAGGACGGGGTAGTAATTCACCAGCCACCAACGCAGTTCGCCCGGAGCCTTGGGAGTTTCCCCGCGGACTTCGTAGTTGAGAATGGGCCGTCCGGTCGCCAAGACCTGTCTGAATTGGTCAAGCGACTTTTCGGGGAGGCCCGGCAGCAACTCCGGGATCGTGCGGCCCATGTGGGACACCAGAGGCAGGCCGTTGATGTCGGCGAGGGCTTGGTTCAACCTCACGAACCGCAGGTCGGGATCGTAGTACGCCATGCCGATCGGAGCGTTGGAGATCAACGCATCGACCAAGGCGAGCGTCTCCAACGTCTCCCGCTGCGCTTTGGCCAACTCCACGGCACGCTGCCGTAACGTTTCCTCGGACGCTTTTCGCTCGGTGATGTCGTGAAAGCAATTGATGGCTCCCGTGATTTCTCCGAGAGGGTTCTTCAACGGATGGATATTAACGACGATGGAAATCTGCGACCCGTCCGGCCGCTCGATGAGCACTTCCGTGTCTCGCACCTCCGCCAGTTTTCCGCTGAGCACATCGGCCATGGGACACTGGTCGAGAGGCATGAAACTGCCGTCTGGACGGAACGACTTGTACGAGCCACAAAACCGCTGTTCGCGATCCCCGACCGCTGGCTCACGGCCCCACAATTCCGCAGCGCGGCGGTTGAATTTCTGAATCACCCCCGAGGTGGCACAGGCATAAACGGCCACGGGAACAAAGTCGAACAAGGTGCGGTAGCGCTCTTCGCTCTCGTGCGCCACCGCTTCCGCCTGACGCGCCTGCTCGGCCAGTTCGTGCTGTTGGACCGATGCAACCAGCAGCGCCTCGTTCATCGCACGCAGTTGCTGTTCAAAGGCGGGGTCCGCTGGGCGGGCCTGAGGATGTGTTGTGGGAGTGCTATTCATGGGACGCTCAACGTTAGGGGCCTACTTTCGCGCATATTCATGACCCAAATTGGCTGTCGAATTCGTGATGCGATCCAATCCACGCCCACTCGATCGTGTCGTCAACCCGCTCGCCCACCGCCCGGTACTGCTCGTTGATCCGCACGGACCAGACATTTTCGTAGCCTTGCAGCTTCTTGAATCGAAGGGATGGATGGTCCGGGTTCTGGGCGAATAACTGATACGCCCGTCGAGACGCCGCCTGCACGCGCGAATCCAGCGCTGCGTACGCACGCCAGAAGCTGGGACGGACCAATGACTTCACAGGGAACTTCATAGGCGCTCCGGATCCAAGGGTTCCGCCCTCTCCTGTACGGATTCTTTGAGAAATGCGTCCAGCTTTGGCCTGGGTGCCGGCGAAGCAATGATCTGCTCCCACCGCTCGTCACCCTCCTGTGTCAGCAGGAACCGGGCGAAGTCAGCGACTTCTACGCGCTTGGCCTCGGGCAGCGCTTCGCAAATGCGGATCAGATCCTGCGTTTCAGTATTCATCACTTTTTCCTCCCGCGAGTGGGTTTGGGCTAGTTGGCGTGGGCAGGGTCGGGAGACTCTGCCCCCATCGAGGGGCGGTCGGCTGGCTACTCGGGAACATTCTGGCCGGACTCGAACCACGGGCCGGGGATGCCACTGGTCAGGGCACGGTAGCCTCGCATCGGCTCGCCGATCGCCAAGCCCTTCGAAGTGACCTCGTAGGCGCACATGTCGATCGAGTGCTTGCTGCGGCGCATCTTCACCACCATCATGAGCTTGCGCAGCTGCCCGTGGATCGAAGCGTAGCGCAATCGCACGATGTCGTCGGCCAAGAACGAGATGGTGAAGTTGCTGAGTCCCATGGAGGTAAAGTTCTCCTCGACCTCCACGGTGCTGACGATGGTCACCCCCAGCCGCGTGAGTGCCCCGATCATCCGGTACAGCGATTCTCGAAAATCGGTGCGAAAGTCGGGAGCCAGCGCCATTTCGAAACCGACCAGAGAGTCGATCACCAGACGCTTGCAGCCGATCTCTTTGACTGCGCTGACGATTTCATGCACTGTCTCATCCACCGAGAGGTCCAGCGGCCTCAGATAAATGAGTTTGAGCGAGCCGTCCTTCAGGTTCTGTTCGAGGTCGAAGCCGAACGAGGCGGCGCGTTGAATGAATTCACTGGGCTGCTCTTCGAACATGGCGACGATGCACGGCTCGCCTTGCTTCAAGCCCTCGGCAATGTATTGAATGCCCAGGACGGTCTTTCCCGCTCCGGAAGGACCGGCCAGGAGCAGGCTGTCGCCTTCGGGGATGCCGCCGCCCATCAGGGTGTCGAGTTCCCGGACGCCGGTGGAGAGTCGGCGTCGGCCCTTGACATGCTCGGAGAGATTATTGGTGAGGCCGAATGTGCGTGGGAAGGTTTGCAAGCCCGCCGAGGTGATGCGGAAGGTGTGCAGGCCGGGCACGGACTCCTGTCCACGGACCTTCATGACTTGCATCTTGCGGACGATCGAGTTGCGCTCCACGCTCTGGAACAGCCAAAACAACCCGTCCGCCACAGTGAAGACCGGGTTGTCGCGCAGCTCGCCTTCGACGTACTCACCGATCAGGAACGTGGTGGCCTGCCAACTGGTCAGATGGAGCGCCAAACGCTGGACAAAACCCTGGAGTTCCACTTCGTTCGTGCTGCCACTTTGAGCTTTGCGAACGACAGTCCGGAACGAATCCACGACCACGATGCTCGGCTGGGCGGATTCGACTTCCTGGATGATGGCATCCAGGACCGCATCGAGATCCTGGTCCAGAACGACCTGGCTCAGGTTGATAAAGCGAATCGATCCGGCCAGCTTGGCATCGTCGAAGAACGAGTACTGCTGCTGGTAGCGCAGCATCTTAATGGCGGGCTCGCCCAGAACGGTGAAGTACAGCGCTGGCCGTTCGGGAGTGGCGTTGGCGAACATGATCTGATGCGCCAGCGTGGTCTTACCGCATCCAGGCGCGCCCGCGATGATGTTGAAGGAGAACTCGGGCAGGCCGCCGCCGAGAATTTCATCCAGGCCCGGCACCCCGGAGGACACTTGCCGAATGGTCACTCGGCCGTTGCCGTTGCCGTTGCCGTTCCCGTTGCCTTGACCATTTCCGTGATCTTGTTCGGGCGTACTCATGAGTGGGACTCCATTCTGGAATGCTCGTCTTTCAGCGATGTGTCAGGCCATGCCGCGCGGACCAAACCCACCGTAAGCGGTTCGCCGATGAATGTCACGAGCAGTCCCAGAAGATGCGAGATGAGCGTGACAACGGCCTCATCCTCAGTCGGCTGGTCCGCGACGATCTGCTCCAGTCCTTCCAGGCGACCGTCAGCGTCGAGCTTCACGAATTTCAGCGCTGGCACGTCAGTCCTGGCCAGTACCAACGCCCGCCGCATCAGCGAGATAAAGCCGTCGGTGCCCGCAAACTTGACCAGAGCCAGCCGAAGTTTCTCCACAACGACCGCAGCTTCATCGACATGCGAACCCGAGGCGGTCTGGCACGCTGCCAGTAACCGCCGGGCCAAGTCCCGCATTGATGAAGACTGCGAATCCATTGAGGTACACTTCACGGAGCAGCGAAAAAAGCGTGGAGATTGACAGAATTATATCAGATCGTGCCGCCGACAGATACAGTCGCCCGCTGGGTGCCGCTGGCGCATTCGCCCATTGGTGGTACTCCGTCGTCTCTGCCCCCTCTCCCCCACAGTCGGCACTGCTTGCAGAGAGGACTCCACTGTGGGGGAGAGGGCCGGGGTGAGGGGGCCAAGGCGGGCGGTGTCCCCCCCACCCCAACCCTCTCCCCCGCAACGTGTCCTCCAGTTGGCGGGATGTCGCTCGCGGGGGAGAGGGGGCAGGATACCGCCGGGTGCCGCTGGCGGTCGCTTTGGGCCGCCAGTGTTTACGAGCGTGTACCGTCTCTCGATGTGGCTGGTCCCCCCACACGGGCGAGTCAAAGCCCTCGCCAGCGGCACTCGAGCTTGGACCGTCGCTTGGACCCTCAGGTCCGAGCGAGCTGCCATCGACGTTCGCAAAACGGGAAGAGTTCGTCCGGACCTGGGGGTCCAGACTACAGGAGAGTCACGCCGATCCTCGAAGCTCTGCTTCGCCGCGTGCTAAGACAATCTCGCACGTCGCGCTAGCACGGGGGACTGATGTCCGCCCGCTCGCTGACGATCTCGCTAAGGATCATTCGAGGAATAACTGTCTGATTGTCGCCTTTCGCTCCGCGAAAGGCCGGTCTTTCGCGGAGCGAAAGACGACTCTTGTTTCTCGAACGATGCTAGCTCTCCTTCGGCGTCCACTCCTTCGCATACTCCCGCTTCCAGAGCGCCATCGCGGCCTCGTCGTTCAGCACCCGCCCGTTCTTCGGGTCGCAGTTCAGCGTGTGGCCGGTGCGGTGGGCGATGTTGCCCAGGTGGCAGAGCAGGGTGCTCTTGTACCCTTCTTCGATTTCACTGTTCAGAGCTAGCGGCGTATTGTTGCGAATCGCCGCAATGAAGTTCGCTGCGTGCATGGTGTCATTGTAGCCTTTCGTGACCTTCTCGGTCTCCTTGTCATTGATGTCATACAGCCGGTACGTCCCGTTTTGATCGATCTCCAGCGTGCCGTTCTCCCCGTAGAACGCCACGAACCGGTCGTCGTGCTTGTTGCAGCTGCGACCGTCCCAGATCAGTTGGCGACCGCCTTCGTACTCGAAGCAGACGGTGTGGGTGTCGGGCGTTTGTTGGTCGTCCTTGTAGCGGTAGCGGCCTCCCGACGAAGTCACGCGGATCGGGTAATCGGCATTGAGCCCCCAGCGTCCGATGTCGAGCGAGTGGATGCCGTTGTTGCCGAGTTCGCCGTTGCCCCAATGCCAGAACCAGTGCCAGTTGTAGTGCAGGAAGTTGCTGCGGAACTCCTGGTGCGGGGCCGGGCCTTGCCACATGGCGTAGTCTAGTCCCTCGGGAACGGGAGCCGGAACGCCGGTCCCGATCGTCGGTCGCAGGGCGGTGTACCAGCACTTACTGAGGTAGACCCGCCCAATGACGCCGTCGTGCAGCCGCTGCATCGCCTCGATGAACCCCGGCCCGCTGCGCCGCTGGTTCCCCATTTGCACCGCGCGGTTGTACTTGCGAGACATGGCGACGAGCAGCTCCCCCTCCCACGGGTTGTGGCAGCAGGGCTTCTCGACGTAGCAATGCTTGTTCGCCTGGCAGGCCATGATCGCAGCTGGGGCGTGCCAGTGATTCGGAGCCGCACAGATCAGGGCGTCGACCTCGGGATCATCGAGGATCTTGCGAAAGTCGAGGATCGCCTGCGGAGCCTGTTTCGGGTCGCACTCCAGCTTCTCGATGGTCGCCTTCCCCGCCTCGACCCGCTTCGGATCGAGGTCGCACACATACTTGACCCGCACTCCCGGCAGCATCCCAAACGTCTGGGCCAGCGACAGCCCCCGACTCATCCCCATCACTCCGACGGTGACGACCCGGCTCGGGGCTTCATCGGCTGCAAGGATCAGCGGAGCCATCTGCGTCAGTGCCCCCGCAGCTGCGGTGGTGGTGAGAAACGAACGTCGAGTGAGTGGGATCATGGGTGAGTCTCCGGGTCGGGTGTTATTGGGAAACGCTGTATGACTCTGTGGAGTCTGAGGCGGAGTTTCAATGATTGGGGCTGAGTGGCACGGCGCGAGCGTCCTGTCAGCGCTCGATGTCGGGGTTGCCGCCATCGGGAGGGCGAGGCTCCTGCCGAGCCGATCACGCGAGTCGACGTGTCCCTTGGCTCGCGGCTCAGCAGGAGCTTCGCCCTCCCCACCGGGCAGGACGCAACCCTGAACTGTTGCGATAAAGGGATATTCGCGTTGTGCCTGTTGACGGCCTTACATCACTCGCGTGGCCCAGAGGAACGCAGCTGTGTAGGACAACACGCTCCAGCCTTCATACACCTGCTGCCAGGACTTCCAGAACTGGCCGACCAGCGGGCGGTGCGCCGATTCTCCCGGAGACTCACTGGTCCCAAATCGCCAGGCCAAGGCCGTCAGGCACCCAAAGGCGGTGGTCATCAGCACCGGACTCGCAGGCAACTCGCCAATGCGGAAGTGGGAGAGACTGATCACCAGCAGGTTGTTCAAGAAGTGCAGCAGGATCGGAGCCCACAGACTTCGCGTGTGCAGGTAAACCCAGTGCAGGAACAGACCCAGCGGCAGTGTTGCAATCGCGTGCGCCGGGGAGAGATGTGCCAGCGCGAACAAGATGGCTGTGGTCCCGATCCCTCGAAACAGACCCCAGCGCTGGACGAGCCCCTGGCCGATCAGACCGCGAAACACTAGCTCCTCCCCGACCGCAGGTCCCAGTGCAATGGCGACGACCAGAATCGGGTACGAGACCTGAAACGACAGCGACTGCACCAGTTGATTCGTGTCTCCCGCTGCCAGTCCAAACCAGCTTTGACAGACCCGGTACAACTCATCCGACAGAATCGCGAGCGGTAGAACAGACCCGAGGACCAGCAGCGAATGTCGACGGCTGGGAAGCTCTAACTGCAACTGCTCTCGCCAGCTGGAGCCGAGTCTCCACTTGACCAGTGGAAAGAGAATCAACGTGGCCCCGAGGGTGGAAACGCCGAAGACCAGAAAACTGTTGTCGATCTCCAGATCGAGGAACAGCTGGATCATTCGCTCTTGCGAGAAGCTCTCAACACCCAGAGCAGACAGGGCAATGACGGCGAGAGTCAGGCAGACCGCCACGAGTTGGGAGAGCGCATAGCCCCCCGTCCAGACGAGAGATTCCCACGGACCAACCGGTCGCGAAATCGGCGGCGGAACGATTGTTTGACGGTCAACGACTGACATGGCGGCTCCCGTCACGAGGACGTTACGCGTGTACCGACAGAAGTGTGTGTCAGAAAAGTGGGCAGCCCATCTCTGCCCCCTCTCCCCACTGGAGACGCGACTTTCAGTGAGGACATGGCTGTGGGGGAGAGGGCCGGGGTGAGGGGCCAAGGGCGAGCGATGTGGCCCCCTCACCCCAAACAGTCGAATTCACTCCGAAGGCCAAGCCGAATGTGGGGGAGAGGGGGCAGAAACTGGCAGCTGACGACTGGCCTGACACACACGCTTCACTGAATGAGGCATCCGGCGAGTTCGCCAAACACCCTTGTTCCACTGTATGATCGGTCACGCAGGAGCGTCAACAGTGAAGCAAAGCGGTCAGCCTTCAGTGATCAGCTTTCAGCCAGAGGGATGCAACTGCCGAGTTCGGTTTTGGTCGGCCCCAGAGGATCCTCTGGCTGACGGCTGATCGCTGACAGCTGGAGACTCAGTCGACCATGCCCCACAATTCGGATTCGGCGGACCTCCTCTACTGTTTCGGCTGCAATGAGCGTTTTCGCTCGTCCGATCTGCGCCGCGTTTGCCCGCGCTGTGGTCATCCGGCGGGGGAGGAGGGGGCGCTGACTCCCAACGGGCCGACGTTCCTGTGGAAGAGTTCCGATCTGTGGGCCAGTCGGCAGCCTCGCTCGCCAGGGACAGCTGCGTACGACCTGACCGAGCTGATCGGTCAACAGATTGGAGACTACGAGATCCAATCACTGCTGGGGCGTGGAGGAATGGGTTATGTCTTCCTCGCCCGGCATGTGCATCTGGACCGGGACTCGGCGCTGAAGATTCTCGCCCCGGAACTGATTGCCAAAGACCCGGAGTACCTGAATCGGTTCCTGCACGAGGGGCAGGCGATGGCGGCGATGCAGCATTCGAACATCGTCTCGGTCTACAACATTGAACAGATCGGGAACTATCATTGCCTGGATATGGAGTACGTGTCGGGCCGGTCGCTCCAGCATTTGATTCGCGATCATCGACTGCCGACCGAACGGATTTTGTTCCTGGGAGCAGAGATCGCGCGCGGTCTGTCCGAGGCCCATCGTGAAGGGATTCTGCACCGCGACCTGAAGCCCGACAACGTGCTGATGACGCTGAGCGGTGTCCCGAAGATCGGCGATTTCGGGCTGGCCAAACGACTGACCCCCGGCAATCAGCAACAGATTCTGCCCGCCGGGACACCGCACTACATGGCTCCTGAACTGTTCCAGGGGGGCCAGCCGACTCCGGCGACTGATGTGTACGCTCTCGGGGTCTGCATGTTTCAAATGCTGGCGGGGAGAGTCCCGTTCTCTGAGCCGGGGATGAACGCTCTGATCGGAGCGGTCACGTCGCAGGCGATCCCCAACTTGAGGCTACTCCGCCCAGACATCCCGTTGGAGATGGCCGAAGTCGTCCATCAGATGCTCGACAAGAGTCCGGGAAATCGACCGCAGGACGCGATCGAAACGGTGGCTCTACTGGATGCCATTATCGGCGGTCTGCCCGACTTGCAGACGCTCGTCGACGAGGCTTTCGACTTCGAGCCGCATGTCCACTGGAAACCGGTCGGCGGTGCGTTCGAGCTGAACGTCAAGTTGCCGGGGAACCGCCACCAAGTCGTCTGGATCGAGTCGACCGGCACAGCTGCTCGCGAAAAGGTGCTGAAGATTTATTCGCGCTGCTGCCCAGCCGTCTCGCAGTATTACGAGAAGGCCCTGCGGCTGAACGATGTAATTACCCACGGCGGACTGATGCTGCACGACATCGACGGCGTCCCGTGGTTCGTCATGCAGAACTGCTATCCCCGCTTCACAGTCGACGCCGAAGAGGTCCGCCGTAGCGTCCTGGAGATCGCGTTCCATGCCGATGCGATTGAGCAGGAACTGACTGGCCAGGATCGAAATTAAGGTTTACACATTCAGGATGCCTTGTGGTTGTTCATACTTCAGCCCGTGCGAGGTATTCGCCTCTGAAATCTGTGCTGATCTATGCAATCCGTGTACAAATTCTCCGCTCAGGAGAAGTTCGCTCAAGAGTGAATTCGTACACAGATTGCACCGATTGACACAGATGATATCCTCCAACAATCGCACGTTTATCGGACGTGGGGCGCGGGAGTTTGACTCACACAACATGATTCACCGAGAGGACTGAGGCTGTCCAGGATTTGCTTGTGTCATCAGGCCGTTTCGGCCTGACAAGATCACTGCTCGGTGGCACGGCAAACTCACAGACCTGACAAGACTGGATACATAAAATCAGATTCACACTGGGAACCGATCAACCCGAGAAGATACATTGAGCAAATGATCCACCAAGTCCGAGAAGATTCGCAGACACTCACCCGACCGAGGGTCTTGATCCTCGGGGCGAGTACCCGAGCTGCGGCATTCAGTGCTTGGCGGGCGGGTTTTGAGCCCGTGTGTGTCGACCAGTTTGCCGACGCAGACCTGTGTGCGATGACCGAGGTGCATCCCATCGAATCACTGTCGTTCGCTGTCAATGACATCCACACGCCGATCAGTAGGGCGATTCAAAATCTCGCCGAACTCCCCGTCCTCTATGCAGGTGGGATGGAGAATCAGCCACTGTTGCTCCAACATCTGGAACGCAACCACACGATCTGGGGAGCCAGTTCACGAGCCATCCAGCGAGTTCGTCATCCGCAACGACTGGCCGACGGGCTGACCGAGGTCAGGCAACGCATGCTGCCCGTACGAATGGCCAGTGACCCACCACCTCGTGATGGAACGTGGATTGTGAAACCACTGGCCAGTGCTGGCGGGCGAGGGATTTTTCCGTGGGACGCGGCGGCACCGGACCTCCCCCTCGACGGGGCACACTACTTCCAGCAGCGCGTCCACGGGCGGGTCTACTCCGCTCTGTTCCTCGCCGAGACCGAGCCGGGAGATGTCCGGTTCATCGGCCTCACACGACAACTGGTCGGTTGCCCCGAGCTGCATGCCGGGCCGTTCGCGTGGTGCGGAAATATCGGTCCGGCGTTTTTGCCAGTCGAGGTCGAGTTCATGGTCCGGCGGTGGGGGAATATCCTGAAGTGGAAGTTCGGACTGACTGGCCTGTACGGCATCGACTTCATCGTCGACGAGACCGGACAACCTTGGCTGTTAGAGGTCAATCCGCGACTGACGGGGTCTGTCGAGATTCTCGAACTCGCGTGTGGACTGACATTGCTGGCCGACCATATCGCCTGCTACGACAGCCACGCTTCCACCAGCGCCCGCGAGTTCGCAGCTCCTCCGGTTCCCGTCGAGGACGAGCGATTGGGACGAGCGATACTCTACGCGCCGTACCAACTGCGATCAAAGATTCCCGCCCCCCCCACCATGGACTTAGAGACCGTTCCCGCCATCGCCGACATCCCGACGTATGACTCGCTGATTGAGACTGGCCAGCCGGTGTGCAGTGTCTATGTGTGGGGGGCCGATGAAGCGGATGTCACCGCCCGGCTCTTCGAAGCGGCCAGTGGCATCGAACCGCTGCTCGAACGAGTCGCGGTCCCGTGAACCGCATGAAATGTGTCTGCCTGAACTCAGGCTGCAACCGCTCCGCCACTGGGGCTTGCCACGTCAAAGCAATGACTTGCGGTTGTGGCTTCGCCAGTTGGGGAGGGCGAAGCTCCTGCTGAGCCGCGAGTCAGGGACGACGTTGACTCGCGCGAGCGGCTCGGCTGGAGCCTCTCTCCAGTGCTGTGAACTTGATGGAACGTAGGCGATGTCGCATTCCGCCTGCCAAAGTCCGGTTCATCCACGGTTCGAAAGAGTGTCTCGCAGGAGGAATCTCAGTCGTGGAGCGACATGAGCTACGGACGAACACAATCACGGGAACCACCCCGATCAGTGAGGTTGCGGGAAGGCCGTTCTCGATCACCAGCATTATTTTTCATTCAGTCGACGGTGAATCCCCCGCACCAAAGCTGGCCCCTCGTAGACAAAGCCTGTGTAGAGTTGGACGAGGCTGGCCCCGGCGCTGAGTTTCTCGACACCGTCCTCGGGGGTCATGATGCCGCCGACGGCGATGATCGGAAGCTGGCCTGCGCTTTTCTCATGCAGGTAACGCACGACCTCGGTCGAGCGTTTCGTCAGCGGGGCACCGCTCAGACCACCCATGCCGATCTCCTTCACCCGCGTCTCGGGAGTCGCCAGACCCGCGCGGGAAACAGTCGTGTTCGTCGCCACCACCCCGGCCAGCTGGGTCTCCGCAGCGATGGCAATGATGTCGTCGAGTTGCGGGTCAGCCAAGTCTGGGGCGATCTTGAGCAGTAGCGGCTTCGGAGCGGGCTGGCTCTGGTTGTAATCCTGCAGCTTGGTGAGGAGTTTGGTGAGCGGTTCGCGGTCCTGGAGTTCGCGGAGGCCCGGCGTGTTGGGCGAGCTGACGTTGACCACGAAGTAATCGACGTACGGAAAAAGCTTCGTCAGGCAGGTCAGGTAATCACTCTCGGCCTGCTCATTGGGAGTGACCTTGTTCTTGCCAATGTTCGCGCCGAGGAGGATCCGCCGCTGGGTGGGGACTCGCTTGAGTCTCTCGACCACCACATCGACGCCGGAGCTGTTGAATCCCATGCGGTTGATGATGGCTCGATCAGGAGGCAACCGGAACAGGCGCGGGCGGTCGTTACCGGGTTGAGGTCTCGGTGTGACCGTGCCGATCTCGACGAAGCCGAAGCCGAACGCCTCCCACCCCTCGTTGACCAGCGCGTCCTTGTCGAGTCCCGCTGCCAGCCCGACTGGGTTCGGGAACTTCAACCCGAAGACGGTCCGCTCGAGCCCCGGCGGTTGTCCTCCACACGCCACCCGCAACAGCGTCTGCATCCCCGGGACACGGCAAGCGGTCCGTAGCATCGCGAACGTGAGGTGGTGGGCCGTTTCGGCATCGAGCTGGAACAGCAGGGGACGGATCAAGGAGCGGTAGAACATGGTGAGGAGAGTGTCGCGGGATGGGTGTCGGTGGGCAAGCGTCTGCGAATTCGTCAGAATTCCTCCGACTCGGGAAAGTCGCGTGGGCTTTACTACGAACTCACCCTCTCGCGTGGGCTAAAGCCCACGCTACTGGACTTCTCATGCGTCGCATTCAGATCATCGACTCACATACCGGCGGCGAGCCGACGCGCACCGTCATCTCGGGCGGCCCGGACTTGGGCAACGGCTCGATGGCCGAGCGGCGGGAGATTTTTCGCAGTCGCTTTGACGACTACCGCTCAGCGATTGTGAACGAACCGCGTGGGTCGGATGTGATCGTCGGGGCCTTACTCTGCGAGCCAGTCGATCCGAGCTGCGCAGCTGGGGTGATCTTCTTTAATAATGTCGGCATGCTGCATATGTGCGGGCACGGGACCATCGGGCTGGCAGTCACGCTGGCCCACATGGGGCGGATCGGAGTGGGGGTTCACAAGCTGGAAACGAACGTTGGCGTGGTGACGTTTGAGTACCACGGCGAGAACCGGGTGACGCTGGAAAACGTGCCGTCGTATCGGTATCGGGCCGATGTGCAGATCGAGTTGCCGGAGAGTGTCGCCTTTCGCTCCGCGAAAGGCCGGTCTTTCGCAGAGCGAAAGACGACTCTGACCGGCGACATCGCCTGGGGCGGGAACTGGTTTTTCCTGGTCAAGGATTACCCGGAGCCGATTGAACTCGCGCGGATTGAGCGGTTGAGCGAAGTCTCGCGGGCGGTGCGCCGGGTTCTCGATGAGCAGAAAATCACCGGCGAGGACGGCGGCGAGATCGACCACATCGAACTCTTCGGCCCACCCGGCCACCCCCACAACCACAGCCGCAACTTCGTCCTCTGCCCGGGCAGTGCCTACGACCGCTCCCCCTGCGGAACCGGGACGAGTGCGAAGCTGGCCTGCCTGGCCGCCGACGGGAAGCTGGCCCCCGGCGAGATCTGGCGGCAAGAGAGCATCCTCGGCAGCGTCTTCGAAGGCTCGTACCGCCCCGACGGGGCCAAGATCATCCCTCGCATCACCGGCACGGCGTACGTGAACGCCGAGGCGACACTACTACTCGACCCCCGCGATCCGTTCGAGATGGGCATTCGCATCTGATTCTCAGATCAGCGGGAGGCTGAGAGCCTTGCTGTGAGAGCGGATATGACAAAATCAACTCTACCAAAAAAAACAACGCAGGGGAGAGCGGGCCAGCACCTCCCCCACGCGTGACGCCTCACTGAGACGCCATCATCAGCCTATCACGAACCCACAATCTGTAAAGTCCGAAATCGGCAAGTTCAAACGAAATTTGCAAATTGATTCGACACCCCGCCCGGAATCCCCCCTCTGTCAGGCTGGGTCGTGACGAAGTCTCGCACAGCAGATTCAGGCCGCCGCGCGAGCCCATCCGGAAAAGGTGGCCTACCCGCTCGCCAGGTGTAAATCCTATTCAGGGTTTCAGAGTTCACATCCTCGCAGCCGATTGACCCCAGGTGATTCCCTGCGGTCGTGTTCCTGGGCTGGGCTGGCGAGGCGGAACGAACCAACACGGGGCTGCCTGCCCCTGTCCCCGCGATCCATTTCGACTCCGAGGGAGAGGCGTGACAGGGAAGCAGGTTGGGGCACCACCCAGAACTCTAAAACTGGCTGAGGAAACGCACATCGCTGGCGTAGAACTGGCGGATGTCTTTGTTGTTGTGCCGGCGCATACAGAACCGCTCGACCCCCAGTCCAAAGGCGAATCCCGACACCTTTTCCGGGTCGTAACCCACTGCTTTCAATACATTCGGGTCCACCATTCCCGCCCCGCCGATCTCCAGCCAGCGGTCGCCCCACTTCATGTCGACCTCGACCGACGGCTCGGTGAACGGGAAGAACGACGGGCGGAAGCGGATCTCGACTTCTTTCCCGAGATACGCCTGAGCGAACAGCGTCAGCACCGTTTTGAGGTCAGCCATGGTCACGTGCGTGTCGACCATCAGACCTTCCATCTGATGAAACATGCAGGAGTGCGTGTCGTCCATCTCGTCGGGACGGTAAACGCGGCCAATCGAGACGATTCGCACCGGCGGCTGCGTCTTCTGCATCACTCGTATTTGAACAGTCGAGGTCTGGCTTCGCATCAGCAGTGGCCCACCGAATGTGCGTTCCGCCGTCGCCAAATAGAAATTGTCACGAGGGTCGCGTGCCGGGTGATCGAGCGGGATGTTCAGCGCCTCGAAGTTGTGGAACTCGTCCTCGATCTCCGGCCCATCAACGGCATCGAACCCGAGCCGCACCATGATCGACTTGAACTCTTCAATCGTCTGCGAAATCGGGTGTCGGTGCCCCGGACGGAACGGCGTCCCGGGCAAGGTCACGTCCAGCCCGTCCACCACAGCTGCGGGCTGGGCGAGGCCGGACTGCCGCTCTTCGAGAGCCGCCGTCACGCGGTCCTTCACCTCGTTGAACTTCTTGCCCAGAACCGGGCGCTCGGTGACATCGACCTGCCCCAGCAGGCTCTGTAGGTCCTTAAGCCGCCCCTGCTTCTTCCCCAGGAACTGAATGCGCACCGCCTCAATCCCCGCCGCATCGGTCGCAGCTGCGATCTCGCGGAGGGCGTCGGTTTCGTAGAGGGCGAGTTGGGCGAGAGCGTCCATGAATGGCCGAGGGCTGGAGGGGGGGCAAGTGTGTCGAACTGAGAAGTATCAAGGATCGCGGGTCAAGTGCCAAGCGTGAAAGGGGCGTCACCAGGGCAATCGCCGATTCGAAGATGAGATAAGTAGAGTGGGCTTTAGCCCACGCACTCTTTAACTCGCGTGGGCTAAAGCCCACGCTACGGAGCGTCGTTGCCTCCCTGCCCAGAAGATGCCGGCGAACTGGCCTCCTGGCTACGGCCTCAGAATCGCCCCGTCGAGGAACTGCTGACCCGGCGAAACTCGGCCCGACAGCTCATCCGCGTCGAGGGCAAACAGCGGGCTGATTTCGACTCGCGCTGCGCTCGATACCTCAGCCCCCGCAGTTCGCAGCCAGTCCCGACTGAGTCGGCTGATCGCCTGGCGCGAGGTCTCCGGCGAATCGGCACCGGATTGATTCTTGACCGGATTGAACTCGATGGAGCGATCGGCCTCCACGACCAGAGCTGTGGCCGCCAGCGGCAGAGTGTCAAAGATGAACTGCTCGAACTTGAAGGCGTTCTTCACGGTCGGGGTCGTCTCGATGCGATTCCCGAGGCGGTCGACACAGGGGACTGGCTTATGCGCCCGGTGGTAGGGCAGGTCGCGGCCCTGGTCGACCAGTTCTTGCAGGAACCCCCGCCGAATGACGTGCATCGCGGTGTTTCCGGCCCGGAAACGCAGCGTTCCGTCGGACTCGACTTCGCGAGTCCGCTCTACGGGCATGTCGCTGTACTCGATGATCTGAGTTTGGCCATCGACGTTGACTAGTAAGCCAGTCTTTTCTTCTGGGGCGACCTTGTTCACGACCTTAGTACTGATGTCCGATTCGTGCAGCTCATGCAGTCCCAGAAACGCCGGGTCGCAAACGATGGCCATCGGGTTATCGACCTGGTGGTAGTACAGCGACTCGATGCCGCGATCTCGCATGACTTCGAGAAGCCCGGCGGCTTGCAGGGCCTTCAAGATTCCTCCATGCCCATCGGGAGAGAGGGCCACCTCATGCTTCTCCGCCAAGTGGATCTGCCCCGTCTTGTCACACACGGCTGGCAACTTCCCCTGGCGGAAGAAGTACACATCCCTCGGCTTCAACCCGAAGAAATGGTTCTTTTCGAAGAAGGCGACCGTGTCATCATGCGTCGCATCGCTCGTCATGATGAAGTAGGGAATTACCGCCCCGGCTCGTCGACCCCGAGCCAACAGCTGCTCGCAGAAAATCTGGAACAGCGACCGCTCTGACACGGGCCCGATCGGGAACATCCCCTTCGGCTTGTCGAACCCCAGACGCGTTCCCTGCCCGCCCGCCACGAGAATCGCCCCGACCTTTCCATCCCGCAACTGTTCTTCTCCGCAGGCTGTGGCCTTCTGCCAGTGGGCTTGCTCGGCAGCAGTTTTCGGCTGAGCGACGAGTTGTGCTGGAGGCGTGGCCCTCCCCGCCAATTCACTGGCCGAGGAACCGCCAGCGGCTTCTCTCTCAGAAAACAGCCTCGCAATCAGCGAGTAGTCAATCGATTCCAGTTGGTCGAGCAACCCGCAACGCTGGGACTCGTTGAGTTCATCCCACCAATGAAGCAGATGAGACTGTCCGTGTTGAGACAGGCGGGTCCGAAGGTTGGTCAGGTTCGACATGAGTCTGGCTCGGGTGAATGACGCGAAACGGCTCCGAAGAGAGCTTCGGAATTCTAACCAAGCGTGAGAATCCTTGGCACTTCAGGTTTTGAGGTGGCCGATACTGGGCTACGCGGTGCAGCACCGTTGAGGTACAAGCCGTCTTGTTCAGAACGGCGTTCGCCCACTGGCGGGCAGCACGTCAATGGAACGTCCGTCTTACGGGAGCATTGGCCCATGCCGCTTAGCAACGGTGCGGTGACTGAAGATGCCTGGTTTGTCTACCTCCTGCGGTGTGCGGACAATTCGCTCTACACGGGAATCACCAATGATCTCACGCGCCGAGTCACACAACACAACGCTGGGACCGCATCTCGCTATACTCGCAGCCGTCTGCCCGTGAAGCTTGTTTATCAGGAGCAGCTGGCCAGCCGGAGTCTGGCCTTGAAGCGAGAATTCGCGATTAAATGCCTGTCACGGAAAGCAAAAAACTCGCTTGTCCAATCGGCAGAGCCGATCACACAGCGAGTGAAAACTACTTGAATTTTCTCATTACCTGTCGAGGAAAAGCTGTGAGTCACCCCACAGCCGGACCTTCAGGTAAGCGGGGAACTAAGCCAGCTTGACGTTTTCAGCACAAGGCCCCTTAGGACCCTGTCCTTCGGTGTAGGAGACCCGCTGGCCTTCCTGAAGTTCTTCGAAGCGCACGCCTTGCAGGCTCTTCGAGTGGAAAAACAGATCCTTGGAACCGTTCGTGTTGATGAAACCAAAACCCTTGTCGGTCAACTTCTTGATCGTGCCTTCGGCCATGCTTGCAATCCTGAGTGTCTGCTTGGATGGGCGTCGCCTGACAAGAGGTTGTCAAATGTCCGCCATCCCTGTTGGGCGGAGTGTACACAGTTCATACTGGTGAACGCAAATAGGTGGCTTGACAATCT
This sequence comes from Planctomycetota bacterium, assembly GCA_043736295.1. Lineage (GTDB taxonomy): Bacteria > Planctomycetota > Planctomycetia > Planctomycetales > Planctomycetaceae > TH-plancto1. Next base: position 5,454 of record JAYTCW010000424.1, on the reverse strand, counting down.
TTCAAAAAAGTATTCAGCCGTGCCCATCAATAAGAATCTGTCCGTGGCGGGCTCCCTTCCCGAGGGTAAACAGACACGAGGAAATCCAGACTCCGACCTCACATCCTAAACAGGTGGAACAGGTCTGTCGGCAGGCCACAATTCATGAGGTCAGTCCCCTCGCCGCCCTGCCGCTGACCGCAACACCCTCGTATCGAGCAGTATCCAAGCCTCTTCAATCTGTACGACTCACCCCCAGAATGTTTGCGTGCTGCGCAAATTTCCGGTGTCTGGGAAACCTCTTTACCTCGAAGGGGTTTTACACCATAGCCCAGGGTCGCGACGCAGGAGCGCACCCTGGGAAACAGGCCGCCGCTGCCCCAACCCTGAAGGGGTTGCACATCCGCCCGCGAGGTGTAAAACCCCTTCAGGGTTCGTCTTCGAGTGGCGTGTTGACCCAGGGTGCGCGACCGGCGGTCGCGACCCTGGGCTGTGATGTGTCGACCCCGTTGGGGTGCAGAGGTCGGCTCGACGGATGTGGATTTCGGGCGGGTAGCTGACTACTGCCCTGTTGGTTGCGGCGATGCCGCGCTGGGCCAATCTGTGAAATCTGTGGACCAACTCCCCGCTCTGATCAGGCTCTACCAAAGAGGAATTGTTCCACAGATTTCGCAGATGGGCACAGATTGAATGACTCCGGGATTCGCTCATTGCATCGAACGGTCCAACGGAGTGATTACTGATAATCTATCCCGGGTGGCAGCATTCTCCCGGATCAACGCCTTTCGCCTCGGAATCGCTCTTCTCGCAATTCCTCTTCGCTGAGACAATATCAGCAGGAGGCTCCGGCTATGACGCGTGCCATTGATCGCGACTTGAAACGCTTCAGCGAAATCGTCCGCGGCAAAATCCGCAAGGACTTGAAGCAGTACGTGAACCACGGCGAAATGCTCGGCCGCAAGGGACGCGAGACCGTCAGCATTCCCGTCCCCAGCATCGATATCCCGCACTTCGTCCACGGCGACAAAGGCAACAGCGGTGCCGCCCAAGGCGATGGGGAGGTCGGCCAACCCCTTGGACCCGGCCAGGATCCCAACGGCCAGGATCCCAACGGCCAGGGCCAAGCGGGCGGCGACCCCGGTCAGCACGTGCGCGAGGTCGAAATCTCCATTGCCGAACTCGCGCAGATGCTCGGTGATGAACTCGAACTCCCACGCATCGAACCCAAGGGACAGGACTCCCTCTCCACTCGCAAGGACAAGTACAAGACCATCAGCCGCCAAGGCCCCAACTCCCTCCGCCACTTTAAGCGCACCTACAAAGAGGCCCTTAAACGCCAGGTCGCCACCGGCATCTACAACCCCGCTGACCCCGTCATCATCCCCACCAAAGAGGACGAACGCTTCCGCAGCTGGAAGACCGAGTTCCAGCCGCAGGCCAACGCCGCGATCATCTACATCATGGACGTGTCGGGCTCCATGACCGACGAGCAGAAGACGATCGTGCGGGCCGAGTCGTTCTGGATCGACGCTTGGTTACAGCACCAATACGACGGCATCCAGCGGCGGTACATCGTGCATGACGCGGTGGCTCATGAGGTCGACGAGGACACGTTTTACCGGGTCAAGGAGTCGGGCGGGACCAAGATCTCGTCGGCCTATCAGAAGGCGATCCAGATCGTCGAACGCGACTTTCCGATTGCCGACTGGAACCTGTACCTCTTCCAGTTCTCCGACGGCGACAACTGGGGCGAAGACAGCAAGGAGTGCCAGCGATTACTGGTCGAACAACTGCTGCCCAAGAGCAATCTGTTCTGCTACGGCCAGGTGCAAAGCCCGTACGGCTCGGGCGACTACATCCGCGAGCTGAAGAAGCTGGGCGACAAGCACGAGAATCTGGTGCTGAGCGAGATCCCGAATCAGGATGCGATCTACGAGTCGATCAAGACGTTTCTCGGCAAGGGGAGATAACCCCCGGCATCAGCCCGTGGGACGGGCACATCTGCCCGTCCGTCCTTAAACGTAGTTGTTCTTGGCGTGGACTCAAATGACACATAGGAGTGATCGAGATGTGAGCCGCCAGGTGCTAGCCGCAGGTTCCCCTGTGTGTACATCAAAATTTTAGGGCATGGCATGTTTCTGCCACCCCCAATAGAGTCCTCCCTGAAAGCCGAGCCGATTGTGGGGAGGGGGCAGTATGGTCATCGTCATACACGGGAGTGCCAGTTGCGTCGACTGTAGGCTGTATTCGTTCAAGGGACGCTAGGAATCCGAAATGTTCCATCCCCGTTCCGCTCGGTCGGAACGATATCGACGACCGCATCAAAGTTAAGCGGACCGTAAATGTGAGGATAGAGACTCCCTGCGGCAGGTTCCCAGCGAAGCTCCGAGGTCAGTCGGTCGACCTGGACGCCGACGATCTGCACATCGGTCTTTAGGTGATAATGCTTGTTGGCCACCCGCTCCAACTGCTCGTGTGGCGAAGCGTGAATGAACCCCTCGCTGGCAAAGTTGGCAGGTGTCCAAGTGCCCCGCTCTCGCGCCGCGTCGATCTCTTCGGTAGTCATGAGCAGATAGATGCGTGCCATGAACGGTACTCAGCAGTCGGGGTGACATCGGGTTTGTGAGAAGTATGGCGTGTCGGCTCTGTGACGAAGCATTCGATTCCACTGGGGTCGATGCACGGTTCCCGATGATATCGCCTTCCGTGCCACTAACGCTCCTCACCGATCGGAGCCAGCTGTGACTGGCGAACGGTGCGGTGAATTTGCTTCAGGAGTGATGCCTCACCGGGGGCGTCCTGTCCGAGTTCCCACACAGCGACTCCCCCGAGTCCAACGGACTGTGCCCACGCGGTCTTAGCCGCAATCGTGCCGGGTCCATTGAAGAAGATGCCGTCGACCTCATCCAGGTCGGGACGCGGAGCATATTTTCGCACGATCTCGGCATAGGTCAGGGCTTCACGCGTCGTAATCTTTCGGCCATACAGCGGCAGACACAACACGATCTTCGAGGCCGGCACTCCTTGATCGAGCAGCATCCCCAAATGCTTCTGGCACGACTCAAACGTACTATGCTTTCCCGCATCGTCGTAGGACATCAGCATCACACGGTCGACTGCGGCCCACGCTTCTTTCGGCAGCTTCTGCGAGGGGGCCACAGCGATCGAGAGTTCTCGCTTCGCCGCTCGAAACAGCGGCTGCAGTTCGCTGAGCAGCAGCGCATACCCCTGTTGCTCCTGAGCTGTCGAGGGATGCTCCCAATCGAGGTTCACGCCCGACAATGAATGCTGGCGACAATATTCAACGAGCCCTCGCCCCAGTTTCTGGCGAGCCGCTGGGGACTCGCAGATCGCCGCAAATCCCGCCGAGCGATCCCAGCCCCCCACGCACAGATGCGTTCGCAATCCGGGGCGCGAGCGTAACGCCTTCGAGGCATCCCACTGTTTCGCGGTCCAGCGATTCTCGTGCAGGCTCCCGTCCGCATGCACTTCCACCGAGAAGAGCGTCAGGTCCGTGAGCAACTCGGCCATCTCCACAGTCACAGCTGCCGCTCGATAGTCGGGCAGATACCCATCGACCCGAAACAGCGGATCAGCAGCGTGAAGGTTGCACACGGGCAATACACTCAGACACAGACAAGCCAGCCAACACGCCCAGTTCCGATCAATTCGCACATCCCGTTCCTCGAAAGTCCCGCAAAGTTGCACCCACACCAGGTGCCAATCCATCTGTGTCGACTGTGGCCGAGCAATCAGACGACACACCGGAAAATTGATACGCATTTGAATGAAAATGTGCGTCCAATCCAACCTCGTACGCCGCGACCCGATTGGTCTCCACTCGACACCTCGCATCGCCACGCACAGATTGCGTTCATTCGCATGGCCACGGCGTCCACTTCGATCCGAGAGGGCGTGACTTGTGCGGTGAGCATGATCGTCGCACTGGCGATCACTATGGGGCACGCGACCGCAGTGCCTGTCGCGCATGTCGCACCGCAGCTGAGAACACTCCAGCGGCATGCCCTTTCGGGCTGTGTGAGTGGTCGGTTCGGCAGGCGGAATGCGAGTCGCGGAACGACATCGCCTACGTTCCAGCATCTTCACCGCACTCGCTCGTTCTCCCCGTGGAGGCGCCCCCCCATTCAGTCTGACAGCTCGGGATCTCATGCTACAGTGCGTCGCACTGGCGGTGACTGAGTCACCATCCGGCTTCCGCCGGACGCTCGCCACGTCCATATCCCTGGTGCTTGTGTTCCGTGGCTGTTGCCTCCTCCGTCCTCACCATCTTGCTCGCCCTCGTCGTCGGACAGTCGGTCCAATTGCGACGGGGCGTATGCCGTACGACGCTCACCACTTCGGCCTCCTGGGGCATTTTCGTGGCGGCGATGTGGGGGGCCGCGTGGAGTCTCTCGGCGTTCTGTTTCGCCGACCGCCCGGTGGTTCATGACCAGTTGTGGTACTGGACAGCTGTGGTGTCGCTGGTGCCGCCGATTGCGGTACTGGGGGCGAAACGGCCAGGGAGCGAGGCTTGGAATTTTTTCGTGTTGGTGCCGCTGGTCCTGGTGCTGGGGTGGCCAGCTCTGACTGTGTGGACGGCTGCGGGGCCGGGGGCTCTACGGGTGGAGACTCCGGTGCTGATCGGGTTTGTGCTGGTGCTGGTGATGGGATGTGGGAACTACATCGCGACGCGGCTGGCGTTACCGGCGCTGCTGTATGCACTCAGTGTGGTGCTAGTGCTGGCTCCGTGTTCGACGGTGTCGGCGGGGCAGGGCGTCTCGCCGGAGACCTATCGTCTTGCGGGGACGGGGTGCCTGCTGCTGAGTGTCTGGTGGGGGCGATTGATTCTGCGGAGGCCCTCCCTCGAAACGAATGGTCCGGGCCGTGTCTGGAATGACTTCCGCGAGATGTTTGGGATCGTCTGGATGAAGCGAGCGATGGACCGCATCAATGAAGAGTTCGCCGAGCGCGAACAGTGGCCCGCGCGACTCGGGACCGACGGGCTGGAGTGGACGGGGACACCGACCGACGAGCAGCGACAACACGTCGAGGCCCGACTGGCATATGCGCTACACTGGCTGCTGCGGCGGTTTGTTGACCCCGAGTGGATCGATCGGCGGTTGGAGACATCGTAGAAGAATAAACTCCGCTGCGAAGGCTCCGCGTCGCAGCAAAAACAGGTGGGGCATGTGCTCCCCCAATGATGGAGAGAGGCCAGTTCCTGCTCCCTCTCCCCCGCAATCGACTCCGCTTTCGAAACAGACTCCACTGCGGGGGAGAGGGCTGGGGTGAGGGGGCCACATGGGAACCTTTCTCCCCCTCACCCCGGCCCTCTCCCCACAGCCATGTCCTCCCTGAAAGTCTCGTCACCAGTGGGGAGAGGGGGCAGAGTCATCCGAACCGATGTTCGGAGTGTACGCTCGCATCCCCCCTCCGTCTTGCTGCTCCGGGAAGAGCGTTCTAAGATGCTGGAGT
>JAYTCW010000423.1:0-24479 GCA_043736295.1 Planctomycetota bacterium | reverse complement strand
AGGGGTCAACACGTATCAATTCCAGTGTCGCTCTCATGGTGCGAAGGAAACGATCCGCCAGATCCTGATCCTGCTTGGCATATCGCTCATCGACAGCTGTGAGTTCTTGGGCGGCCAGTCGATGGAATTCGATGGGGATCATGGCGTTGGCCGGAGTTGTTCGCGGAGCTGATCCCAGGAGACTGCTCCCTCCCGATCACCGGCGCGTCGCAGAAGTTCTCCATGCCATTCGGCATCGTCGCCGACAACAGTCAGGAATCCGTCTGGCAGAGATCCCAGCAAACGATCAGCCAGGGTCAAGCGGTCTTCTTCGGAAAGTCGCAAGGCGTCCTGATAAAGTTGTTCTGTCTGAGTCACCATGGAAACACCTCAAATCGGAATCCCGCTGTTCGGGAGATTGTTGTCAGCTTGATTCTAAACCAGGAGACGGTGAGTCTCCAGACCGCCTGGGAATAAGCTACGTCTGATTCGGAAACGGCTTCGAGTCCAGCTGTTCAAGGGAGTTGTTCCTGCAATCGGTCCAAAGGAGCCGCATCGACCGCCACCTTCTCCCGCATGAGGGATTTCACGCTGCTTACATGTTCCTCGGGAATCAGGCAAGTGATCTGATGCCATCCGGGGTTCACGATCAATGTAGTCGCATCCCCCCACTCGTGCCGCTTGAATTCGCTCCACGGGAGGAACCGTGGGGACCACCACCAGAGTGTCTTTGTGAGAACTCTCATCCCGTCATCATGAAGATACAGGGGTTGAAGCGATTCATAGGTGCTGGTCACGAACACGCCGGTGAGAAAAACCACGTACGCGAGGCTCTCTGTCCAGGGAGCCATTTCTACGAACATCCATGCCATATTGAAGAAGCTAGCGGTGATGAATAATGCGAATCCAATCCGCCAAACCGTCCACGGTCGCTTGCCGAGATCCAGCAAGACGGGAATCCGGGGTGACAGGAAGTGGGCTTTAATCGGGTGTACAAGGAACATGACTCCTTGGGCAGCGATCAGGAAGTTCCAGACGTGTGTAATCCAAGGAGGCATGGTGGGACTCGTGCGGGAGATCACAAAACCCAGGCACGTAAAAAACGTGCCCCACGCGGGACATCACCCCACGCGGGCTTCCGCATCGCAGATCACTTGATATGCCGATTCGCTGTCGTTGGCCTCGCGGAGCAGTTCAACGAACCCTGGCTGTTGCAGCATGCGACCGATGCGGGCCAGAACGTGCAGGTGGGTCCGTGCGTCGCGGCAGATGACGAGGAAGAACATATCGGTCATGGAGTTGTTGGCCGCTCCGAAGGCAATCGGCGACTGCGTCCGGCCAAAGGCCACGACCGACTCACCAATTGAATCGATCAACGTCTGCCGGGGGTGAGGCAGCGCGACGCCGAAGTCGAACGCGGTCGACATCAGCTCCTCGCGCTCCAGGACTGCTTTCAAAACCGTGGCGGGTTCCCAGATCTGGTACGTACGACCAGCGACCTCGACGAGCCCCTCCAGGATCGACCGCTTCGTGCGGCCCTCCAGTGGGACTTGCACTGTCTTCGGCGACATCAAGCTGGTGACCGGCAGCAACGGATTGAGTTCCGGTGAACGCTGTGAACTCTCGACCACCGCCAGCTCCGGATCGGAGTAACTCCGCATCTCCTGCTCGAGCCACTGCGTGACTTCGGTCGCCTGGAAGGTCCACTCCCCGCCGCGCTTATGACCGGGGATGCGACCACGATTGACGAGTTTCTCCAACTCGCGCAGGTCGCGTCCCAGGTGCTGGGACAATTCGTCTAGGGTGAACCAGTCGTGAGCCATGACGCACGAGACCACAGGTGGGCTGGAAATTAGAAGGGCAGCCACAAGGAGGGGTCTGCCAATCCTTCCCAGCCAGACAAGCTGCGGTCAGAACGGGCGGGCTGTCATCGCACTTCGACGGGCGTCGCGGCGGGCACCAGACAGCCAAGGGACTGGAGACAGCGGCTCATTAGAGTTTCGGCGTCCTGTTTCCACAAGTCCCGCGACCAGACTTCCAGTTCGTACCAACCGCGATAGCCATTTGCTTCGATGGCTGAGACGATCTCGGCCAGTGGCAGTTCGCCTTCGCCCGGCAGTCGGCGATCGCTGTCGCTGGTCGTCTCGACCCAGTCGCTCAGTTGGACGCTGGCGATCCACGGGGCGATCGATTCGATGCGCGAGAGCAGGTTCTTTTCTCGCCCCAAGTGGTATGTCCCGAACGCCAGTCCCAAGTGAGAACTACGGAAGTCGTGGATGACGCTCATCGCGGAATCGAGCGTATGCAGAAACGACCACTCGTTGAAGATCGGGAGCATCGGCTGGAGTGCGAGGCGGACTCCGCATCGATGCGCCACCGGCAACAGTTCATTCAAGCCATCGACTAGCAACCGCCGGGCATGCTTGTGAATGTGGCCCGCGATCGGACCAGAGACGACGGTCACGACGGGGGCGCGGACCGCCTCAGCGAGGTGAATCAATCGTATCCCCTCAACGATGGACTCTTCATACGTGTGGCCGTGGAGCTTCGCGAAGCCACCCACGACTCCCACGCTCGACACGCTGACCGAACTGCCTCGCAGTTCGGTCAGGATCTCCGAGACCGACAGATCAGCGAGCTTCAAGTGCGACAGCCCGATCCCCGGAATGCCCGCCTGGTGATACAGAGGCAGCTCTTCTTCGAGGGGTAGCCGCCGCGTGGTCGTCTGATGAATCGCGACGCGCGACCACCAGTTCGGGCGCTCGACCATTGGAGCGTGTGACACAGGCCGCGCGAGACGCGGGTGACTTAACCATTTCAGCAAACGACGAGACAGCGACATACGTCTGGAACTCCGGGGGATGAATGCTTCGCTCGGGCACAACGCCGAAGCGGACTCGCTCAGCGAGTCGAGCCTCATCCCACCGCGTTTAAGGCGACATCCGGGCTGTCGGCGACGTTGACCCACACATGCACGTGCGGGGCTCCCCGGAAGTACCAGACAAAGGTCGGGCCTTCGAGCCGCCAGTAGTCCCACACCTTGTCTTCACCAAGATCATCTGCACCGTAGAACGCGAGCGAGCAGCGATCGAGGCCGCCGTTCTTAGTCAGGCACTGGGCCACTTCGTCCTTGTCCTTCTGACGGTACGGCTCAATCAGGCTGGCCAATACCCCCTGAGCCACTGCCTTCTGATCTGCAGAGAGATCGGCAATCGAAATTCCGGGGAACACGCCCTTCTCACCCTGGAACGGGACCGCACTTTCGGCGGGGATGTTGCTCACTCGGGCCTTGTCCTGCTGCTTGCCATCGAGCATGGTGTAGAGGGCGTTCGCCTTCAGAGCCTGTGGCCAGAAGACGTTGCCGGGATGGTCCTTGGTCTCGTTGAAGCCCTTGGCCGCGTGCCCGTAGAAGATGGGGCCGCCGAAGGCCACATGATCCGCTGTGTTGCCATCGCAACGCACGGTCAGATGCCGACCGGTCATGACGAACTCCGACTTCCCCTTGCCGGGTTCACCGAAGAGGGCGATCGACTGCTTCAGGCCGTATCCCCCCGCATCGTCCTTCAGTTGCTGTCGGATTCGATCGTGCCACTCGGGGTTGTACAGACCCCAGAAGATCGCCTCGATCATGTCCCGCTGATCGGCGGTGAAGAAGTCGCCCCCGACGTTCATCTTCTTTTCGTCGGTGATGTTCCAGTTGTTCGACACGCGGGTCCTCAGCAGACCGCGCTCATCGATGTGGTCCCACGGGAAACAGAGCTTCGACTTTTGCGTCTCGCTGAACGTCCCATACAGCTTCTCGACGAGCGTCTCCGATTCTGGACGTGAAGCCTTAGCAGCGTCCTCAGCCCGCAGCGTTGTTCCGGCCAAGACACCGGCCACTGCCGCTCCCGCCAATCCGGTCCGCACGAAGTCGCGACGCGTGAACTCCGGTTCGTAACTACCACAATCACCGCACGGTTGAGTAGGGAACATCGACGACTCCAATGGGAAGAGGGGACGGGGTAGCGGTAGTATGCGCTGCGCGAATCGTTCTCGACAAGATGCAACTGCGGGGCATTTTCAAGAATTCGAGGCTGAGTCAAATTGGAAGTTCAGGGATTGACAAACCGGTTGCATTGAGGCACGGAGATGCGGGAGTGTCCGATCTCTGCGAGAGTGGACATCTCCTGAAAGGTCTGTCGTGAATCCACTCACCGAAGAACACCAATCAGCAGAAAATCCCTCTGTGCCCAAACGGGATTCAACAGCAGGGCCACTGGGCCATGATGCACAATTCCTGCGAAGAGCAGAGAGTTCCCGAGGCATCCGAACCTCTCACCACGACGGAGCACATTTGAGGAGCCATGTGTCGCGAATCACTTCACATCCAAACAGACCAGATCCCCGTCCGACGAACGGCAGTAGATCCGCCCGTTGGCCAGCACGGGACTGGTCCAGCACTCGCCGGTCAGGACTTGCTGCTGGTCGATCGAGTCGAACTTCGCAGGCGTGGCCTTGACGACCGCTAACATTCCCTGGTCGCTCAGCACGATCAGCTGGCCGTCCGCCAGGATCAACGACCCGGCCCCACAGCCGCGCTGCGACCATTTCTGCTCACCGGTCTTCCACTCAATGCAGCGCAGGGCACACTGGCTTGGGTTATGCGAATTGCCGCTCACCCCATAGAGGTGTCCTTCCCACAACACGCTGTTGTTCATGTGGTTGGACATCGTCTTGGTTTCATACAACTGCTTCAGGCTCTGACCATCGAACTTGAGCAGTTCGCAGCCGCGCTTGTAGCCGGTGGAGATAAAGATCTCGTCACCGCTGACGATCGGGGTCGTCGAGTTGGTGTCGTAGTCGGTCCGCCATTCACTGCTGGCGACTTCCTTTCCGGTGAGGAGGTTGACGACCTGCACCGTCTGGTTGTTAAGGCTGACCGCGTAGCGATAGTTGTCGTGGGTAAAGACCGCGGGTGAGCCGTAGCCGATTTTGTGCGGCCCGGCATGCCAGTTGAGCTTCCCGCTCGTCTTATCGAAACTGGCGATGCCGCCGGACTCGACCAGGAGTTGGTTCCCTTCGATCACGACCGAAGAACTGAACCCCCATTCGGGCACCTTGGTTTTAGTTTGTTCGGTGAGGCTCTGCTCCCAGAGCGGCTGGCCGGTCCCAGCGGCCACGGCCATCAAACGTCCATCGCGGCTGACCGCATACACGACATCGCCCTCCACGGTCGGTGTGGCCGCTGGACCGCCCTTATGCAGGTTGGCGACGAGTTGGGCCTTGTAGGTGTGCTTCCATTTCTCTTCACCGGTCTCGGCATCGAAGCAGTAGAGTGTCTCTTCTCCATTACGGTGACCCATCGTATACAGTCGTCCGCCCGCGACCGAGACAGTGCAGTAGCCGGTGCCGACATTGGTTTTCCACATGATCGCGTTGAGGGTCTTGCCCCCAGCGAGGCCCCAGCCGGTCTCGGTGGAAATGCCGTTAGAATTCGGACCGCGCCAATGCGGCCAATCGTCGGCGGGGAGTGGGGTGGTCGCCAAGCACAGCAGAGTGAACACCACCAGACGACGGACGAGGATGTCCGTCCTACGGCAATTCGGCATGAGTGTGAATCCTTCCTGGAGTGGCAGCCGCGATGGACGGACTAATTCCACTCGGGGTTGATCGGATGATTCGGCAGGATGCGGTGCGATTTGTGGACCTGCTCCATCAACTCGTCCCACACGGTATACGGGTCGGCTGCAAAAACATGCTCCAAGGTCGCTCGCACCACGAACCAGTCGCCTCGGGCGAGCTCGCCCTCCAGCTGTCCTTCTCCCCACCCGGAGCAGCCGGAGAAGATGCGGTACTGGATCGAGTCATCCAGCAGGGAGGTCTGCACGACCTCTTCGAAGACATCGGCGCAGCTGCCGATGAAGAGGTCGGAGATGATCGGGGTTTCTTCGGGGTCGAGTGATTGAGAGTTGTGCAGAATGAAGAGAGCGGACTGTTCGACCGGCCCCCCCTGGTAGACGAACCCACTGGCTGCGGGAAGGTCGAAGTGCCCGGCGAGGGCGTTGTGGACGGTGACGGCGCTGGGGCGATTGATGACCAGTCCCATCGCCCCCTCGTCGTTGTGCTCGACAAGTAACACCGCGGCCTTGAAGAAATTGGGATCCTTCAGACGGGGACCGGCAACCAGAAAATGACCTCGAATCGTCGGTGGCATGCGAATCGACTGACGGGGAGGGATGAGGGAGATCGCACCGAGCCTCGACTGCTCGGTCGCACAATGAGTGGGTCGCTAAGATGATTGTGCCACGTGTGTGAAGTATATGGACGAGGGGTTCAGCCGCATAGGTGTCTGGTGCGAAAGTGCCGCTCTAGAGTGCATTCGCCAACTGGCGGTACTCCGTTCTCTCTACTCCCTATCCCCACCATGGCGTCCTCGCAGTCAGTCGCGCCGCCAGTGGGGGAGGGAGGCAGTGTGTGCGTCTCAATCGTCGGTGAATCGAGAAGATGCCAAGTCTTCGACCCCCACGGGGTCCCGACTCGTCGCCCAGGGTCGGCCGCGTAGCGGAAGACCCTGGGGAGATTGGACCGGGAAACTATCAACCCCAACGGGGTTGCGTCCCCTGCCTGACGCAACCCCGTTGGGGTTGAATCTCGCGTGATCAGGAAAACCCAGGGTTTCCCGCTGCGCGGGCAACCCTGGGCTACGGGGCGTGACCCCTTTGGGGTCGGGACACCGACGTTTAGGACGCTCACCCAGGGAGCAGAGGAGACCGGCTGCCGACTTGACTGATGCCCGTCCTCTCGTTCAGTCCTCTTCGTATTGCGGGGAGAGCCCCAGTTGTTGCAGAATCTCCCGCTCGCGAGTGCGCATCACGGTTTGCTCCTCATCGGTCAGGTCGTCATAGCCGCACAGATGTAACAGCCCGTGGACCAGATACAGGCAAATCTCTGATTGCGGTTCCCACCCGTATTCGGCAGCCTCGCGCTGGGCGGTCTGGGCGCTGAGGATCACGTCGCCGTGGAGCCACTGGCCTGCCCCTCGTCGAGATTGAACGTGGATGGGCAGCGCGGGACGGGGATCGGCATGCCCCGAGTCGAGCAGGAAGCTGATGACATCGGTCGGGTAGTCGTGCTGCAAGTAGTCTCGATTGACCTTGTGGATCGCTGGGTCATTGACGACCGCGAGGCTGATCTCCGCCGAGACGACTCCCTCGGATTGAAGGGTGAGCGTGGCCACTCGTCGCAACTCGTCTGCGGAGATCGCGACCGAGGACTGTTCGTTGGAGATCAGGATCTGATAGGGGGCGGACATCCTTGGCTTTCGTGAGGCGGAGCGAATGCGGTCATTGTATGGGTCGCGTGGGCTCAAGCCCACGATACGTTGGAAATGGCGATGTTCGAATGGCCGAAGTTCGATCACTCTTGGATCGTGGGTGGCAAAATGCGAGAATCGGGAATGAGTGTGACGCCTGCGCGAGTCCAGCGGGGTAGGCACTCAGACAGTCCAGCGGGCGATTCGATTTGAGACGACGGCATGAACGACGGTTTGGCATTCCGCATACCTCTGGTTCGTCTTGTCATGGCGACGGCAGGAATTGTTCTCGTGGGTATTGGCTGGACTCAATTCGGGGCAGGCCATCCGCAGTCAGTGCCCGTGGCAGTATCGGCGGTCGCGACGACCAAGAGCGAGACATCTCCCGCTGCGGTGGTTCCAGTGACTGCGGTCCAGTCGCCCGCGACAACGGCACTCTCTCCGACAAAAGTCAAAACGAACAGCCCCGACGAGGAATTGAAGGCCAAGTTCCTCGGGATTTGGACGCATTCGGAAAACGGGGATCACTGGATCGAGAACCGTCCGGATGGCACGGCCCGCATGCTACTGAAGCTCGATTTCTTCGCGTCGTTGCTCTATGGCAAGCAGGCCCACATGGATCTGACCTGGGATGTGAAAGACGGAGTGCTGACACATACCGTCGTGAGTGGGACGCCCGTGGCCAATGTGAACAGCATCATCAAAGACTATGGCAAGTCGCGTCAGTATACGATTTTGGAAACCACCCCGGAGCGCATGCTGCTGCAATCGCTCACCGACAAGCAGAAGGACTTGTGGACCCGTACACCTGCACCGCAGGAATGGAAAGTTGATTCCTCTGCCAAAATAGATTGACCCGAGTCAGAAGCCGTGACGGCCACAGACCACACTCCTGCCTCATGCTGCCTTACGCATGCGAGAGGGGCTCCACTCGGTCCCAGTGTATTCCTGGACGAGTTCACGCAGTGCGAGCAATGTCGTCTGGGTCTCGCCCGTCGCTGCTTCGGAGAGCTGGTTGATCCGGGAGATCATTTCCAGCACGGGGGGGGCTTGTTCGCTGTTGCCGCAGAAGATCTTCTCGTGAATCTTTTTCGCGCCCGACTCGGTTTCATAGAACAACTCTTCGTAGAGCTTTTCGCCGGGCCGCAGTCCGGTGAACTCGATGTCAATGTCTTCCGGGTAGCGTAGGCCGGACAGCATAATCATGTCTTTGGCGAGGTCGACGATCTTCACCGGATCGCCCATGTCGAGGATCAGCACATCTCCCGTCGAGCCGATGGCCCCAGCCTGGATCACCAGTTGGACCGCTTCGGGAATCGTCATGAAGAACCGCTGCATGTCGGGATGCGTGACCGAGATCGGCCCCCCGCTTTCGATTTGCTTGCGGAAAGTCGGGACGACACTGCCCATCGAGTTCAAGACATTGCCGAATCGCACGGTGATAAAGCTCGTGCCGCCGAGTCGTGAGAGCGACTGCACATACTTCTCGGCGATCAGCTTCGTGGCCCCCATCACGCTGGTGGGGCGGACGGCCTTGTCGGTGGAGATTTGCACGAACCGTTCGACGTTGTGACGGCGCGCCGCATCCGCCACGGCCTTCGTGCCGAGGACATTATTGGTGATCGCTGCCTGCGGATTGTCTTCCATCAGCGGGACATGTTTGTAGGCCGCTGCATGGAAGACGATGTGGGGTTGATACTCGGAGAACACGCGGTTCAGCGTGGTTTCGTCGAGAATGTCAGCGACAAAGTAGCGGATCTGGTCGGACGCCCCCTCGCGTTTGACGAACTCCTGCTCCATCGTGAAGACGCCGAATTCGGACTGGTCGTAGATCAGGAGCATCTCGGGATTGAGATCGAGCAGCTGACGGCACAGTTCGCTGCCGATGCTGCCTGCTCCGCCGGTGACCATCACCCGGCGGCCGGTGACGTATCCCTGAATCGATTCCATGTCGAGGCGATTGGGTTCCCGCCGGAGCAAGTCTGACACGGTGACATCGCGAGCGGCCAGCTTGAAGCGACCGACCACCATCTCTTCGACGGTCGGGATAATGTGGACGTTTATCTTGGCTTCGGCACACTCGCGGAGAATCGAGCGTACGACTCGACCGGGGACGCTACCGGGGATGAGCAGGTCGCGGGCTCTTGACTCTTTGCAGATTGTCTCCCAGCCTCGCGATGGGTTGTGGACGCTGACTCCCGCGATCAGGGAAGAGTGCCGACTGGCCGACTCCGACACAAAGCCGACCACTCGGAAGGGCAGACGTGTTGAGTGCATCGCGCTCAACATTTGCAGGATTCCGATTGACTGAGAATCGACTCCGTAGATCAGGGTCCGGCTACGTCCCTTCTTTTTGATCAGCGGAGACAAAATCTCCATCCAGGCTCGGTAGGCAAAACGCATCGTGGTTAGTAACAGCAACGAGAGTGCCGCGTCGACGAGCAATATGGAACGAGGAATTGTGATCGATTCCGGCAGCAACAGATTGCAGATCAACAGTGACGCCAGAGATCCGACCGTACCCAGCCCCACGAATACGAGATCCAGAACGGACACATAGCGAAATGTCCGACGCCATTCCGCTGTCGCCCAGCAGGCTGCGAACTTGACCAGCAGCACCAGAGGCAGGGTATTCCAGAAGACCTCTCGAAACACTGCGGGCACATCGAAATCAAAACGGAGCGCGGTCGACGCTGCGTAGCAGACGCAAAAAACCAACGCATGAACCGGCAGGATGGCAGCGAGACGGTGCTTCATGAATTGCGATCCCGAGTACACCGGCCCCCCTGAGACGCTCTCTTCGACGGGAGTCGACGCAGCACCAGCGTCTGGCATCCAACCAGCTCGCGGAACGATCTCCGCGATCAAGGGGTGTTCAACGTGTGGGCGGTGGTCACTCACTCTGCATCGCTCATTCTTCGAGGGGACTTGACAGGGAAAGATTCAAAACTGCGAGAACACTTCAACCGGGCCTGCCGACCAGCGGTTCCAGCCAGTCTCAGCCCTCGCGGCGTTACACCAGGGCGATTAGGCAGCTCGTTGAATCTTGGAAGCTGTGGCACTCTGGAGGGTGTCGGCAATACGCTGCCCCATCTCTTGCAGGTGCTCGACCCCCAGTGTCGGATGCACTACGAACATCAAACTCCGTTCTCCCAAGCCTCGCGACACCAAGCACGGCTGCTCGGGGGCCAAGCCCGCGTTCTCGAACGCCCGTTCCAGGTAGATCTCGGAGCAGCTCCCCACTCCGCAGGGCACTCCGCGTGCTTGGAGTTCACGCACAATTCGGTCACGACTCCACCCCTCGGCCAGACATTCGGGACGAATGAACGCATAGTGCTTGTAGCAGCTGTGGTATTGGTCGGGTCCAGGAGTGGGGACGTTGACGAGTTCGCAATTCGACATGGCCTGTGTGAGGATGGCGGCGTTGCGGCGACGGAGATTGACCCACTCGGGGAGCCGGGCCAGTTGGACGCGTCCGAGCGCAGCTTGCATCTCGGTCAGTCGCCAGTTGGTGCCAATCGAGTCATGCAACCAGCGGAAGATCCCGGTGTGTGGGGTGTTGTAAACGGTGTCCCAGCCTTTGCCGTGGTCCTTGTAGCTCCAGGCTTTCTTCCATAAGGCTTCGTCATGGAACGTCACCAGCCCGCCCTCGCCCCCCGTGGTGATGATTTTGTCCTGACAGAACGAGAAGCATCCCACATCGCCGATGGAGCCGACGGGACGCCCCTTGTCAAAGGCTCCGTGGGCTTGGGCGCAGTCCTCAATCACGCGAATTCCCAGAGGACGGCACAGAGCTAGGATCGGGTCCATGTCACATGGCCAGCCCGCCAAGTGGACTAGGATCACGGCGCGCGTCCGGGAGGTGAGCAATGGCTCAATCGTCTTCGCAGAGATGTTCTGGCTGAGCGGATCGACATCGGCGAAAATGGGTCGAGCCCCACGGGTGACGACACTGCTGGCTGTGGCCAGAAATGTCCGACAGGGGACGATGACCTCGTCGCCGGGACCGATGTCAAAGGCTTCGAGGGCCAGTTCGATCGCATTCGTTCCATTGGCCACGGCAATGGCGTGGGGAACTCCCAATGACTGGGCGTATTCGGCTTCGAACTGACGGCAGACATCCCCGGTCCAGTAGTTGACTTTACCGGAGCGCAAGACTTGCTCGACGACGGCAATCTGCTCATCATCGTAGACTGGCCAGCTCGGCCAGCCAGACAAGGAGACACCGTTGGGCGCAGCAGTAGCCGCTGCCCCAGAGGACGTGGTGAGAGCCATGATTTTGGTGGGGAAAGGCACTCGACACGGACGCATCGAGCAGAGGAAGGACACCGGCAGGAGCTGCCGAACAATCGATGGGCTTTCTAGGCCACGATCCGCTCAGCAGTCAACGCGATTTCAACTGTGTCGGAATACTCCGAAGCCCGATTGTAAGAAGGGAAATCAGTCGGGAACGGACTCTTTCGTAATCTTGGCCTTCGCTCGTAGCGTCTTTACGGTCTTGTCCCACAGCTGCTCGCCCAGCACCTGCAACACGGCGGGACGGGCATCTTCCAGGCTCAACTCGCCGGGCTGACGTTCGGTAACTTGGACCAGGTGTACCCCCAGCGAGGAGCGGACTGGGGCACTTAATTCGCCTGACTTTAGGGCGAACGCCGCTGCGCTCACGGGGGCCGGGACGCCGCCTTGATATCCAATCCAACCGATATCGCCGCCGGTTTTCGCACTGGGTGCCGTGGAGTGATCTGCGGCGGCGGCGGCGAACTCGATCTTCCCGGCAGTGATTTGTTGTTGCAGGTCGGCCAGTAACTTCTCGGCCTCGTCCCATGCGGCGGGTGTCGCGGAGGCGGGTAGTCCCCGCACGATCTGGCGGAGGCGGACTTTGGTGCCGTCAAATTGCTCGCGGTGCGATTCGAAATAGTCGCGAATCTCTTTGTCGGTCAAGGAGCGAGCCGCATAGGCTTGCCAACTCACCGATAACTCAGCGGCGCGTCGTACGTCGTCCTCGGTGAGCTGAAGTTTCCCCAGCACCGCTTCGACAGTGTCGCCCCCGCTCTCGATTCCTTTGCGAACGAATTGGACGAGGTTCTCGACATCCTCAGCGAGAGGATTCACCCCTTTGGCAGCGACAAACTTCGCCACCAAGGTCCGATCAATCACCCGCTCCAAGGCGGCGTTGCGATCCGCGAGAGTTGGTTGCCGATTCCCAGAGATCAATAGCTCCAGATCGACATCCCGCTGCAGGACCAGGTGGCCATTGACGGTCGCGAGCCGAGGGGAGGGTGCCTGGGCGGCACTGAGCGAGAAGCAATACAGACACATCACGACGATGGCATTGGCGATCGTCCAGTTCCGCCCCACCTGAAAGCCTGGCATGGAATTCCTCCCTGAGATCCCGGCGACGCAATCGGTCGCTCGGGATGGGAGGAATGTTATCGATACGGATGAGCGCCGGTCACGCCTGAATCGGTTGTTTCGCTTCCTGATCAACAGAATCGGATTCAGTATTTAGATGCATCAACTGGTCGTACAGGTCGTCCAGCAGCTTCAGGTCCGGGGTGGACTGGCTCAAGTCCGCAGGATCCGAGGGACCGGAGGGCAGTGAGTCGCTCTCATCCGGCATTTTGAAGCTCATACTACTGAGTGACAGGACATGCCGATCCAGACGGGTTTGCACATGCACTTTTTCATCCTGATCGATCTTCTCTTCACGCTGCGTGCCGGTTAACTCCAAAGCAATAAACGCCAGGAATCCGGCTAATCCGCACGACAGCACGTACGGAGACAGACTTTCAGACACGATCTTCCCCACGGTGAGACCGATGAGAAATCCACTCAGAATGAGAATGGTGGACGTGCTGATGATTTGCGTCTCGCCCTTGTTCTTGATGCTCATTTTCACACTCGTCTCAAAGACCAAGGTGTCCATCGGTGGGCACCTCATAGCTCAAACGTAGGTCAAGCTCCCAAGGTCGTCAAAAGGAAACTTCGGTGGTGTCTGGGAAACGGTCATGATTCCCGAAACCCACACCGAATGGTTACAACACGGGGGGTGCATTCGCCAAATGGCGGTACTCCGCTCTCTCCGCCCCCTCTCCCCCACAATCGATGTGGCTTTCGGAGCAGACTCCACTGTGGGGGAGAGGGCCGGTGTGAGGGGGCTAGAACGTGCGGTATGGCCCCCTCACCCCCAACCCTCTCCCCCGCAAAACGCACCCTCCGAAAGTGACGCCGCTCGCGGGGGAGAGGGAGCCGGAGGGGTACCGCCAATGAGCGAATGCACCCCCACACGGGCACCCGATGGCCCGGACCTGACGACACCCCCGATCTACTGAAATCCCGTGCCTCTCGACCCCACTCTCCATGAACAACAGCTGTGCGAAGCACTCCAGGCATTGCTGGAGCAGGTGGAGCAGGGGCGGACCGTGAATTGGGTCGAGGTCAACGCGCAGCATCCCGATCTCGTGGGCGAATTGCGGGAACTGATGGGAGCGGCCCAACTGGCACAGGCTCTGGGCCGCACCCCCACAGGTTTGGCAGACGGATTTCCGGTGGTGCCCCCCATTGCGGCGCCCGCAGGGTTTGCCGACTATGAACACCTGACCGAGATCGGGCGCGGCGGAATGGGTGTCGTTTATCAGGCTCACCAGCGGAGCCTGAACCGCGATGTGGCCCTCAAAATGATGGTCCGCGGGGTCTTTGCGACACCCGATGACTTGAGGCGTTTTCGCACCGAGGCCGAGTCGGCGGCCAAGCTCACTCACCCGCACATTGTTTCGGTGTACGAGGTCGGCGAGCAAGCGGGGCTGCCTTACTTCAGTATGCAGTTGGTCTTGGGAGAAACTCTGGCTGAGCGGATCAACCGCAGCCCCTTGGCCCCGCGCGAAGCTGCGGCGCTATTGATTCCCGTCTGCCGGGCGATTGCGTATGCCCATCGCAGCGGGGTGCTGCACCGGGATCTGAAGCCTTCGAACATTCTGCTTGATCGGGAGGACCATCCGTATGTTTCGGACTTTGGCCTGGCCCGGATCGTGCCAGACTCGGAACTTTTGTCTCGGAATGCCCAGGGGTTGCAACCCCTGGGCTTGGCCCCCTCTGTAGAAGCATTGCGTTCTCTCACCCGCACGGGAGCCATTCTCGGCACCCCCGGCTATATGGCCCCCGAACAGGCCATCGGCGATCCTACCCAAATCGGCCCAGCCACCGATATTTACAGTCTCGGAGCGGTGCTGTTTGCGATGCTGACAGGGCGTCCACCGTTTCAATGTGCATCACCCGCCGATGCGGTGATTATGGCCCTGGAGCATGAGCCGCCGCCGCCGCGATTACTCAACCCGGCGATCGATGTCGATGTGGAGATGATCGTCCTCAAGGCTCTCCAGAAGCCCGCTGACCTGCGGTACACGACAGCGGATGAACTGGCCGACGACTTGCAGGCATTCCTGAACCACGAACCGGTTCAGGCCCGGTCTTCGCGACTGGCCGATATCCTCAGTCGAGCGTTTCGTCCGACTCACCATGCGGGCATTCTGCGGAATTGGGGGCTGCTCTGGATGTGGCACTCGCTGGTGCTGCTGGTGCTGTGCCTGATTACGAATTACATGCAGTACCGCCAAGTCACGTCTCATTTGCCCTATGTCGGGCTGTGGACAATCGGCCTGGGAACCTGGGCTCTGGCATTTTGGAAGATGCGACACCGCGCGGGGCCGGTCACCTTTGTCGAGCGGCAGGTGGCCCATTTATGGGCTGCGAGTATGGCGAGTTCGTCGATGCTGTTTCTGGTTGAGTCACTCCTCGGCCTGCCGGTTCTCAGCCTCTCTCCAGTCTTGGCTCTGTTCGCTGCCAGCGTCTTCGTCGGCAAGGCGGGCGTGTTGTCGGGCGAGTTCTACATTCAAGCGATCGTGATGTTCCTGTGTGCGATCCCGATGGCTCTGTTTCCTGACATCGGGCTCACTGTCTTCGGGATCGCCAGCGCCCTCACGTTCTTCATTCCGGGCTGGAAGTTCCACCGCGAACTGAAGTCGCGGAAGTGACGCTGATGCTTCATGCGAACCCGATGGCGATGTACGACGGACTTCCGAGTCCGTCGATCTCTGAGGACGCCGCTCAGTTCATGGGTCACGGGTGGGAGAGGAGGAGACAAGACACTCGACCTCGCAGCGGGTATCCTGCATCTCGATAACCGTTCTCAGATTCTGCTCGGGAGTTTCATCATGCGATCCCACTGGCCTGGATGTTTACTGGCTCTGTTACTGGCCTGGGGGTTGGTCTCTTCTCCGGCTCGTGCGGAAGAGATTCTGACCGTCGATGGGGCATCGATCTCTGCGGTGGGGATCACCATCGCTGACCGCCAGATCATCATCCCGATCGCAGAAGGGATGCCCGCGAAACAAATCTCGATCGATGATCTCGTCGAGTTCAGCCAGACCATAAATCGCGAGATGGGCGAACTCCAGACTCGCTATGTCCGAGTCGAGCATCTCAGTCCGACTCCGACGAATCTCTCCCTGGCTGAAGTCCTGGTCTTCGAGGGGGACAAGAACGTCGCTCGCGAGGGGAAGGCGACCCAGATCGGAACCGACTACAACGGAACTCCCGAGAAGGCCATTGACGGGAACACCAACGGCGATTTGAATGCCGGCCAGTCGGTCACGCACTCCAGCTATGTGGCGCTCCCTTGGTGGGAGGTCGACCTCCAACGAAACGTCAAAGTGAAGCAAATCGAACTCTGGAACCGGACCGATGACAACCTTGGCAAGCGGCTGGCCGGATCGAGGATCATCCTGTTGGATGCGGACCGGAAACCGCTGTGGGTCCACTCTCTCGACAATCCGGGGAAACAGACCGTCTTGAAAATCCCCTCGACGGGTGTGCTGTTCAGCAAGGCCGACATTCAGCAGTTTCAACGCTATTCCGGTGTCACCTCTTCGACTCCGCAATCCATGAACGATAAGGAGTCCGAGTTGGAACTCGTTGGTGGAGGCAAGTTCTATGGGACGATCACCGCTTGGATCCCGGACACGATCTCGGTGGAAACTCGCTTCGGAGACCAGACGCGGACGCTCACCCTCCCCCCCGTGGTCCTTCGCGAAATCTGGTCACAGGAGGTCATCACCGGCAAGCTCATGCTGCCTCGCACCGGCGAACAAGCGGAATTCGACAACGTCTATGCCAAATCCGAGAGCGGAGAAATCCAGCGTGTCGCCGGGAAAATCCTCGGACGCGATGGGGACTCGTTACAGATCGAGATCGACGGAAAGTCTCGTCAGCTGAAATGGGCCAAGGTGGCCGGGCTCGTCTTCAAACTCCTGCCCCCCGCGACCAATGACTCTCCCTACCAGATCGTCGACTTTGTCAGCGGACAACACCTCTCCGGGCAGGTGACCAACCTGTCAGCTGACTCTCTCCAGATGGAGACGATCTGGAAACAACAGATCGAGCTTCTGCGATCCCAGGTGGCTCGCATTTCGGTTAAGAATGGTCGGATGCGGTCTTTGGTCGAACTGACCCCGAGTCACGCGGAACAAGTGGGCTACCTCGATCTGGTCCGCCCGTACCAGACCAACAAGTCCTTCACGGGGAGTCCCCTGCAAATTGGGGACGAGAAATATGCCGAAGGACTCTGCACCCACTCCCACACGGTTCTGGACTACGACCTCGGCGGAGGGTTCAGCCAATTCCGCAGTGCTGTCGGGCTTCAGAAAGAGGACGGCGACCAAGGCCACGTCATCGTCCGCGTGCGGGTCGATGGCGTCGCCAAGTTTGAAGAATCCCTCGTTGGTGGTCAGCCTGCCAAGGCCATCTCCATCGATCTGACCGGAGCCAAGACACTCCAGCTGGAGGTCGATTTCGGGGACGGGTTCGATGTTGCGGATCATCTAGTGTGGGGGACTCCTGTGTTGCTGAAGGCGGCGAAGTAATTGGGATCGGTTGAGGGTGGAGCGACGGCAAAAATCGCTCCGCTTCGAAGACTTCGCGTCGCAGCTAAACCCCGACTCCCTTGATTGTGCCGAGGTTGCCCCTGAGAATTCCCCGCGTGGCGATTCACGAAATCCAAAAGGCAGACAGCGATGCGAATCGATGGACAGCGAGAGAGCGAAAACGTCGAGGACCGCCGGGGGCAAGGCGGGCGAACTCCCATGGCCGTGGGAGGCGGCGGGATTGGCATCCTCGTGCTCGCACTGATCGTCTATCTCATGGGCGGCGACCCCCGGGGATTGCTCCAGCAAGCTCAACAGCAACAAGCCCAACCGAATCAGCAACAAGCCGATCCACAAGCCCCCCTCGATCCAGAACAAGAGGCCCTCAAAAAGTTCGTCGCGGTGGTGCTGGCCGACACCGAGGATGTCTGGACGAAGCAGTTCGCCGCGATGGGCGATCGTTACGAAAAGCCGAAACTGGTGATATTCAGCGGGGAGGTCTCTTCCGCGTGTGGGCAAGCCAGCGCAGCTGTGGGACCATTCTATTGTCCGGGTGACTCGAAGGTCTATTTGGACCTGCAGTTCTATGAGGACATGGAGACGAAGCTGAATTCCCAGGGCGACTTTGCCAAGGCCTATGTGGTGGCCCACGAAATCGGCCACCATGTGCAGAACCTGCTGGGGATCACCGAAAAGGTGGATGCCATGCGTGGCGGTCCGCAGGAGAATCAGTACTCTGTCCGTTTGGAGTTGCAAGCCGACTACCTCGCCGGAGTCTGGGCTCATCACGCCAATAAGATGCGAGACATGATTGAATCAGGTGACATCGAAGAGGCCATCAATTGCGCCAAGCAGATTGGTGACGACACCCTGCAAAGCAAGGGGCAAGGCTATGTCGTGCCCGAAAAGTTCACTCACGGCTCCTCGAAGCAACGAGCCCTCTGGTTCAACAAGGGATTCAAGACCGGCAAGATGAGCGGAGCCAACGCTCTGTTTGAGCTGGACTACGAGGATCTGTCGGTGGAGTGAGATGAGAAAACGGGGAGGGCGAAGCTCCTGCTGAGCCGCGAGCTAGGGGCAGCGTTCACTCGCGCGAGCGGCTCGGCAGGAGCCTCGCCCTCCCGACGGAGAGCCCACGTGGGATAGGCTTCCAGCCTGTCATCTTGTCAATCCACGACAGGCTGGAAGCCTATCCCACGTCAGGACACCTCCCGCATGGCTCATGCCTACACCCCCGGTCTTCAGGTCATGGAACGCACCCTCTTCCGGGCGGTGCGGACGTTGCCGATTTCGGGTGAGGTGCAGCGCCGGGTCGGCGAGCGCGTGACCTCGCAAGATGTCGTGGCCCAGACGCTGCTCCCCGGGGATGTCTTCCCGATTAACTTGGCGAATCAACTGGGGTTGGTTCCCGCTGAGGTGCCGCGTTCGCTGCTCAAGACGATCGGCGATACAGTCGAGGTCGGGGAGTTACTGGCGGTTTCGCCGGGTATGTTCGGGATGTTCCGCGCGGAGTATCATTCCAAGCACACTGGCACAATCGAATCAGTCTCCAGCATCACGGGGCAGATGATCCTGCGCGGGCCGCAAATCCCGGTGCGGGTACTCGCTTACTCGACCGGGACAGTCGTCGAGGTTCTCCCGCGTGAAGGAGTTGTTGTCGAGTGCGAAGCCGCTCTCATTCAGGGCATCTTTGGCGTTGGCGGCGAGGCATATGGCCCGATCGCGGTCGTCTGCACCCGCCCCGATCAAGACCTCACCCCCGACTTGCTCACCGAATCGCATCGCGGCCAGATCGTTGTCGGCGGTCGCCGCATCCCCGGAGCCTCGATCCGCCGGGCTGCGGAACTGGGCGTCTCGGCCGTGGTGGCTGGCGGGATCGATGACCAAGACCTGCGAGATATCCTCGGCTACGACCTCGGCGTGGCGATCACTGGCACCGAGCAGATCGGCACCACCGTGATCGTCACCGAAGGCTTCGGCGAAATCGCTATGGCCGACCGCACGTTTGCCATCTTCCAGAGCCACCACGGAGCCTCAGCTGCCGTCAATGGAGCGACTCAAATCCGGGCGGGCGTGATCCGTCCCGAGATCGTGATCCCCCTCCCCGATCGCAGCCAGACCGACAAGCGGGCCGCAGTTGTCGGTGGCGGCGTGCTCGACATCGGTTCGCCGGTGCGGATCATCCGCGACCCATACTTCGGCGTCCTGGGCACCGTGTCGAGCCTGCCGCACGAGCCGCAACAGCTCGAAACCGGCTCGAAAGCCCGCGTGCTGGAGGTCAAATGCGGGGATGGCAGACGTCTGACCGTGCCCCGGGCGAATGTCGAGATTGTCTCGACTTGATCGTGCCGCCAGCAAAGCGACAGTGAGCGGGCGGACGTCAGTCTCCCGTGCCCAGGCGACGCGATCCTCCGAACAAGGCTCGAGTGGTATCACATGTCGAGCAACACGTTGGACTGACTGGCCAAAGCTCGTTGTCTCCCCGCCGGTGCTCGCCTGCTCGCTGTCACTCTGTAACAGTCGTACCGAACAACCCACAAACGGCCCCGCCAACGCCCGCCGACCGTTTCTCGGGGGGCAGGTTTTGGACATTGAGCCCTTCCCATGCGTATACTTTCGCAGGGACCGTTGTTTTTCGGGCCCGCATTCTTGGGGTGCGGATGTTGATCCAGCACTGATGTTGTCCAGCAGAGGGGGTCCAGCATGTCGAATCAGGTCATTGATGAGGTGGTGATGGAGGAGGAAATGAAGCCGCAGGAGAATTTCGTTCGCGCCTCCAGCTCCGAGGACAACGAGTTCAACTACCGTCCAGTCTCTTCGCTGGCAGTCTGTTCGCTGGTGCTGGGGCTGTTGTCGTTGATCGGCATTTTTCTGTGGATCATGCTGCCGGTGGCGGTGTTGACAGTGATTCTGGGGGGGATCGCGATCCTGTCCATTCGCCGCTGGAAGGGCGAATACACCGGCATCGGAGTCGCGATTGCAGGCATCTTCTTTGGGAGCGTGACTCTGGTTGCCGGAACGTTCGTGCAGATTCAGGCCTTCCAGCATGAAGTCCCCGCAGGTTACGCCCGCATCAGCTTCGTCAAAGATATCTCCGCCAAGGATTTCGTGACCGACCGCCACGGAGAGAAAGCCCACCCGGATGTCGAAGCTCTGGTCGGGAAGAAGGTCTTCTTCAAGGGCTTCGTGTTCCCCACCGACGAGCGAGTGGGGTTGACCTCCTTCCTGCTTTTGAAAGACAGTAAGGAATGTTGCTTCGGCGGCAAACCCGCTCTCAGAGATCAGGTCGGCTGCCTCATGCAGGGGGGGAAGACGACCAACTACACAGCTGGCCGCGTGTCGGTCGCCGGAACCTTCCGGATCAATCCGAAGTACCGGGAAGGCACTCAGGAATCGCTCTACCTTCTGGAGTGTGACATCGTCGAGCCTTCCCATTCGGACTTCTAGTGCTGCGAGCATGAGGGAACGTAGGCGATGTCGCTCCGCGACTCGCATTCCGCCTGTCAAATCACCCGGTCACAGACAGTTCGAAAGGGTGTACTGCGGGAGGAATCTCAGTCGCGGAGCGACATGAGCTACAGACACTGCGGGAACGTACTCCACTGCGAACAACTTGAACACGATCGTGTTCTCAGCAATGGCCTCGCCACTCCCGAGGGAGTGGGATAGGCTTCCAGCCTTTCGTTGTGTCGCAGCCGACCGGCGGGAAACCTCACCCACGAGAAATACTGGCCGTTCACTGAAGGAACCGTGATGCCCCGAACCGCTCGTCCGCAGCCCCTCACCGCCCTGCTTGCAGTTCTCTGTCTGGGTCTGATTTCCGGCTGCCAGAACGACGACGCGGAGTTCCACACCTACAACGAGCCGGTCAAGACCGAGGTTCCGGTCTCAGCTGCCCCGAGCAATTCTGGCATCGTCCCGGCGTCGGCGCAGACGACCAAGCCCCTGCCGGACATCGCCCGAATCGCGACACCGAAGGCTCTCCCGACCACCAGCGAACCGATCCCGGTCGTTGGCCCCGAGTCAGTGGGGTCCGCCCTGCCCTCGGAGCCGGTCCCCCCTGTGGCCCCACTGGCCCATCCCCAGCCCGCCAAACCCGAACTGGCCCTCTCGATCCCACCGGCTCCACCCGCTGCAGTGGCTTTGGCCGCTCTGCCGACCGCGCTCCCGGCCCGTCAGCTGGAGTTGCTGATCCCCGAGAAGACCTTCAACGTCGAAGGCCCCGACGGAGCGCTCCGCGTCAGCTTCGACGATGTCGACCTGCTGAAGGTGCTGAACGCCGACCCCGTCCCGCTCGATGTCGAACAGCACCTCCCCGCCTGGCTGAGCGGCCTCCACGGCAAGACGGTGCGAATTCGCGGCTGGATGTTTCCGCCACCGGTCGAAAAAGGATTGCCCGCGTTCATGTTTGTGCGAGACAACAAGGACTGCTGTTTTGGCCGCAAAGTGCTGATCTACGACAAAATCGGCATCCGCATGCGATCCGGTGAAACGACCGACTATATCGAAGGCCATCCCTTCGATGTCGAAGGCCGAATGGTCATCAAGACACGCATTCAGGACGGAGAATTGTTCCTGCTGTACGTAATTGAGGACGCCGTGGTGATGGATAAGTAGGGCCAGCCACCGTAGCCACGTTCGCCAGAACGTGGGAAAGCCAGAGAAGAGCGCCGGGAGGCTTCAATGCGAAAGACCGTTTGGGCGATCCCTCTCGCGATGATGACATCGGGGTGCGGCAACTCCGCAGCCCCTGAGGCCGTGACTCCCCCGCCTGCAGTGGCCGTCACCACAGCTGTGAAGCCCCCACATGTCATCGTTCCAGACGGCGTGACACAAATCACTTTCGAACACCTGAATGTTCGAAAGTTTCTCAATGTCCAGGAAGTTCCAGAAGGTGTTCGTACCTGGATCCCCGAGGTTATCCTGGCTTTGGATGGAAAGAGAGTCCGGATTCGTGGGTGGATCGACGACTCGAACGGCATCGAACCCGATGTATCCGGAGGTTTCTGGTTGCTGAAAGAGAAGCCTGCTCCTCGCCGTTTCATGGGGAACGATGGCAATGAACTTGAACTCGATTTCTCACTGATCGCAGAACCCGAATCGTCTGACGTGGTTCACATTGAACCACCCCAAGTCCCGATATTCCGAGGGGGCTATTGGACTGGCTACCTGGATGAAGTCATTCACGTCAGGTTGCGAAGTCGGGACGAATGGAAAGATACTTCCACGCATGAGCTACAGATCATCGGAACGCTCAAGGTCCACGGACCGATTGAATGTGGACTCACTTGGATATACGACCTCAAAGATGCCCAGATCGAGGAAGTCACGGTCGGGGATCAGTGAGCCGCCAAACCCGAATGGAGAAACTCATGTGGCGAGCCGTTGTGTTGACACTGATGCTGACCAGTGTGGCATTTGGCGAAAAGACCAAAGACGCGGTCTTCCCCTCAGTGAAGCCAGAGAAGACCTTTGAAGTCGAAGGCCCGGAAGAGGCGCTGCGGGTTTCTTTTGATGATCTGGAGCTGCGTCAGTTGCTCGGCATCAAAGAGGTGCCGGTCGATGTGGAAGATCGCCTGCCCGAGTGGCTCAAGAATCTGAGTGGCAAGACAGTCCGTATCAGGGGGTGGATGTTTCCGCCGCCGACTGAGACCGAACTGCCCGCGTTTATGTTGGTGAGGGACAACACATGGATGAATTTCGGACGACGGATTAACGTCGACGACAAAGTCGGCGTGCGCATGCGTCAGGGAGTGACTGCCGACTACATCAATGATCGCCCGTTTGATGTCGTCGGCAAGTTGACAATCAAGTCGCGTGTCCAAGACGGGGAACTGTTTTTGTTGTACGTCATCGAGGATGCCGTCCTGCCGGACGAGCCGGTTTCGCCGAGAATGGGCTTCTTCGCCCCGTCCTTTGGTAGCGTGACTTTTCCCGAATACTTCAAGTCGACGGACATCGCAGTGATTGCGCGATGGTTAAACCCGGCAGCCGCTGCTGACTTGCCGATCACGCCTGAACTGGCTCGCTATGAGATTGTCCACATTCTGAAGGACGAGTCAGGCAAGCTGCGTCAGGGTGAGGAGGTCAAACTCACTCATCGACCGCATCTCCGGTCCGAGCAACTGGTCCTCCTGACAGCCTCGGCTTCACCCGAATTGACGTGGTCGCGCCCGATCGACCTGAAAGCCTCCACGGCGGAATACATGATCCACTGCCCGACCGACACTGCCCTCGCACGTCTGTCGTACATGGCAGACTTCCTCGACTCACCGAACTCGATCATCGCGACAAATGTGCAACGGGAATTTCTGTCGGCTCCCGCGAAAGAGATATTGGCGGTTAAAGATCAGCTGCCCGTTGACAAGTTGCGAGCGTGGTTAGACGACACGAGTCCGGCATCTGAACGGGTGGGACTGGCGGCTCGACTACTGGGGTATTGCGGGACAGCGGAAGATGCGGAACGCATGAAAGCGCGAATTCTGGCGACCACCGAGGAGTACCAGCACGGCCTTACCGACCTCCTGGTGGGGTATCTACTGTTGACCGGAGATGAAGGGCTACGGTTCATGGATGAGCAGGTGCTGACAATACTCGCTCCCACTTTTTCCCGGCGATATGCCGTGATGCAAGCCCTGCGATTTGCGTGGGAGCGAGAGGATCTCTGTTCGAGAGACAAAGTCCGTTCGATGATGCGGAAGTTCTTGGACTATCCCGAACTGGCTGACCTGGCGATTGTCGAACTCATTCGCTGGGAAGACTGGTCAGTCAACGACCGACTCTTCGATCTGTATGGAACACAGAACGACCCAAAGAGTCTGGCGATCACAAAACGGGCAATCATTCGCTACTACCTGCAGGCAGAAGAGAGCCAGCCGAGTACGGTCCCCGAGCCAGTCCTGCCTCATGTCGCGGAAGCTCGCAAATACCTGGTAGAACTTCGCCAGCGAGATCCAGAACTGGTCCATGAAGTGGAAAAGTTTCGAGCCAACAATCGATCCCAGAGAACTGATGAGGGTTCTCCAGAATGGGGGCCAACTGGCTCGCAGCTTCCGCCCGTTCCCGCAACGCCGTGATGGATTTCTACAAGGTGTTTCCCAAGGTTCTGCCCCCTCTCCCCCGCAGTCGATGTGGCTTGCGGGGAGGACTCCACTGTGGGGAGAGGGCCGGGGTGAGGGGGCATGAACGAGTGATGTCGCCCCCTCACCCCAACCCTCTCCCCCACAATACGCACCCTCCGAAAGTCACGTCGCTCGCGGGGGAGAGGGGGCCGGGTCGGGTGGCACACT
>JAYTCW010000422.1:0-10095 GCA_043736295.1 Planctomycetota bacterium | reverse complement strand
AACAAGTAGGGCAACACATGGGAATAGCCAAGTCGTTCGGCTTGCTTAAAGTCAGTAATGGCTCCGTCGCCACGGCCATACCTGAGAATCCCCCGATATACGAGCAGACCGATGTTGTTGGGGTTCGCCAATAACCCTCGCGAGAAGCAATCGATTGCGGCGATCGAATTACCTTGAAGGTCGTAGCAAATACCCAAGGTTTGAACAGTCATTCCGTAGACAACCGACCGGCTAATATCCTTTCCGCTGCCCTCGATTCGCATCGCATTCCGTTCCAATATTGGGATCAGTCTTTGACACATTTGGGCGACATCCCAGCCAGGAGTGACTCCGGAATCATGGAAATGGATTCGTGCTGCATGAGCGACTACCAAGGGGTCGTACGTCTCAACGTCGTCCAACACTTGCCTCGCTAACAGTTCAGCTGCGACCGGATCAGATTCTTCCAGAGCATCCAAGTACAGTGCGTGATACTTCGCATTTGCTTTATCAGTCTGCCAAGCGTGTTCGTGGAAAAAGGCAGCGACTTCCGGATAACCGGATTCCCCCCAAATACTCCCTCGCAATGAACTCAAAAGTGCTGGCGAGATGTGCTCCTGTAATCGCCGAAGAAGCTCCAGAGCACGATCCCATTCTTGATTCTGTTCTGCCTTGATCGCCTCGATCAGCTGTTGCTGGTCTGGGGGAGTCATTTCCTTGAGGGGGCTCGCCGCCGGTGGTTCGCTGACGGAATACAGGTCTGCGGAAAGCCACCCGGCTCGTTCCTTCTCAGTCCGATTCAGGACACGCAACGGATCATCCAGTGCATCACGCACTGACTCTGCCTCGGGTGAGTCGTCCTTTCCGGCTTGGCCCAATCGGTGAAGCTCAATCAGCCCCTTCGCCACAAATCTGAAGCTCGAACTGCCGAACAATGGAAGTGCAATCATGATCACGTCTCGTCAATCTGCCACGCGGCGCGAGTGTTCACCAAGTCTAGCTGATACTGGGCGAAGAGAACGGGTTGAACCGGAGCGACAACGCCGTGTGCGACTAGGGCTGGCCCCTCATCGGGAATCAATTCCAGTCCGGTCGCGATGATCCCATTCTGGAACGGCCCCACTCCCATCGCATAGCAAGACATGCTGTTTGCTCCCCTTGCTCCCGGTACAATGTGCTCCAGGCGCTTAGGGATACGAGTGAATTCGAGGAAGCGCCATCCCGGCGAAACCGACATACCACTTCCATCAAGCACGACATTCCCTGTCGCATCAATCGTGATGTCTACTCCCGGACGAACACCCAACTCGGAGGAACTCGTCGACCCCACGACTGGCAAACCGTCCACCGCTCGCCTCATGGCACGGTACACCCTAGGTGGCTGGGAGACTGGGGTTGGTGAATCAGCAGGTGAAATCATGTCTTTCATTGTAGCGACCAGTTTCTGGGATTCTCAATCTCAGTCACGCTCCCCACTCGATCCACTTCAATCCAGTCGTCCGTGTTGATGAATATGGCGCAGCTCTCGATCACTCCTCTGGCGGCTTCTTTCTCCCGCGACGGGCTTTCCCTTTCGGACCATCCGGTTTGCGGGTCGAGCGGCCTCGGCGGGGCCAGGCTTTGAGTTGCTTTTGGAACTCGTCCTTGGTGAGAGGCACAGCGGACATGGCCAGTTCGGCGTCGGCTGCGGGGCGGCCGCCTTCGTCGGGTTCGACGACATCGTAGACTTCTTTTTCGAGTTGCCGAAGCCACGGGGGGATGTCGACCCCACTCCCCCAAGAGTCGGTGAGGTAGAGGTCGACCTCGCGCCGCAGTTCGGCGAATGAGGGCGAATCGACCCCCGCTTGCGAGTCGGCGACGGCCTTTTGAATTAAAGCCAGAATCCGGTTGACGGCCAGCGGCTTCACGAACCGCTGGTTAAGGTGATCAGCGATCGTCGGCATCCGCATGCCATACGCCCGCTGCAAACCGGAGAGGTCTTGCAAGTGCCGCGCGGCGAGGTCGGTGGTTTGGGCCTCGTACGTGCCCTCCCACAAGCGGGCGGCTTCGGTCTCCTGCAGCCGGGTCAGCATCTCATGCACGAGGGTGATCGGCGACATACTCCACGAGTCGCGGTCGTACCGGGCCTCGAGCCGCAGGAAGTCGAGCAGGCAATAAAACATGTTCCCGTAATCGGACTGCGTGGTGGTCGTGTTGTATTCGAGGAACCGGTCGAACTTGTCGACCACGATCGAGTAGATTGTCTCCAGGCACCACTCGCACTGCTCGCGATCGATCATCCCCGAGTCGAGGTCATCGAGCATCTTGATCGGCTTCAGCGGGTCTTGTTGCTCCTCCAGATAGTCGAGATACCAGTCGATACCCTGATGCAGGATCGCCCGCACATTCCCGAGGGTCAGCTGACTGGCATGCAGCAGATCGCCGCCGTACTCGCGAATGAACTCGGCCAAATCGAGCCAATCGTCGTTGTCGCGCAGGCCATCGACGGAAGAGATGCGCATCGTGCGGCTATGGTCGAGCCACAGATCCTGAAACGGTTCGACGATGTCGCCGATGGCGTCGATCAGGACTTCCGTGTGGCTCTCTCCATCGCCCCAGGTGCGGGCCGAGTGGATGACCTCTTCGAGAACATTTCGCAGCGCGAGATCAAACAGCCGGTCAAACTCGGTGATCGCCTGCCCATCGGGACGCCAGCGACGTTCCATCTGAAAGGCCGTCTGCAACACTCGCCACGTTTCATACAACAGTCCCATGCGCGGCAGTTCCCGCAGCAGGAACCGCACGACCGACTGCATCATCTGCGCCCGCAGGATCGGCGCTGGCTTGCCTCCATTGTCGAGCGGCACATACAGCAGCGCGTGCTTCGACATCCACTCCAGCACAGTCGGCAACGACTTGACGACGACATCAATATCACGCCGCACGACCGCGCGGATCAGTGTCGACAGCTCGGGGTCGTCCTCGGCTCGCCCACCCGTCGATGTCTCCTCGGGCAGGCAACCCGAAAGTAATCGGTCCGCATTCCGCAGGCAGATCAACGTATTGATCACCTGA
This sequence comes from Planctomycetota bacterium, assembly GCA_043736295.1. GTDB lineage: Bacteria > Planctomycetota > Planctomycetia > Planctomycetales > Planctomycetaceae > TH-plancto1. The sequence continues at coordinate 7,062 of JAYTCW010000422.1, read as the reverse complement.
TGCAGCATGTAGAACTTCACTTGCAACTGGATGTCATACTCGACGTTCGCGTCATGTTCGCCGGAGGACTCGGCCACTTCGTGATCCCAGATCGCCTCCATCAGTTCGGCGAGGTCGGCTTGCCAGCGCTGAGCCTGCGTTCGCCAGTCGCGTACGCCGTCCAGCGTCTGCTGCAAGATCGGGGTCTGCGGGGTGTCGCGGTGCAGGTGCAGATCGGCGGCCAGTCGCACGGCGGCCATCTGCCACAGCTGTCCGACGGCGTTGATGAATTTGAGCCGCGGTTCCATGTCGCGGTTGATGACTTCGAACTCGGTATTGCGGAAGCCGAAGTCGTTTTCGAGGGTGTTGCCCCAGTTGCCGTCGTCGGTCGTGTCTTTGTAGGTCACTTCCTCGTAAGCGGCTCCGAAGACATCATCATCGTCCTTGTCGTCCTCGCCCTCGGCGGCTTCATCCTTGAGAGGGTCATCCCGCATCGACTGCTGAGCTCGTTCGACAGCCCCCTCCATGCGCGGGACTGACCACAGCTCTTCCGCGTTCGATTCGAGGAAGGCGAACATCCGCCGCAGCAGGTTGGCCCGCTCGTCCTGCGTCATGGTGCAGGCTTCCCCCGCGATTAACTTCATCCAGCGAATGAGCATCGCGAACAGCGAGTGCTTAGGCGATTCGAGCCCGACATCGCTGTATTGACTCAGCCACTGCATCAGCAAGGCCAGCGAGGCGACCAAGTCCTTGCGATACAGCAGAGCGTCAACGACGAGGGCGTACGCCTGGGCCGATTCGAACTCCTCGACATGCTGCCGCCAGAAGCCGACATCGCCCGCCGCCTCCCCGGCTTTCCGCCACTCGATGAGTGTTTCGGAGACATGGGTCGCAGCGTCGAGGCTGTCTTGGCCGGAGACCTTGGGGAGGTCGTCGACCGTGGTGCTGGCGAAGCGGTCCCACCACTCGGCGACCTTCTGGTACTCGATCAATATACGTTCGCGGGCGGCGCCGTTGCCTTGGGCTGCGGCTTCACTGAGGACGCGCGAGAAGGCTCCGAACGAGTCCTCGACCAGTTCGATCAACACCTCGACGCGATTGTCGGGGATCGTGTCCTCGCGCGAAGAAAAGAGCGGGAACTGCCCTTGGAACCCGAGGATGTCCCACGGGTCGACCAGAGCGCCGCACTCGATACCCCGCTGGAACAGGTTGAACAGCCCCATCACCAGGTCGACCGCCTCGGGGAGCTTGTTCTGGTTCAGGGCATGATGGGCCAGACCGATGCGGCACTGAATCTCGCACTCGAACCGAATCGACGCAGCTGGGATGGCCGCTCCCTGTGCCCGCGCGGCATCGGGATAACCCATTTTTGCATAGAGGTAGGCGATCTCGCGGAACTGAATCTGCCTCGCTCCGTACCCGGCCAGGTGCATGTTGAGGAACTGCCGGATGTGGCCAAACGGCTGTTGCGTGCGTTGTTCTTCTCGCTTGAGGCGTTTGGCCCGCGTCCCGTCGACCTGTTGCATCAACCGCAGATAGAACGCATCGCGCCGCCGCGCCACCACTGGCAAGAGCGAGGTGAGCGTCACCGACGAATCATGGACTCCCGGCCCCGACCCGCTGATCGACGAGGCCATCAGCATCGTCCCGCACAGAGCCGCCGCGGCGTCAAACAGCCGTTCGGCGCGCGGAGTACGAGACTTGGGATCATCGATCCAGGTGAGCAGTGCATCCAGGATGATGCGGCGCAGCACCACCCGGCGGTAGTGCCCCTTGGTATCGATACGGTGGGGATCCCACTCCCCGAACATGTAGTTCGTGCGCTTGTTGACCGGATGCAAATGGTCATGCGAGCGCATGTCGATCGCCAGCTCTTCCATCTGGTCGAGGTCGAAGTGGGCTTCGAGCAGCAAATCCCTCGGTGCCTGTTTGAGGAACTCCATCGTCGACGAGATTAGATCGTGATACGGCCCGGCAGCTGCGCCGACTCCCTCCATGTAGATGGGGAGAGGGCGGAACCGCTCGTGGCTGTAGATCTCCATCCGCAACCCGCTTTCGAGGACGGGGATCGGGCGGTAGCCGACGAAGTCGTTGACCGTTTTGAGGGCCCCCTCAATGATTCGATCCGTATCGTCCCAGGGAGCCCCCTGAGCGAGGACCGCCTCGAAGAAGACGCCGACCAGCAGTGGCTGTTCGAAGTCGAGCGGGCTGAGGTGGAACAGCAGATCGGCTTGGTGGGCGCGGTACGCGGCCAGTAGCGAGGTCAACGTCAGCGGAATGACCTGCCGGGCCTGCTGGGTGTCCTGAAACACGGGAGTCGTGCCCTGCACCTTTTCCAGCTCAGCTGTCAGAAGAGTTCCCAAGGCGACCACCGGGGCCGCTTGATTGAGCTTCACCCAGATGCGGTTGAGATTCGCGAGAAACTTCGAATCGCGGCGGCCCCCCGAGAAATTGAGGTACGCCAACATCTCGCGAATCGCCACGAGATCGTCAGCATCCAGCTTCGCGAGGGGCGGCGTGTTCTTCCGAGGGGCCATGAAGGAGAGACTTTCCCGAGCAGCAGATGCAGTGATCGCCAGCTGTCAACTCCCTCGCGGCGCGAAGCGGTCTGACACGACTGTTTCGCTATTGTGATGGGTGAGGGATACGGGCGTAAAGGGAGTGGTCCGAACCGTTCGAACCGCCGTTAGTCCCTGCCTTCCACTGGCCTGGTGAAACAAACGAATACCAGTGCTCGGTCAAGGCTTGATTTGGGGGTTCGTCCATCTCGGGAGGGCGAGGCTCCCGCCGAGCCGCTCACGCAAGACGACGCGTCCCCCGACACGCGGCTCAGCAGGAGCTTCGCCCTCCCTGGCGAGCATGGCTCCACCCCAATTCCAAGCCTTGGCGAGGCGCTAGGCAGCTTGGGTCTTTTCGGTGAATGTGGTTTTATGAGTCACCCGCGCTTGCCCCGCGACCTCGAATTGTGCGATTGATCGAGAAGTGAATCTGTGCCAATTTGCGAAATCTGTGGACCAAATCCGTCCTGCATCTGGCTTCTCCGGAGCAGAGAGTTTGTCCACAGATGGCACAGATATTCCCGGCGAGGCGCAGTCGCAACCAAAAGGAAGCGGTCAGCCATCAGCCAGAAAGCCACACCCGGCGAAGCGACCTCTGCACCCCTTCGGGGTACAGAAGATTCAGGCCACCGGAAACTTGCGCAGCACGCAAACATTCTTGGGGTGAGTCGTACAGATTTCAGGGGATTGGCTGTGGGAATCGCGACTCGGGATGAGGCGATCAGGGGGGGCTTCGGCGATTCACGAGACTGGCAGTGCTTCAAAAAGCCGCTTCATCAGGCCAAGGCTGCCACTCGGGGTGAGCGGGGCAGCGGAAGTGAACAGAACGTGAAACCTGCCTCTCAAAAAAAATCAGCACTCGATACTCCTTGTCGGCTGGGGAGTTCCGTCAATACAGACCGGTCGACCGACAAATTCGTCATCATGAATTCTTGACAATGTGTCCACGTGACGTATAACGGTGTCCTCGCTCCCGGCAACAAGATGTTGGGGGTTCCATCTCACTTCTGCACAACTCATTGTGCGAGCAGTCTCGCATTTCTCACTGAAAACCTGCTGGCAAAACCCCCTGTCGACCGATAGGATTGGGTAGGCAGCGGATGTTCACATGGATCAGTTGTTCAGGTGTCCGCGCGCTCATTGGATGGATCCACAATTCTGACGGAGCGAGCTCACGTCCGCTGACTGTTGCAGCGGCGTGAACTCTTCACACGCCCCATTCGGGGTTTCCGTGCATGACGCACTCTGGAAAGGTATGTCGATGTCGACTGTCAAAGCTGGCAATGCGGTGGAACCGATGCGGATTGAACCTTACTTCTGCCCGATGGGGGGCGACCCGTTCGACACCGTCGAGTGGGATCTGAGGACCGCAGCGATCAAGGACGAGAACGGCAAGGTGCTGTTCGAGCAGACCGACTGTGAAGTCCCCAAGGACTGGTCGGCTCTCGCGACCAACGTCGTCGTCTCGAAGTACTTCTACGGAGAACCTGGCACTAACGAGCGCGAGCGTTCCGTCCGGCAGGTGATTCACCGCGTCGCCCGCACCATCGCCGACTGGGCCATGCAGGACGGCTACTTCGCCACCTCACAGGACGGCGAAAACTTCTACCGCGAACTGGCGTGGCTCTGCCTGCACCAGCACGCTGCGTTTAATTCGCCGGTGTGGTTTAATGTCGGACTCTACCACCAGTATGGAGTGAAGGGGTCGGTTGGCAACTACAATTACGACCCGAAGTTGCGTCAGGTTCATCGGCCCAGTACACCGTATGAATATCCGCAAGCATCCGCCTGCTTCATTCAATCGGTCGACGACAACATGGAAGGGATCATGCGCCTCGCCACCAGCGAAGCCATGCTCTTCAAGTTCGGCTCCGGAACCGGCTCCGACATGTCCACCATCCGCAGCAGTCGCGAGAAGCTCTCCGGCGGCGGAACCCCGTCCGGTCCGCTCTCCTTCATGCGGGTCTATGACCAGATCGCAGCTGTGGTGAAATCGGGTGGCAAGACGCGACGAGCAGCAAAAATGCAGTCCTTGAAGGACTGGCACCCGGACATCATGGAGTTCATTCAGTGCAAGCTGAAGGAAGAGAAGAAGGCCCGCGTGCTGATCGAAAGCGGCGAGTACGACTCCAACTTCAACGGCGAGGCATACTCGTCGATCATGTTCCAGAACGCCAACCTCTCCGTCCGTCTGAGCGATGAGTTCATGAAGGCTGTGGAGAACGACGGCGACTGGCATACCCGATGGGTGACGAACTCGACGAAGGAAGGGCCGACTTATAAGGCTCGCTATATGCTCCGGCAGATGGCGGAAGGGGCCTGGTATTGCGGCGACCCCGGCGTGCAGTACGACACGACCATTAATCGCTGGCACACCTGTAAAAAGGCGGGACCGATTAATGCCTCCAATCCGTGCAGCGAGTACATGTTCCTCGACGACACGGCGTGCAACCTCTCGTCGATCAACCTCAAGAAGTGCATGACTCCGGACGGTGGGTTCGATGTGGACCGCTACCGCCGGGCGTGTGCGATCATGATCACCGCTCAGGAAGTGCTGGTCGACCACGCCAGCTACCCGACACCGCCGATCGCGGAGAATTCGCACCTCTTCCGGCCACTCGGACTCGGGTTTGCCAACCTCGGCAGCATGCTGATGTCGATGGGAATTCCCTACGACAGCGAAGCGGGTCGCGGCATCTGTGGGGCGCTCACCGCGCTGCTCACGGGGCAGGGCTACTCCACCAGTGCCCAGATTGCCAGCACCGTTGGTCCGTTCGCGGGTTACAAAGAGAACGAACAGCCGATGCTCTCGGTCATGCAAATGCACCGCGATGCCGTCGAGAAGATCAACCCCGCCTGCCCGGCATATCTGCGAGATGCCGCACGGCAAGTCTGGAACGAAGCCCTGCAAAACGGTCGCCGCTTCGGCTATCGCAATGCTCAGGCAACGGTCCTCGCCCCCACCGGCACGATTGCCTTCATGATGGACTGCGATACCACCGGCATCGAGCCGGATATCGCACTCATCAAGTACAAGCAGCTGGCCGGCGGCGGCATGATGAAGATCATCAACCGCACCGTCCCCGCCACGCTCAAGACGCTCGGCTACACCGAGGACCAGGTCACTGCGATCCTCGCGTTCCTCAACGAGCATGACACCATTGAGGGGGCCCCCGCTCTCAAGGACGAGCATCTGCCCGTCTTTGACTGTGCGTTCAAGGCCGCCAAGGGCAACCGCTCGATCGCCTGGCACGCCCACGTTTCGATGATGGCCGCCGCACAGCCGTTCCTCTCGGGAGCGATCTCGAAGACGGTCAACATGCCCTCCGACTCCACCGTCGAGGACATCGAGCAGGCCTACATCGAGGGTTGGAAGCTCGGACTCAAGGCCCTCGCCATCTACCGCGACGGCTCCAAGCAGTCCCAGCCGCTCAACACCTCGAAGAGCGAGAAGGCGAGCGGGGGACGTAAGTCCTCCGAGTCCGTCGCCGTCGAAGCCGCCCCGGTCCGTCGTCGCCTCCCCGACACCCGCCACTCGTTGACCCACAAGTTCAACGTCGGCGGGCACGAGGGGTACATCACCATCGGCCTGTTTGAAGACAACACCCCCGGTGAACTCTTCATCACGATGGCCAAAGAAGGCTCGACCATCGGCGGCCTGATGGACGTGATCGGCACCGAAACCTCGCTGGCCCTCCAGTACGGTGTGCCACTCGACGCCCTCGTCAACAAGTTCAGCCACGCCCGCTTCGAACCGAGCGGCTGGACCAGCAACCCCGACATCCCGCATGCCAAGAGCGTGGTCGACTACATCTTCCGGTTCCTGGGCAACACCTTCCTCGCTGGCTACAAAGAGGCCCACGCCCCCAAGCGGGACGGCATGTCTCCCAAGGCCCCCGACTCCGCGGAGACCCCCGAATCCTCTGAGGTCAAAGCAGCTGTGAGCACGAAGCTCCCAGCTGCGGCAGTCACCCTGGCGACGGCGAAGACCGCCACGAAAGCCGTCGGGACCAATGGCACCGCAGCGATCGGAAATGGCCACACCAACGGCCACGGAGCGGCGCTCGCTTACCAGCTGCCGCTGCTCCCGCCCGACACCGCGACCAGCGCCCACGACGGCCCGCAATCTCGCAGCCAGCAGTTCGCCCGCTTCCAATCCGACGCCCCCGCCTGCGACGCCTGCGGAGCCATCACCGTCAGAAACGGCAACTGCTACCTCTGTCACAACTGCGGCCAAAGCATGGGCTGCAGCTGAGACCAAACGACAGCGAGCGGGGGACGTAAGTCCCCCGTGTTGCTCGACTCACAACTACCATTAAACCCCACCCCCCGGCGACTCCCGAGTCACCGGGGGTTTTCTATTTCAGTGCGACAGCGAGCGGGCGGACGTAAGTCCCCCGTGCTAAGCCGCACTCTCGAATCACATCGGCACGTGACCTCTGCAAACACCGCTTCCAGCGAAGTCGACCTGATTCCGTACGTCTCACGAATCTCCACGTCGCACAACACGTTGGACTTACGTCCA
>JAYTCW010000421.1:0-17986 GCA_043736295.1 Planctomycetota bacterium | reverse complement strand
CTGGACGCAGCTGCGAAGACGTTGGCCCATTCCTCCCGCAGGGGTTCGATGATCGTCGGCATGACCAGCCGTTCGACGTACGCACGCGGGGTGTAGTGTGCCCCCAGCTTGTGCCGTTCCACCGGGTCGAGAGCGCGTTCCAGCAACGTGCCGAAGATGGCCGGTTCGACATCGTTCCAGCGGGCTTCGGATGATTCGATCAGCAGTTCGAGCTGATCGGCAGTCACCGGCAGTGCGGTCGAGTCCTCGAACAGCCCGCCGTTGAATTGTGCGATCTTGCGACGCAGCCAGCCGGACATCCGCTTGCCGGTGTTCATTTCGCTCCACAAGTCTTCCATCATCGGGACAAACTCTGCAAGTTTGCCCCGGCAGTCCTTGAGGAGCTTGGTCAGGTCGCCCGTTTTGAACCCGCCGATCTCCATGTCTTCGGCGAACATCGTGAACAGGCACCGCATCAGGAATTCGGACACGATTTTCGGTTCGTGTTTGCCTTCCATCAGCTTGGCGAGTTTCGCCAGCCGTTCGGCCAGTTCTCGAGTGACCTTGGCCGAAATGCGACTCGGGTCGAGTGACAGCGGGTCGATCCAGATGGCCCGCAGCCGGTCCTGAATCTCTTTCTGTTCCAGGTCTGGCAGCCAGATTTGGAACGACGCTGGATCGGGGAACGGTTGGTAGTTCTTGCCCGATTGCGTGAAGTCGGCGTACAGCTGGATGCAGTGGCCGACATCGACGACGGCGAGGAACGGCGGCCACTCGCCGGGGATGGCTTGGGCGTAGCGTTCGGCTTGCTTTCGGGCGCGGGTCATCACCAGCACCCAGTGCGACGACCCGCGCTCGGCGTGCCCCTTGCGATGTTTTTTGGCCTTGGTCACGGTGGCGAGGGCTTCATCGGCCTCGCGTTCGCGTCGCTCGGTCCCTTGCTTCGATTCGAGGACGAACGCCCCGCGCCGATACAGGTCGATCCGGCCATCCGATTCGGTCCCGTCCCCGTTGCCGATCTTCACCGCCTTTTCGAACGTGTAAACGTTCGCGTCCTCATCCGCTTTCGATGGCTCAGGATGCGGAACCCCAATCAGGTCGCACAACTCCTTGAGGAACGATTGCGAGTTCGCAATCTCTCCTCCCCCGGATGGACTCCAGCGGGTGATGAAGTCGGATGGAGTCATAGTGGGGATTGGGTGAGGTAGGAACGGTCTGGCCCGGCGGGTGAACCGCCCGCTCTCTGGACGTTAGGGCTGGGGCGCTCGGGGCGTCAAGGCGAGGGGCGGGAGGGGCTTTTTCGTATGGAATGGGTGCGTCGGCCTGTATCGGCGAAAATGTGGCTTTACAGAGTGTTATACGGCGGGTCGATGTCGATGCACTTCACCTGCCCGGCGTAGTACGGCAGCAGCGCCTTGAGCGCGACCAGGTTGTCCCCCTGCACCACCAGATTCCCGCTGCCGGGATCGCCCACCGACAACGCCTTGTCGCACTTGAGCAGCCGATACGGAACCTCGCGATGATGGTTCCGCACCGCCTGCTTCCCAATCCAATCGAGCGTCGGCATGCGGAAGGCTTTCCAAGTGGTGTGATCGCGGGGTCTCTGTATCTATAACGTAGCCATGCCTGCCCAGTCGAGTCTGCGAGAGGCACCAATCCTGCCGACGCGGCTGGGGGCGACGGCGGTGCACAGTCGCGGCTCCCAGAGCTGCCCGGCTTTGATCTCATCGGGGGCGTAAAAGGTGTCCCAGTCGGGGAAGGCGTCCGCATCGCCGGTGGTGGTGATGTTCTGGCTGGTGAACGGAATGGCCAGTTCGCGGAGCCGCTGGATAAAGGCATAGACCCAGCCGACCTTCGCGCCGGGCGGCGGCAGGTTGTCCTTCGTGGAGTAAGAGACAAACAGGTCGTACAGGCCGGGGTCGTGGGTGTCGGTCATGGCACGCAGTTTCAGTCGGAGGGGATGGTTGAGCTGTCCACGGGGTGGCCCTCGTGAGTGGCATCGAGAATACCGGAGTCTGGGCGAGATTTCCGCACAGCGACTGGTGTCGTTTGCGGGCGGGACGGTCGCCGACTCGTTGCATACGCGACCACTGGTTGGCCGCGAGATATTTGTCGAAGAGCAATTTGAGCAAGCGCTGCCTGGCCACACTCCCACCTACAGCCTCGGATCGACAGGTTCACTCTCCAATGCCAGAACGCCAAAGACGCACTCATGGACTCGGCGAAGTGGTTCGTGGCGAACGAAGCGTTCCAAGCCTTCGATGCCGAGGGCAAATTCTCGGAGGGCGAGGGACCGCTTGGCTCCGAGACCTCGGTTTCGCAGCCGGGAGAGATTCTCTTCGGCAGTGTAGTCGGGGCCGTAGATGATACGGAGGTACTCTCGGCCACGGCATTTCACTGCGGGCTGCACCAACCCCTTCTTCCCTCGCACGATGAAATCCAGAGGTTTGACGACCATCCCTTCGCCGCCACGAGCGGTCAGGGCATCCCACCACTCGATGCCTGACTGTTCGCTGTCCGGGTTGGTCACGTCCACCACTTGAGTCTGTGTGGCCCAGAGGAACTTCGGATCGTGCTGGCAGATCTTGGCGAGCTGTGCCATGTGCCACAGGTGGTTCTGCTGAGTGTGAACCTGACCTTCGGTTGCCAGCAGGTGGAACGGGGCAAGCCGGAGATCGTCGAGCGAGTCCACCGACCAGCAGTAATGCCGGTAGGCCGTCACGAACTTGCCGACGCTGCTGTGGATGTCTCGATACTTGGTCAGCAAACCCTCGATTGATTCGGCAGCCTCCCCGTTTAGTCGACCAGCCGACTGTTCAAGGGCGGACACCACTGTCGGCAGTGAGGCGTTTCCAGCAGCACCCACAGCGGCATATTGCGATCGCAGGAGTTCCTGAGCCTTGGCGGACCATGGCATCAGTTCACAATCGAGACACGCCCATGTGGTGTTCATCTCGTCCCAGAAGTTGGATGCCGTGAGCGAAGTCCGCAATCGATCAAGGAACCGCCGCTCCAGATCCGAGTCGTTGAAGAACCGTCGACCCGTTCGGGTATAGACGATCCCGCACTCGGCTTCTGTTACCCCGAATCGCTCCCGTGCAGCGGCTTCATCCCGACAGACCACCACCACGGCCCGTGAACCCATGTGCTTCTCTTCGCAGACGACCTGCGGCACTCCTTGACTACGGAAGTAGGCGAACGCTTCGGCGGGATGCTCCAGGAAAGGTGGAATTATGAAGGATGAAGGCTGAATGGGGATCTGGATTTCATCCTTCATCCTTCCTCCTTCAGCCTTGTGCGTCTCGCACGGCGACATCGTGGGCGGCAGGTAGATCAACCACTTCGGGTTGGCGGCGAAGCGGCTCATGACCTCCAAAGCCGCAGTGGCGTTCTCCTCACGGATCGTGACGTTGTGATGCAGTCGAGTCGTGACGATCCGCTTGCCAATCACATCCTGGGCATCCAGGAGATCATCCTGAATCTGCTGAGCTGAGAGGTTCGGAGCCTGTTCCTCCACGGGCAAGAATGGTCGAGACGGTTCGCAGTAGGTCTGCTTCGCCGGAACCGAAACGAACTCCATCTCTGGATATCGCAGAGCCGTGAGCTGGCCGCCGAAGACGCACCCCGTATCGACGTTGACGGTCCGGTTGAGCCATTCGGGATGCGGGACGGGAGTGTGGCCGTAGACGACCATCGCTGAGCCACGGTACTCCGCCGCCCAGTTGTAACGCACGGGAAGTCCGAACTCGTCGGTCTCGCCGGTGGTTTCGCCGTAGAGTGCAAAGTCCCGCACCTTGCCGGAGCCTCGGCCCTGCATCTCTTCCTTCATCCCCGCATGAGCCACAACGAGTTTGCCATCGTCGAGGACATAGTGGCTGACGAGACCATCCAAGAACTTGGCCAGCGATTCGCAGAACGGGCCACGTTCCGCATCGGGCAGGGCATCAATCTCAGCCAGTGTCTGAGCCAGTCCATGCGTGATCTGGACATCCCGCCCACTCAGCTTCTTGAGCAGCTTCATATCGTGGTTGCCGGGGACACACAGTCCGCTACCATGCTCGACCATGTTCCTCACGATCCGCAGCGTATCGAGAACACGAGGTCCACGGTCGACCAGATCGCCGACGAACACCGCCTTGCGGCCAGCGGGGTGGACGAAAGGCTGAAGTAGGAAGGATGAAGGCTGAGTCAGAGGGGGGCTGTCTACATGGTCCTCCTCATTCATCCTTCCGCCTTCATCCCTCATCCTTTGGACGTACCCCAGCTGAGCTAGCAGTTCCTCCAGCTCATCCGCACAGCCATGCACATCGCCGATAATGTCGAACGGACCGTGCTCGTGGCTGCGGTCGTTCCACAGTGGCACCCGCTCGATGACAGCGGCCTCGACTTCGGCCACGCTGTTCATGACGAACACATGTCGGAACCCCTCTCGCTTCAGCCCGTGGAGTGCTCGCCGCAGCTGCGTCCTCTGCTGCCGGATGACATGCGGGCCGAAGGCTCGGTCCTGCCGACCCCGGTTCCGTTCGTGGCACAGGTCTTCCGAAAGATTCAGCACGATGGCGACAGGCAAGCAGTGGTACTTACGAGCCAGAGCCACCAGCGGGGCACGGGCCTCTGGCTGAACATTGGTCGCATCCACCACCGTCAGCCGCCCCCGTGCCAGCCGCTTCGCAGCCACGTAGTTCAGCACGTCAAAGGCATCATTGGTCGCCGCCTGATCGTTCTCGTTGTCGCTGACCAGCCCTCGGCAATAGTCCGACGACAACACTTCGCTGGGCAGGAAGTGCCGACGGGCAAACGTACTCTTCCCCGACCCACTGGGACCGATGAGCACGACGAGAGAGAGTTTGGGGATGGAGATGTTCATGAATGAGGCTTGTTTTCCTATTTCACACTTGAAGCAGGTTGCTGACTTGGTCAACCATCGTCACGACGGAGAGACTGGAGGTACGAACTGATGTCATCAAATCCCGGTGGTAATGTCCAACCGTCCTTACGCGTCCAGCCATCGGGCATTGCACTTTCCACAACCTTCGGTCGTTCAATTCGCTTGGGAACGCATCGCACTCGACCCAGATACTCGTTAAGCAGATGGTCGATTTCAGATTTCGGTACGCTGTCTCGAAGCATTTGCCAACGGTAGTCGATGGGGATGTTGCATCCTCCGGTCCAGCCTCGAATGCCGAAGACCTCTTCTTCCGCATCCTCAATTGAAAGCCCACGTTCTTGAAAGGCTTCGGCAGAATAGTATTGCTCTGGATCTATGAAGCGACCAAACACTTGGTACGCATCGAATACGATTTCAGCGAGTCGCTTCATGTAGTGGCCACATGCTGTGACTACATCCGAATCTGGAACCATCGGAAAATCGGGACACGATCGAAAGAAATAGGCCAGTACATGCTGACCTGAACTGTTCATCTTAAGCGATCCCGATCGGAGAGGGCAGACTCCAACATGTTGTCCGAGTGTCCGTGCTTGGTGAAAGAACTTTGCATACTCGTCACTCTTCAACCGACTTTGATGCTGCTCGTACCAATCGTTAAATCCTTCGTACTTCGAGGATACCGACTGAAGTGAAAAAGTCACTGACCTCGCTGCGGCTACGAATGCACTGAAGTAACAGGAGGCCGAGAAAATGTCTCCATCGCACGCCATCAGGTGCTTCAAGAAGAAATCTGCCTCTGCGAGTTTCCTGTCAACCAGATCGAATGATCTTGCCATTTGTCACTCCTTCGTGAACACCCCCATCTGCGTCGGCGAACCGACCGCCTCATCCACCGGCCCCACCGGCACGAATCGGACGATGTACCCGTGCTGACTCGCCACTCGATTGGCCCAGTCTTGGAACTGCTGCCGAGTCCATTCGAAGCGGTGATCGGCATGGCGGAAGTTTCCGGCTGGCAGTGATTCCCACATGACGTTGTATTCGCTGTTGGGCGTGGTCACCACGATGGTTTGAGGGCGAGCGAATTCGAACACCACTCGTTCGAAGGCGGACAGTCTTGGTGGATCGAGGTGTTCGATCACTTCGACAACAGCTGCGGCGTCAAAGTTCGCTAGACGCTGGTCTCGGTAGATCAACGAACCGTGAATCAGCTTGAGCCGCTCTGCCTGCCGATCAGGCATCCGGTCGACCCGGAGTCGCTTCTGGGCGATCTCCAGTGAACGGATCGACACATCCATGCCGACGATGCGCTCGAACTGCTTGTCAGCCAGCAACTCTCGCAGCAGCTTGCCTTCCCCACAGCCCAGATCGATCACGCTGCGTGCCCCGCTGCCTCGCAAGGCGGCGAGTACCGTGCCGTGTCGTTGCTCGTTGAGGGTCAAGGCTGAAGGGGGAAGGATGAAGGATGAGTCAGAGTTGGCATCATCGTCCTCCTCTTCATTCATCCTTCCCCCTTCATCCTTCAGCCTTTCGAGCGCTTCGCTCGTGAGGTTCGTCCGATGCCGCAAGTATCGACGAGTGATCAGCTCCTTCTCGGGATGAACTGCCAGCCATCCGGCCCCCTTCTCCAGCAGCTTCTCCATTTCGTCATCGCCGACGAAATAGTGTTTCTGATTGTCGAAGACCGGGATCAGGACATACAGGTGCGTCAGCAGCTGGGAGAGCGTGGTCGTCCCGCTGATCGTGACCGAAAAGTACGGACTCTCCCCCCACTCGGGGAACATCTCGTCGAGGGGATGCCGGACCGCCTCCACCGTGTACCCCAGCGGCTCGAATATCCGCTGCACGAGTCCCTCATCCCCCCGCACCGGCAGCACATCGATCCGGGCCGTCAGCGGAATCGGCAGCTGGGCCAGCTCCGGTCGGTCCTTGCAGCGACCCGACATGGCCGAGCCGAAGATCTGCGAGATGGCCACGCTCAGGAACGACGATGCCACATAGGGCCGGTCGTTCACGTACTGCCCCAGCAGAAAGCTCTGCTCCCGATTCTTGCCTCGGACCATCCCCACTGGATCGACATCCAATAGCAATGCTGCGGAGGTCCGTTGCTCCGAGACTTCCGGATAGAAGACGTGAGCCTGCCCAAAGCTCATGTCAAAGCTCTGACACCGCTCCGGATGCTTATGCAGCAGGTAGCCCAGATCGGTCGCCGGGTTGTGAGTGGTGGAGATGGTCAGGAGCATGGAGTCCCTCGATTCTCAGCATCGAAAGCGTCGTTCAGCAGTTTGGGCAGTACATTACCGGCCTTCCCTTGCAGCCAGCACCCCTCACTGGGGTGAGGATCAACAGCAATCACAGTGGCTCCAGAAGTGGCAGCTTCCAATGGAAGCATTGCCGCTGGGTAGACGGCCCCTGAAGTACCAACTGAGATCATGACATCACAATCCTCAACAGCCTGACGTGCCTTGGACCAATCCGGCTCTGCGAGAGCATCGCCAAACAAAATGAGGTTTGGGCGATGCCTTCCCAGCCAATCGAATGGGTAAAGCCGCCGCATTTCCATCAGGAGTGAGATAATCGATCCATTCTCATCCAAGTATTTGCGAAGTGACTCAACGATGTGAGCCAGTTCTTCTCTGTCAAATCGTTTGACGAGCTGTCTCGTGGAGACATCCACGACTTCCAGCAGTGATCCATGAATCTCCAGAACCCTCTCTGAACCCGCCGCTTGATGGAGACCATCGATGTTCTGCGTCACTACCGTCGTCTTCACAATCCGTTGGAGTCCAGCCGTCGCTTGGTGACCAGCGTTTGGCGATGCTATTGCAATGGGTTCTATCACGTTCATCACGAAATCAGCGACAGAGTGAGGGTGCGTGATTGCTGTCTGTAGCAGCCCCTTCCATGACGCAAAGCGTTCGGGAGGGAATCGCTTCCAGAATCCATCGTCATCTCGGAACGTCGGGATTCCACTCTCCGCCGAGATACCCGCTCCCGTAAACACCACGACATTCTTGGCCTTGCGAAGGGCCAAGACGGCAGTAATCCAATTGTCGGTGTTCATGGCGAGTCTCACATCGATGCCGGATCACATTCGGTTCACGACAGTCAGACCGTGACACTCGGTCCATGTCGGCGGTTCAGACTTGTCTGCAAGGTCCTGAATGACCCGCTGAGGGACTGCCCGCTCTCGGCGTCTAGCTCGGTCGAGAATCACCGACATTGGCGACTCGATGTATACCAGTTCCACCCGAGCGTTGTAGTCAGCGAACAGGTCGATCCACCGCTGGCGAGTCTGCTTCAAGAGGTTCGTGGCGTTGAAGGCGAAACTGGTCTTCGACCGCAGGAACTCCCGGCACCGTTCACGAGCCAGCTGCACCACTTCGCCTTGATTGTCAGTCGGTCCGACATCAAGTTCCCCCCGCAAGTCGTCCAGTGAGACCATCGGCAGATCGCCACGTTGTCGTGACAGCCACGTGTCCTTCCCGCTGCCGGGCAACCCTGACATCATCGTCACGGTACAGGAAAAGTCCTCGTGCGGGACATAGTGCAGATTCGGCTCCGCTTGACGGTAGAACAGAAACCGGGCGTGGTCATTGGCGAATGGGTACGGCTCCAGAAAGCAGTTTTTCTCCTCAGCCATGAGCTTCCAGTAGTGCAGATTCTCCTCGGGCCGAGTCATCGAATCGGTATCTCGACCACGGGTGTCGGCGAGTGCAAACAGATACAGCAAGCGATTGTTGACCAGCCACGACAGCTGAATCACCTCGTGAGCGGGATCATTCCGCTCCAGCAGGAAGGCTGGACGACCGTGGTAGCGAACGAGCCGGGCGATCTCCTCCCGTGTTGGCAGATCACATTCCAGTTCACGCAGGACTCCCCGCACTGGATGCTCGCCCTTGACCGCATGCTTGGGGGAAGTGATCCGTCCAGTGTCGGGATCAACCTGCGAAGTCAACGGCTTGGCGGCATCATGAAACAGAGCAGTGAAGATCAGCAGCATCCGTTCATGAGCCGTCAGCGTCGGCCACTCCTCCAGCTGGAGCAACTGCTGACAGACCATCTTCGTGTGTGTCCAGACATCGCCCTCGGAATGCCACTCGGCATCCTGATTGCAATCGGCCATCGCCCGGCACCACGGCTGGGGTTCGGCCCACGCCAGGATGTCGGGGAGTGAGGTCTGGGAAAGTCTTTGCCAGTTCATGGGAATGGTCTCAAGTTCAAACCAGTTCAGTGGTAACGGAGAATCATGCACCTGCAATTAGTAGCCTGTCAGATCGGACCAACTTCGATCCTTCTAGGTTCATTGTACTTTGTCACCAAAGATGTCAGATTAGACGATCGGGATTCGAGTGGTGTGTGATGGAGCGTGAGCGATGGCTTCCAGCCTGACAACACTGATTGAGCGGGCAAGAGAAGCCGCTGTTCGCTTCGACAGCCAAGCCAGAAAGCCAATTGTCGTCGAGTTTGCCGGTTGCCCGAAGGCTGGGAAAACGAGCACGATTGGCCAGATTGCGTCATTCTTCAAGCGCTCTGGGTTCAAGGTCGATGTGGTTGTTGAACGAGCTTCGGTGAGTCCAATTCGAGACAAGAAGCACTTCAATTTCAATGTTTGGACGGGGTGTACCACATTGGCGCAGCTTCTTGAGAAGACTCAAGATCCACCGCGTGATGGTGACCCGCAGTTGCTTATTCTGGATCGTGGCATCTTTGATTCTGTCTGCTGGCTCAGGCAGATGGAACGATCTTCTCGAATTCGGCCCGCTGATCGTCAGAGTATCGAGAACTTCCTTCTCATTGATGATTGGCGAAAGAGGTTATCGGGGGTCGTCTTGATGCTCGCATCGCCAGACGATTCGATGGAACGAGAGAAAGGTGATCTCCCAATTCCGAATGCTAAAGGCTCAATCATGAACGCTGGGGTTTTGGCACAGATGCGGCAGACGAATGAAGAAACTGCAAAGGCACTTGAGAAGCATTTTCGAGTGATGTCTGTTGACACTTCAGCCTCGCCGTTTTTGAATGACAAGAAGAAGACATGTGAGATGATTGCGACCACAATTCTCGATTGGGTAGAAGAACACATTACCGAAGACATTTTGTTCCTGCCCGTTGAACAAGTTCGAAACCGCTTCGGAGCGTCGACCACTATCTCGGTAAGCAACGCGGAGTCGCTTGTCACAGACTTCTCGCTGAACGGTCAGTTCTTGCCGCGTGACCAAGTTGAAGACAACGCGGAATACGTCCAAGCCTTGCCGGTAGCGGTGGTCAGAAATGCGGCAGGCCAGATTCTAAGACTCCGGAGAAGGGAACGCGATAAAAGTAACTCGTTAAATGAGAAGACTGTACTGTGGGCCGGAGGGCATGTTCGCAAGGAAGATCGCATCAATGGCGACACATTGAAATATGCGTTGATTCGAGAATTACACGAGGAGTTAAGACTGGAAGTCGACAAGAATGACCTTGCCTTGCTTGGATGTGTATATACTCCTGGGAATGGACGTTCCGCAAAACATGTAGCGGTCGTTTATGAATGGCGAGCAAAGACCGATGATGTTTCTGTGACTTTGAATTCGGCTGAATTCATCGAACGAAGGGGCAACTCTGTGAGCGGAACCTTCGTTTCAATTGCTGAAATTGTAACTGCAATCGATAGTAAGTCCGGGGATTCGAAGGAAATCTCGGAATCATGGTCCGTTGAGATCGTCCGAAAACTATTGCAGGAGACTCTCGACAAAAAGACCAAGACTTTGTTTTGAGTATTTTCAGCCATTTCATGACCAGATATCCACACCAGCTGCCAGCTCATTGGGCACCATCGCCTGATGTTGCCAGTGAGTGCTTTGCTTGACCTTCTCCACAAACTCGGGTCGCACGAACTTCGCTCGACCCGTGACGACACCATTCGCTTCAGTTCGCAGATAGAGCCCCTCCATCAGGTTGTCCGGGCGATTCGTCAGCGGGTTGTCGAAGTGACTGTCGAACTGCGATGGGCCGATCAGCCGTTCGAGGTTCGCTCGCTTGAGTGATCCCGTGTGAATGACCGGAACGGTTTGTACCCCCGAGTCGGCCAACAGCGTCAGACGCTGCACCAGATCGAGGAACGCCTGCTGCTGCTTGTCGTAGATGTCGAACTCATGGAAGTAGTGCGACAGCTGTCGATAAGCGACCGTGTGCCTGGCGTACACCCACTCGCCGAACAGGATGAAGCGGTTCTCCAGCCGCTGCTCCAGAACGTGCCGCTTCACAGCGACCCACTGCTTGAACAGATCGTACTGCGGGTGCATCCCCTCAGTGATGAGATGGCCCCGGCATTGCAGGACCATCTCCCCTTCGCCCGAGAAGTGCAGCCCCACGTTGGTGCCGTCGAGCTTCTCTTCCACAATCAACGAAGCATCAGCGATGAACCGATTCGATTCGGCCTCTCCAAGATGCTTGTCGTCGTCCGTCCCCTTCGACCCGAACAGATGCGGAGTTCGAGGGTACTTGATGAAATCACCGTGTGAGGCACCCATCAGACTGCTCCTTGTGATTGAGACCGGGATAGGAGTGACTCCACGAACACGCTGTACTCCTCCTTCATCGGCAAATCAAAGTCCCGCTTGATTCGCCGACGACGAGCTGTCACCGACTCGCTGGTGATTGGATTGAGTGACGGCTTGTCGTACTCCTCCCAGTACAAGCCGATGCCTCGCTTCTGCCAACTGGGGAGGTCGTTGAAGTTGATCCCCTGCTCAAACAATAGCTCGTTCTTCTGGCTCACCGACAGTCCCAGCATCTTCTCGGTCGCTGCTCGAACATCCCAGCCCAGCTTGCGATGAGTCCAGTAGCAATAAGCACTCAACGCATTCCGGGCAGCGTCCTCGTTCCGCCAGCGAAAGTAGTCCACGACCAGATTGGCATTTGGCAACTGAGAGATCCGACAGTCGAAGGTCGCCACCTGACCCAGCAGCAGCGAGAATTTCGCACTCGCTTCCCCAGCCAACGTCGAGTTGTACTTCCGCAGCTTCCGCCCGAACAGCTTCTCGTCCCGGTCGAAGAGCAGTGAGATCTCGTCACTTTCCGTGTAGGCGTAGATCACCCGAAAGCCACAGCTCATGAGGCTCTCGGCGGTTTCCACCATCAAGTCACGGAACCGCTCGTCGAACGGAGCTTCGAACTGGCAGGCCTCCTTCGTCAGGCGAGTGAAGCTACGGCCATCGAGGCGAGCGACCATGAACATGCCCGGCAGCACGCAGTAGTCTGCGGCTGTTTCGTAGACTCTCATGGTCTGATCCATGTCATCGAATTTCATCTTGCCACTCCTCAACAACGAATCGCTGATCTTCCATTCGCACATAGAACAATCGGTCGAAGCCCTCGTCCCATGTGGGGAGTTCGAGCTTCTTGGCGGTCGATAGGATCGCCACATCGGGGACACGATCAGTTTCTGATCGCTCGCTGTTTCGCCGCAGGCACTCCGCCACCTTCGATTGGAAGTAGAACCCGATCACCTCGTAGCGGTTCGCCTTTGCAGCTGCTATGTACTTCTGCCGCTCGTCCCGAGTCGGATTCGTATTGTCCATGACAAACCGCTGCTCGGTTCTCAGACAGGCATCGAGAAAAGTTTGCTCACGAAACCTGGTCTTCAGCAGATCCAGACTGATCCGGACATGCGTCGAGAAGAATCGCTCCTTGAAGAAAGTGGATTTCCCCGATCCCTGAATCCCAATGAAGATCACGCCTTCCATCATGCCCTCATCTGTTCTTCGGACTGGACCGACAATGAATGCAGAACACCCCGTCCGGCACATTCGCACCGGGCGGGGCGTTTCCGATCACTCTCTGAAAAAAGTCGTGCCGGTTCACCCCATCAAAAGCAGCCTCGGGACAGACAACACGTCTTGAAGCGCTGACCCGAGCCACACGGGCACAGATCATTCCGGCCCAGCTTCTCCTCGAGCCGCTTGTCTCCGTGAACGATTCGCACGCCCCGCTTGACCTGCGTCTCAGACGGATAACCCCGCCGCCGCTTGCTCATCGTCTCGAAAGGAATCCTGATCGTGGAACTCGTTGGACTGCATCGCACACCTCCGGATCTGACGGACTGCCGGGACTGGTCGAATCCCCAAAAGGAAGTTCGCACCGGCATGTGGGAGGATGACATCCGATCGCAGGAAAGGTTCGCCCTTCGGCGCGACGGAGGCTGTCAACATTCCCTTTTATCGATGGGAATCACAGCCCACGGGTGATGCCCTGAACTAGCGGGACTCTGACAGTAACGGCTACTACAACGATCCAAACCCGAGTGATAACTATTCTCATGGAACCGAGACCGCAGACTGTTGCAGCGCCCGCCAGATCTCTCGCTGCCGTCCCCCATCCAGCTCAATTGCAATCTCTCGGACACCCGATTCCCATCGAACGTGAACTGCTTGTTCTGCCGAAGCTTCCACGCCCTCCGCTGCCCCTTGAGTCGCTCGCGAGGGAAGGGGGGTTAGGCACTGGTGACTGGCCGACGTTTCTGTTGCAGCACTGCGGTGATTTCTCACCGTGCTGGAGAACGACTGACTCCCGATTCGACCGGTGATCGGTTATGACTCTCATTGCCGCGTATCGCTCGACGAAAGAGCGTCCTTTCGTCAAGCGATAGACGACACGGACTCACTCACCGGAGTACCATGAACGACTCCCCGCCCACACCCGCGCGTTACATGCCCCAGCTGGATGGTCTGCGAGCGATCGCGGTGTTCGCAGTGGCATGGTCGCATTGGATGCGGGATTACTGCGGAGGGTTGCCCTTGGGACAATACGGGGTCCAGTTGTTTTTTGTACTGAGCGGGTTTCTGATCACCGGCATTTTGCTGCGG
Source organism: Planctomycetota bacterium (assembly GCA_043736295.1). GTDB lineage: Bacteria > Planctomycetota > Planctomycetia > Planctomycetales > Planctomycetaceae > TH-plancto1. Next base: position 4,270 of record JAYTCW010000421.1, on the reverse strand, counting down.
GCGAAGCCAGAGCCGGGCGAGTCGCGGGGGCCGGTGCTGAAGCAGTTCTTCATACGACGGGCGCTGCGGATCTTTCCGGCGTACTTTCTCGTCCTGTCGGTCGTGTGGCTGGCCAACTTCTCCGATACGCGGGCGACGATCGCGTGGCACGCCAGTTACCTGACGAACATCCAGATCTTTCTGGCGAAGTCCTATTCTCCACTCTCTCACTTCTGGTCGTTGTCGGTGGAGGAACAGTTCTATCTGATGTGGCCGTGGATCGTACTCTGGACTTCGCCGCGCACGCTGCTGCGGGTACTGATCGGGATGATCATCGGGGCTCCGTTTCTGCAGGTCGCGCTGGTCAGGCTCCTCCCCCAATATGAGTCCACCGTTCTAATGCCTGTGGCGGCGGATGCCCTGGGGGTGGGGGCCTTGCTGGCGCTGGTAGAGGGTCACGCGAACTGGAAGTCCACGTTTCGCCCCATTCCTGGGCTGGTGTGCTTACCTCTGTTTTTGTTGTTGCAGAGCAATTATCACATGACCGGACAAACGCTGCCCTGGGGGGCGGAAGCGGTCCGCAAGACGGTCATGGTCGTTTCGTTCACACTGATCATCTCTGGAGCCGCCACCGGTTATCGCGGCCCGCTGGGCTGGGTCTTGTCACATCCGCTGCTGACGGGGATTGGCAAGATCAGCTACGGCATCTACCTGATCCACAACTTCACACCCGATCTGGTGACCTGGAGCCTGGACGCGTTGCAGAGTCATCACTGGATCGCAGGGGGGGCTAGCGAGTTCAACCAACTCGAACCAGGCTGGCGCTTTCTGGCGTACTGGGACGTGACCCTCATCTTGGCTGGGGCGAGTTGGTGGCTGGTCGAAAGACCGTTCCTCAAGCTCAAGGACACCTGGGGAAGCAGGGAGCCGAAGCGGGATTCTTAAATCCTCGGCATCCAGCTACCAGTCCTCCCCGACCTTCCCCTGTAAGTGAGCAATGATCTGCTTCACCAACTCCGGCAGTCCGGCTCCCGTCGCAGCTGAGATCCGCATCACCGGGTGGCCGAGCGACTCCTCCAGTAGTTCCGCAGCGGCCTCTGAGTCGGGCAATTCGCTCTTCGAGATGCAGATGATCTCCGGTCGCTCGATGAGTTCCGGGTCATAGAGCCGCAGCTCTTCGCGGATCTTGTGGTAATTGTCGATGGGGTTGGTCTGGTCGTCTGGATCGGGCTCGATCAGATGAACAAAGAGCTTGGTCCGTTGCACATGCTTCAGGAACTCATGCCCCAGGCCGATGCCCGCATGGGCTCCCTCGATCAGGCCGGGAATATCGGCCATCACGAACTGGTGATCGTAGCCGACGCGGACAGCCCCGAGGTTCGGGAACTTGGTCGTGAAAGGATAGGGAGCAATCTCGGGCGTGGCGCGGGACATCCGGCTCAGTAGGGTCGACTTGCCCGCGTTGGGTTTGCCGATGATGCCGACATCGGCAATGAGTTTCAGTTCGAGGAAGACCTCGCGCGACTCGCCCGGTTTACCGTGCTCGAACTCGCGCGGGGTGCGGTTCGTCGAGCTGACAAACCGGCGATTCCCACGCCCGCCGCCGCCGCCCTGGGCAATGACAATCTCTTCACCGTCCAGGGCCAGATCCTTGATGACATTGCCATGTTCAATGTCTTTGACGAGTGTCCCCGGGGGCACCAGGATGATGACATCCTCTCCCGATTTCCCCGCACAGAGTGAACCCGCTCCGACCTGCCCCGGTTCAGCCCGCCAGAAGCGGTGGCCAGCGATGTTGGCCAGGCTGCCAAGGTTGTAATCGGCACGAATGATGACGCTGCCGCCGTCGCCGCCGTCGCCGCCATCGGGGCCTCCGCGCGGGACGTGGGCCTCGCGGCGGAAGCTGCACGCTCCATGGCCGCCGTCGCCCGCGTGACAACTGATGTGAACTCGATCGATGAACATGGAGACTCAGACACCCTTCTTTCAGCTGTGACAAACCCGAAACTTCGGGTGAGGAACCAGCTGCGATGGCGGGAGTATAGCATGTCTGTCTGTCGGCGCGACCTCGCGGAGTCAAGTGGTGGCAGTGTAGTGTGTGCATCGCAAACGTCCGTGGAAATTCTGAATTCCTCGCGAGTGGAGTGGGGACTGTTCTGTACGGCAAATCATCTAAGTCTGCGTGTCGTGAGAGAACTTTTGCTCGCTGCGCAAATTCACGGTGGCCAGGAAACCTCTGTACCCCGAAGGGGTTGTCCATCACAGCCCAGGGTCGCGACGTAGGAGCGCACCCTGGGAAAATGGCCGCACTACAACCCAACCCTGAAAGGGTTGTACACCCGCGTGACCGGTGTGGAACCCCTTCAGGGTTCGTCCCCGCGAGCTATTTTGACCCAGGGTGCGCTCCCTGCGGTCGCGACCCTGGGCTGAGATGTATCGACCCCGTTGGGGTGTAGAGGTCGGCTCGACTGAGGAGTGGCTTTCTGGCTGACGGTTTCCCCTTCGGTTGCGGCAGTGCCGCGCTGCGCCTCCGGATGGAGATTCTTCTGCAGCCGACGTTTGGGACGCTCCCACGCAGGGCCGGGAATCTTCACCATTTGCTCTCGCGATCTCGTTCAGCCCGCCGAGTTCAAGAACTGGCACCCGGCGTACATGGTCGAGGCACACTGGATGCACTCCAGAATCTGCTCATCGGTCAGCCCCAGAGCCCGCGATTTGTCGACGTGCCCGCTCGTGCAGGGTCGGCAGGCGTTGATGTTGCTGATTGCAATATTGATGAGCTCGACCAGCTTTTGATCGAGCGAGACCGAGTGGAACGTCTGCGCCCGCAGACCCACGCCCATCCCCTCTAACAGCCCGCTGCCGCTCATGTCGCGGAACTTGAAAAACGTGTTGTAACAGTAGTTCGTCGCCGCCACCGCCATTGCTTCGGCCACTTGGGCGGGAGTCCATCCCAGCTCTATCGCTCGCTTTTGAAACCACGCAATCCATGCCGGGCACTTCGCATGACAGCTGGCGACCAACCCGATGAGGGCCCGCGATTTGTCATCCAGCGCCCCGGATGAGTACACGAACTTCTTGAAGTTCATGTAGAAGTCTTTCAAGAACGGCTCCACGTTGCCGTACACCAGAAACATTTCGGGCAGTTCTCCATCGAACAACTCTTGGATACGACCGTAGATTTGTGCGACGGCCTCGGGAGCCTCGGCGGGCAATATCGGTTTGAGAAAAGACATGGCGATTCCGGTCTACCTCTCCACGAAGCCACGGGCATCTCCGAGGCTCGGTCATCACTGGGCGACGGATGTCGATGACTCGGACGCAGCAAACGCGAGTGCCCGTGTCTGCGACCTCAGTCAATCGTGGCCTGTCCCGGTTTCCAGTTGCAGGGGCACATCTTGTCGGTCTGAAGAGCGTCCAGCACACGGAGGATCTCGTCCACATTCCGCCCCACCCCCAGATCATGCACCGCCAACCAGCGAATGGTCCCCTGCGGGTCGATCAAGAACACGCCTCGGTAGGAGATCCCCGCGTCCTCTTTCAGCACCCCGTACGCCCGACTAAGTTCGTGCGTCGTGTCTGCCAGCATTAAGTGCTTAAGCCCGGCCAGATCCTTGTGCGAGTCGCACCACCCCTTATGAGTGAACACGCTATCGGTCGAGGCGGCCAGGACGACGCAGTTGCGATCCTGGAAATCGCCCACTGCTTTATTGAATTGCACGATCTCGGTCGGGCAGACGAGGGTGAAGTCGAGCGGGTAGAAGTACAGACAGACCCACTTGCCCTTCAAGTCAGACTGGCTCACCGTCGTGAACTGGGCCTCGGTGCCATCTTGGGTGCGGTCGTACGCGGGGACCGAGAAATTTGGGGCCAGCTTACCCACCTGGACACGCATCAGAACCACTCCTCAGAAGAACACCTGTTCTGCGATGACAGCAGCAGGCTCGCCATCGTGATGAGGAAGTATAGCCCTGTCCGGGACAGCTTCAAGGAGCGTTCCGGGAGAGTCAATCGCCACCACGCCCCGTACCACGATTCCGGTCGTTGTCCAATGTGCGTCGATTTTTGATGAGATGGGCGGGAAAGTGATTTTAACCCGCTCGCCTGATGGATGGCTCAGGAGAGTTGTGTAAAGGCCGCTTCAACCGCGTCGCTGGCGACAGTGATTCTTGACACATTGCGACAGCCATAGTACTTCTACTGTCCGTTGTTCTTTACCTAACCTAACGCTTTATGGGACAGTCCCTTCCAGGGTTTTGGAAACCTGTTGGGGAGTTGGCCATGGAGGGGC
>JAYTCW010000420.1:0-42058 GCA_043736295.1 Planctomycetota bacterium | reverse complement strand
TCGGAATCCCCTCACCGAGTGGGAATGTCGACATTATTCCCGATCATCGCCGACACCACCATCCGCCTCTGGCACATCGGCGACTACGCCTACAGCTGGAAAGACGCCGGGATTGACCGCCAACGGTTAGCGGATTTTGATTATCGGTTCGAGGTGACCAGACAAGACAGTTGAGCTACCAATCGATAAAGCTCTACACGTTGAAGTCGCCCGTTCGGTGATTGGCTTTGTCCGAGAATGTCCGTAAATCTATAGTAATCTATTGAATTCTATGTAAACTGTGGACGCTCACGCGATCCGGAGTCGCTTCGACCGCATGCTGTAACTTGTTCTCGGATGGGTAGTTGTGAAGTCTTGTCAGGTATGATTCGCATCGAGAGTGAATGGCCTCTTGTGCCTGCGTCACCCAGATCTCCAAAGCGATGTCTGGGCCACCCCGCCAAACATCCATCGTGCTTGACGACATGATCAAAGTCACGAACGTTTCCCAGCTCGGACTCCACGGTTCTTCATAGGTTCACCCCGTCCGTAACCTCTTGTTGTTCCACAACCCAGACATTCAAAGCGATGTCTGGACCACCCCGCAGAATCCACCCGTCCACGTTTACTCCAGCTGAATCATCGTCTCCGCCAAAACTTTCATCGACGACATATCCGGAAGCCTATGTCGATCCTTATCTGATTTGCATTCCTTCTCTGGTTTGAATGACGCGCACAACCTTAATGCGTATCTCCCCGGCTTCTTGGGCGTACTCATTCCTCCAGCGAAGCGTAACTCCTTTTGGTCGTAAGTGGCAATGTGATTGAAAGGACCAAGCTCATCGACAGGCTCCTCCTCTCTCCCTTCACCAGGGATGTAAGCGAGATACGAGATGATAAAGAGATGCAGATCATTCGGTTTGTCGTGATACGGCTTTTCGGAATTCTTGGGCATCGCCAGCGGCGGAATTTCAAATGCCGGAGTCAAGAACGTCCCTCTCGGATATCGAGCGAAGGATGTTCCCGTCTTCGCCAGCAACTCTCCAGTCACGAGAATTGCCGCCCCAGGCGAGCCCTTGAACACCGTTGTGGCATCGTTGACAGTCTCGCCGTTGACCGTCCATTTCACCGTCACGGGGAGATCCTGCGCGATCTTCGTCGAGAAAGGCACCTCGATCGGTTTGTGACATCCCCAGACAGTCAGAGGAATCCCAGCCAGCAGTGCGCCTAAAACACGCCGCCTGGTACACACGAGTTCGTCTGCGGTGGCTGTCGCCGAGACACGCAACGCTCCCTTAGAAATCACCGACATTGTCTGCTCCACTTCGAGTTGAGATGGCCGTCCACACCGCAGAATCGACGTTGTCTGAAACAAATCGCACATGTCCATCCACAAATGCCACGCTGACGACACCCGGGTGATAACTTGTAGCGGGACGAAGACTGTAGAAGGAATCGGATAACTCAAAATCCGCACTGGTGTTGTTATGGCAGCCTGGTGAATTGGGAGTCAGCGCATGGTTGTAGCCGTATCCCTGCTGGAACATGAACTGGCCCTGCATCCCGACGTGGGGTGTCGCATTCGTGCGTCTTGATCGGCAGGCCTCACGGAATTGCTCGAGTTCACTCGGTATCGGATAGTGCTGATCGACGTACCACATGTAGTGATTCGGCTCAGCTTGCGCCATCTGCTCGGTTATCGGATAGGTACTGTTGTAGGGGTATATCTTTTTCTCGGAATAGAATGCTGTCTGAGAAGTCCCGTCGGTGAAATCCGAGAGCCGGGAACGTGAAAACCAACTCGGGCGTGAACCGTCGAGTTGCACGATGTTGTAATCGGGTGGCAAGCGCGCAGCCCACCCCGACCCATCGTTAATGAAGTAGCTGACTTGTCCATGGGACAAATCCCCACGAGGATCGCTGGGGCAGAGATAAGTCTCGACATTGGGCGTAGCCGGTTCGTACACCACCAACTTGTCGTGCAAGGCTGTTTGCTCCAGGAAGGGCAACAGTGCGACGTATGGCCTGTCCGCCTGGGGAAAGACCTTGAAGGCTTCCTCGTACATATGCGCAGCGAGCACCACCTGGCGCAGGCGACTCTGGCATGTCATTCTCGCAGCCGCCTGCCGTGACGATTGCACGGCAGGCAGCAAAATGGCGATCAGCAAACCGATGACGGTGATCGAAACCAGCGTTTCGACGACGGTGAAGCCACTACGGTCGTCTCGTTTTGGTGACGGTGACATAGTTTTTCACTCCATTCGGGCTGGTGTAGTAGGCCTGAACATCCCAATATCTATTCGGGATAGGGTTGTTGATTTGCACAGCCCCGACGTGTTTACTGTACGTTTGAGTTGCAGGCATTGGGGGAGGGGGCGTCACAGTGGTGAACGTCGCACTCATCGTGACCGGAATGCCGTTTTGATTCGGGACAAGATTTTGGACAGTCCCAGACCATGAAAGATAGGTTTCATACACTTCCACTGTGAGGGTTTCTTGCTGCGGTGCAGTGGCAGTCAAGTCATAAATTATAGGTGGTGGAGTCGGAGCCTGTGCAAAGACATGACTGGATGTCAGGACTACAAGCAGAGCGAAGAGCGAAGAGCGAAGACATTTGAACTTCCTTATCTTTGTGGGGTGAAGCAACCAAGAAAGCGGCTGATGCAAACAATTTTACTAAAGTAGCCCAGAATGTCAAGCAATGTTTGGCGGGACGAGGCGGGTGGCGGTGCATGTCAGATTCACTGGTTCCCAAGCTCCTGTTTGGGAACCCCGATCCTCGAAGCTCCGCTTCGCCCGCGTGCCGAATGACGTTGGCCTTCGAGAGACCCCGGCAGCAATCTCTGGGGGCAGTTCTCCTTTGAGAGTTTACTACTCCGGCGGCGAAGCAGAGCTTCGGGAAGATGCGTCACTAAGCCGGAACTTGGTGACGAGATGTCAAACTGAGAAAATCCGGAACAGATCGATGGAAATACGTTGATCTCGCCGGGATCATTCTACGTAGAACTCCAGAGCGGTGCGGAATCTGAGGCACGACATTCGAGCCGTTGATTTCGAATTCTCTCACCTCTACCTCTCAACCCTCAACCCTCAACCCTCAACCCTCAACCCTCAACGGTCCCCACCCGCCCATGACTATCATCGTCCAATGCGATTGCGGGCGGACTCTGCGGGCTCCGGACCAGATGGTGGGGAAGTCGGCAAATTGTGTGTGCGGGAATTCAGTGCCGTTGGTCAAAGACGCTGGTCCCCGCAAGTTTGATGTCTTGGAGCCGGAATTCTCTGAAGCGGATGATGATGCCGAAGAGGCTCCGCTGTTACCACGACCTCTCCGACAGAAGAAGAAAAAGAAGCCGGACGGCAAGTCGCTCTTTCGCCCCTCTCAAGGCCAATACGTCGAACGCGCCGAAGAGGAAGCTGCCCCCACTGCACCGCTCCCCGAGCCGAAGAAACGCAAGAAACGCCGTCAGGACAAAGTCACCTCTCTCGAGCGAAAGCGGCAGATCAGTGAGGGCTTCCTCAGCGGTCTCCTCCGCAGCCTAAAATTCCCGATTCGCGTCGAGAGTCTGCTAACGATCGGCGGGATGGCCATCGCGTATGGGGTATTCACTGCATTGGCTCGGTTCCTGCCGTTTGGTATTCTGGGACTCTATTCGGCGGTGGGCATATTCGCCGGAACGATGCTGATTCTGGGGTTCTTCTTTTTCTTTCTGCTCCAGATTTTCCGGCTGGCCTCCATTGATGAGGACGACCTGCCGCTGGCTCTCGAGTTCGACATGGACTTGATTCGGCAGGATCTGTGGCTGTGGTTGGGCACGCTCTGGTGGTGCGGAGTTCCGTTTGCCGTGTATTGGTGGGTGACAAGCTGGCTGGGCGGAATGGGGCGGTCACTGATCGGGATGGGGGCGATTCTGAGCCTTTGCCTATTCCTGTTTCCCATGGCCCTGATGTCGACCGCACTGCACTTGAGCGTACTGGCCGCCAATCCGTGGTCGGTGCTGCAATCGATCTGGCGCGTCGCTGTCGAGTATTTGTCCACGTTCGCCGTTTTTGGAACACTGTGTGGCACGGCGCTGGCGATCGGCTGGGTGCTGCCCCCTTACCCCGCCGAGATCCCTGTGTTATCGCACATGGGGACCTGGGTTCTGTTGTTCTACGCGCTGACAGCATCGGCTTATGGGTTCGGCAACTTCTATTACCGCAATCGCCGAAAGATCGGCTGGTTCGAAGAGCTGCCGAAGCAGATTTGAGGAGAGCCGATCGCCCGAGGAGAGCGACTTTCAGGCGGCGGGGCTTGAGTGACGAGCGATTCCGCGACTTCCGGCAACCGGCCTCTGCTACGGTGCATTGGTCACTTGTCGGCCTTCTTCCGGCCCCTTCTCCCCCGCGATAGACATGGCTTCCGCTGTATATATGTAGCGAGGAAGAGGCCGGGGTTGGCCTGATGAAGGTGGCGAATACTGGGCAGCTTCGGGCCTCTCGGCGGACGCGGTTTTGTGAGTCAACCTCCCTCACCCGCCGACCGTAAGGCGACCGGCCAGACTTCGCGTCCCAAAAGACTTCCGAAGTCTTCGGAGACTTCGGAAGTCTGACGGGTCGGTTTCCACTGGCCGCTCGCCTAACCGTGCGATTGTGGAGTCTTTCCATCCGTACCAATCCGCGAAATCTCTGGCCCCATCCCTCCTGGGCCAAGTCTCTTCACCCCAGAGAGTTTGTCCACAGATGGCAAAGATTTCCGCAGCGCGGCCACAACTCCAGCAAGGAGCCATCAACACTCATCCATTCCGGAGGGCTGCCAGCCAAAAACGCAGCGACACCCAGACATCACTGGCGATGTCTGGATGACGCAGGGACAGCAGGGTTTGAAAGGCGAACGCGTCCTCTGAAACCTCTTGTTGTTCCACCTCCCAGACACTCAAAGCAGTGTCTGGGCCCCCCCGCCGACCTCAATCGAGGTCGGCAGGGGGATTGGGCACCGGCTTGACCGGTGGGTTGTACTCTCTCGTCTGGGCGTCGTACTTCGAGCTCTCTTCCGCCATCCGCAGCTCGCGACGGTTCACGATCTCGCGAGCCGCTGCGCGAATTTCCGGTTCGTTGTTGCGACGCAGGTTGCCGAGTTCGGCCAGCGGCTGGACCATTTTCACGGCTCGCCCGACGGCACTCTCCATCAGCAATAGTTCGGTGAACCCGCGCTGGATAGTTTCGAGCTTCGCCATCTGGTCATTGAACTCGCCTTGCAGGCCGGTGAGTAGTTGCAGGCTCTCGACGCTGTCGGCGATCTGGCGAGATTGTCCGGCGAGTGACTTCTCAATCTGCACGAGACCGTCCAGATTCTTTTGGGCTGCGTCGATCTGTGTCTGCTGGGTGAGGGTCTGGTTGAGGACCACGAGCTGATTGGCGTTGGTCTGAGCCAGCTCGATGCCGGGGACACTATCGGCGATTTGAGCCTTGAGGTTTGTCAGAGCGGTAACGGCTGTGGCTGCTGAGGTTGTGGAAGCCTCTTGATCGATCACGGACTTCTGCACCGCGGCCATTTCAGCCAGCTGGGTCCGGGCTTCGATGGTCTGAGCCTGCTGAGCGATCACGGCGGACTTGAGGTCGCCGAGTCCCTGGATCGAGGCGATGGCGACATCGGTCTTCTCGCCAGCGAGCGTGGCCGCTTGGGTGACACTCGCGAGGCCGGAGATCGATTGCAACGCGACATCGGTCTTCTGCCCGGTGGTGATGGCTTGGTCGCGGACCTGAGCGAGTTGGGTCAGGGCCGTTGTGGCGGGCTCGATGGTCTTGCCGTGCTCGATCGTCTGATTCGCGAACTGGCCGAAGTTCGTGACAGCGGTCTTCGCGGTGTCGAGCGTGGCGGTCTGAGCGGGGACCGTCTCGCCCAAGTCACGCACACGGGCTTCGAGAGCGACGATGGTGTCGAGGGCGGTCGAAGCGGTCTCGAAATCGGTCCGCTTGCTGGTCAAGGTACTCTGAAGTTGGGCCAGCTGTTGCAGAGCGGCCATCGAGGTACCGACCTTGCGGGCTTCGGTCTCGATTTCCTGTTGCAGGTTCTTGAGCCGCCCGACGGTCTGCTGGGCGGCGACCAGTTGGTCGTGTTGCGTCTTCAGTCCACTGAGCAGGTCGTTGGTACGACGCACATCATCCCGCGATCCGGTGAGTTCGACGAGGTGGCTATCGACCACGCTCATCTGGTTCTGCATCGTGCCGATCCGCTGCGTCAGCGGTCGGGCGATCAGCAGCTGCATGAGGACGATGCCGATCATCGCTCCGCCTGCGAGAGTCGGCCAGTGGATGCGGTTCCATCCATCGGTGAGAGAGCGTGACGATCCGTCGTCTCGGTGATGAATAGGCGAGTGTTCCACTTCGAAACCTCCAGAGAGAGTCGGGGCACCGTGTGTGCCCCGTGGGTGAGAAATCGGCCAGCATCCCCGTCCTGGCGTATCAGCCGTCCGCGAGCAGCGGATTCGGCACAGGACCGGCGGGAATTGCCGGGTGACAGCTTTGATATCGCCCTTGCACACTGCTGCTCTGTCGAAAATGGAGCGGAAATGTGCTCGTCAAAGTGATCGTGAAGACCGGAATCGAAAAGGGCGGCATCATTCGCGGAACTGGTGCAATCGGACTAACCTGTGTGTGCGACATGATGGACATCGTCGACTGACTTTCTGCACTCCTCCGAAAACGATGCCACACGATGCATGTCCGCTCGGCCACACTGGAAGACCTCCCCACAATTGTGGAGTTCAATCGTCTCTTGGCGTTAGAGACGGAGGCGATCACATTGTCGGTCGAGGTACTCACTCAGGGAGTTCGAGCTGCACTGCTCGACCCCCAGAAGGCCCGGTATTTCGTGGCTGAGATCGACTGCCAAGTCGTCGGCCAGTTGATGCACACTCGCGAGTGGAGCGACTGGCGGAACGGCGACATCTGGTGGTTGCAGAGCGTTTATGTTCATGAGGATTTCCGGCGAGCAGGGGTCTTCCGTGGCTTGGTCGAGCATCTGCGAGCGGAGGCCCAAGCCTCCCCTGATGTCGTGGGTCTGCGGCTCTATGTTGAAGAACACAACGACCGGGCCGCTGCGACGTATGACCGGCTCGAAATTCTGACGGCGGGGTATGTCGTCCGCGAACAGATCTGGCGGAGCTGGTAGCCGTTGGAGGAGTTCCCCTCGGTCCCAAGCTCCGCTTGGGACCGCATCTCCCCGAAGCTCCGCTTCGCCGCGTGCCAGAACACAGCGAAGGTTGGACTTGAGTCCCAAACGTCACTTGATCGCGCAGCACGGCGGACTCACGTCCAGCCGCTCGCTGTCGAGATGCGATTCAATCTTTGGCATATTCGGGAGCCCATTCGAAGCCGATTGCGTAGTCCCCCATAAACTTGCGCAATTTGAAGTGCTTGGTTGCCAAAACATCAATCACCGCAGCCATCTGTTCCACAGTTGAAGTGTCGAAAAACTTGCAATTGCCCGTCGTGTCTTGCTCAATCGAAGTGGGACTGACTTTCACCCGACACTTGCTGAGCATTTCGTCTGTGAGAGTTTCGCGAGGGAATACCAAAACCCGATCTTTGAAGTAGAGAGTTCTGTCTGCGATCTGTTGCTCTGTGCCTCCCTGGACGGAGATACTCGCCCACAATCCAATCATGGGTTGCTCGACCAGCAAGATTCGAAATCCTTCCACGAGGGCTCGGTATGAGTTAGCAAACTGATCGCCTGGGTGTTCCAGAATAGGAGGGATACTTTGCACGACTGGAACCGGAGTCTTTCTGGGGATTTCCAGAAGATCGCAAATGACATCAGGCACATTCGGCATTTTCCTTGCATGCTCCCTTGCAGAACTAAGATTGCCCTCTGCCCCCGAGGGCCGTTTGTAATCAGGATTCGCCCCGTATTCCAACAGAAGTTTGACCGCCTTGATCGTGACTGTATCCGTCATGTCTTTGGCTTTGGCATCTGCATGATACTTGTCTAACTTCCAAGAGTTATCGATGGCTCTAGTCAATGGGAGGGGGCCATATTTCACATTTGGATCTGCCCCACGCTCAAGCAGCATTTGCAGAATTTCCAAGCTCAATGACACACCTGCGTAAACAGACGCATACAGAATTGTCCAGCCTAGCCCGGCTGGCATCACAGCATTGACGTCAGCCCCCGCATCGATCAGAAGTCGTGCTATCTCGAATCGATTGCTTTCAAGCGAGTACATCAATGGAGTCTTGCCACGGTAATAACTGATCCCAACTCCCCCCACGTCGATACATTCGGGCTGTGTTTCGCAGAACTCCCGTATGAGTGAGACATCGTTCGCTTGGATGGCCTTGAACACTTCCAGGATACGATTCTCTGTCAATTCCATCATGTCAGTCCAAAGATGTGTCGGGGATGAGGCGGCGCAATCAGGAATCAGATTCCTGACGAACCGATCAAGAATGCTCTCCGATCATCAATAGCGAAGCACGGATACCCACACTCCGACGCACAAGAGAGCCTCAATGTGTTGTCTCGCTTGAACACGCACGAGTCAAGTCTGATGGAAGCCCATCCTGAAAACCGCTTTGCACTGTCGCAGTGAGCACAGGTGGAGTTGAAGCTCTCCTTCTCGTCACCAATGCGAAGATTGGAAAACGCGGGAAAACTTCGATCCAGCCTCATTCGCTTTCCCGTTTTCCTCCCCCTAAAATGCGCCCGCGCGACTGCAGCTCGCTCGCTGACCGCCTTCCCACCCGGCTACAGGTCGAGATCCGGACCTCCGGTTCGTCCCGCCCCCATCAGGAGTATTGTGATGCCTTTGGTTCCCCTTCGAACCGTTCTCGACCATGCCGCCGAACATAACTACGGCGTGGGGGCGTTCAACGTCAACGACATGGAACAGATCCAAGCCATCATGGAGGCGGCCAAAGAAACCAATTCTCCCGTCATCGTCCAGGCGTCCCGCGGAGCACGGTCCTATTCCCAGGACAACTACCTGCGGCACCTGATGCTGGCAGCTGTCGAGCTCTATCCGCAGATCCCGATCGTCATGCACCAGGACCACGGCAACAGCCCGGCCACCTGCTTCAGCGCGATCAAGTACGGTTTCACCTCCGTCATGATGGACGGTTCGCTGATGGAAGACGCAGCCACCCCCGGCTCGTTCGACTACAACGTGCGCGTCACGAAGGAAGTCGTGGCGGTCGCTCATGCGATGGGTGTGTCGGTCGAAGGGGAAATCGGCTGTCTGGGCCAGGTCGGGCATGCTCCCGAGGCTCCCAAGGCCGGAGCCAAGCACGACCACGACGCCGACCTCGAAAAGGAACCGGGCGATCGGGACAGCCACGGCACCGCGAGTAAATCCGGCGGCATGGACAGTTCGCACCTGACCGACCCCGACGAAGCGGAACGGTTCGTGGCTGAGACCAAGGTCGATGCCTTGGCCGTCGCAATCGGGACCAGCCACGGGGCTTACAAGTTCAGCCAGAAGCCGACCGGCGAAGTCCTGAAGATGACACTGATCGAGGAGATTCACCGCCGCCTGCCCAACACGCACCTCGTGATGCACGGCAGTTCCTCGGTGCCAGAATCGCTTCTGGAAGTGATTCGCAAGTACGGCGGCCAGATGGAAGAAACCTACGGCGTGCCCGTGGAAGAGATCCAGCGCGGCATCAAGAACGGTGTTCGCAAGATCAACGTCGATACCGACTGCCGCTTGGCCATCACCGGTGCAATCCGCAAGGTCTTTGCCGAAAAGCCGAAGGCGTTCGATCCTCGCGAATACCTGAAGCCCGCCCGCGATGCGATGAAGGCCACCGTCATGGCCCGCATGATCGCCTTCGGTCAAGCGGGTCAGGCGAGCCGGTTCAAGTAACTGGCCGTTTCGGTCGCATCCCGCCGGGTCTCATGCGGAAGCTCTTGCCATGAAATGCCAACGCCACGGTGAAACACTGTGGTGTTGGCGTGTTCAGCTCCCCAGTGATTTCCAGGATCTGATTCGGATTCATGTCGCGTCGTTCGAGTCGCGCAGGCCAAGCCCTTGCTGACTCACTCTGACGTGGGGAAGTCCTGTTTCAGACCAGTCCATGAGTCGAGCGGCCCGTGGAAACCTACCCAAAAGACTTCCGAAGTCTCCGAAGACTTCGGAAGTCTTTTGGTACGTGAAGTCTGGACGCTCGCCTCAGTGCCCAAGAGGCATGGTTCATGCCGCCGAGTCCGACATCGAGCAATCACCCACTCCAGTTTCAAGGTTTGGTTTTCCGCGGGCGTGTTGTCGTGGACCGTGTACCCTTCGGTTCCAAGCCTTTCACAAACTGCAGCGCCAACTGGATCCAACTCTTCAGGTCAGCATCGGCTGCGATTCCTTCGGAAACGATGATCACCCAGCCTTTCATGGGCCGACCGGTCAGGTCCATCGGGCGGACGTGCGGCTGAGCCAAAGCCGCGTCACCCACGTCCGGACCGAGTCGCGCGACGAGGCCGTCAACCCAGATGGCGACCAGCATGTTCCCGTGCAGCAGGAAGCAGACGCCGCCGAACATCTGCTTCTCCGTCATGCCCGGCTGACGTTTCAAGACAGCGCGGATGCGTTCCGCCAGAAGAGTGCTATAGGCCATCAGGCGGTCCTTAAAAATGGTGCGACGAAGACACTGCATGATATCAAAGTCCCGTCGTTCGGAGTCTCGTCCGCAGCAGCGGCACGTTACGATTCCGGCATGACAGAAGTCGACTACATCATCGTGGGACAAGGACTCGCCGGGACCTGCCTGGCTTGGGAACTGCTGGCGCACGGGGCGAGTGTCAGAGTGATCGATCGCGAGGCCGCCGTGACCTCCTCGCGTATCGCAGCTGGGTTGATTACTCCGGTGACGGGGCAGCGGCTGGTCAAGTCGTGGCGGTTCGAGGAATTGCGTGCGGCGGCCTGGACGTTTTATCGCCGCATCGAGAGTGAACTAATGTGTTCGTTGTTGCGGGATACTTCGATGGTCAAGGTGTTCAACACTGAAACGGAGCAGGAGTATTTTGAGAAGCGGATGAGCGACCCCGCCTATGCGGGACTTTTCAGGGTGGTCACCGAATTCCCCGCAGGAGTCCAAGCACCGCTCGGCGGTTGTGAATTGCTCCGGGGCGGGCAGCTGGATGTGGGAGAGTTTCTGTCGCAGTCTCGACGAGTATGGATTCGCGAGGGACAATACCTGACGAGGGAGTTGTCATTGCCGGATGATGTCCGGCTCGTCCGGGAGGGCGAGGCTCCCGCCGAGCCGGATTGCAGAGATGCACGGGGAAATAGTTCCGGTCCCCTCTCCCCCGCAATCGAAGCGGACGACACGTTGGACTCCATTGCGGGGGAGAGGGCTAGGGTGAGGGGGCCACACGAAAGCCCACGCCCCCTCACCCCGGCCCTCTCCCCCACAGTCACGTCCTCTCAGAAAGCCACCCCGATCGTGGGGGAGAGGGGGCAGATTCCGGAGGCACTTGGTACGGCAGCATCGTGTTCACTGCACCGGCTTCGCTCTCCCGATCGTGTCGAACTGCCACGCTGGAACCTGCGCGCGAGAACGCTCGTCTTCTGCGAGGGAGTCGCAGCTCGCACCAACCCGTGGTTCTCGAATGTCGAGTTCAAGCCAGCGCGGGGCGAGATGCTGCTTGTGGAAATCCCTCTCTGGACCGAGCAGCGGATCATTCACGGCGGCGTGTGGATCGCACCGATTCGCTCTCCGACCGAGGGCCAGGCACGGAGGTCTCGCGTCGGGGCGACGTACGACTGGGACCAGCTCGACGCCGGGCCGACAGCGGAAGGGCGGAGTTCGCTGATCGAGTCATTGGAGAAGCTGCTGCTTCGGCCCTATCGGATCGTTGAGCATCAGGCGGCTGTCCGACCGATCCTCAAGCATGTCACCCCCGTGATCGGTCTGCACCCGCGTCACCCCCAACTGGGGTACTTCAACGGACTGGGTTCGAAGGGCTCGCTCCAGGCTCCGTTCCTGGCGAAACAACTGGCCTCGCATCTGGTGCAGCAGACTCCGCTGGAGCGTGAGGTCGATTTGCAGGTCCGTGTTCCCTGGCCCCATCCCGCCTCATGACTCCCATCACTCAGCAAGCCCACGAACTGCTCACGTCGCTGGTACATGGTCACCTCGCCATCGACGCCACTGCCGGGAACGGACACGACACCGAGTTCCTGGCCCGGCTGGTCGGGCCGACGGGAACGGTCTGGGCCTTCGATATCCAGGCCGCGGCCTTGCAGCGGACCGCGGGGCGGTTACGTGAGCGGTCGATCTCTGTGGAGTTGAAATTGAGATCTGCCAGCGGTGATGTGCCTGCTACTCCCCCTGAGCCTGTTGGAGTTTATGGCGCTCGGGTCATCGGCATAGAGGCCAGTCATGCCGAGATGAAAGTCCATCTCCCGGTGACTTATCGTGGGCAGATCGCTGCGATCATGTTCAATTTGGGATATCTTCCCGGAGCCGATCAGAGTTGCATCACGAAGACCGCTTCGACACTGATCGCGCTCGATGCTGCCGTCAATTACCTCGCTCCGGGCGGCGTGCTAACGGTCGTGGTCTATCCCGGACATCCCGGTGGTCGCGAAGAAGCCACAGCGGTACGCGAATGGTTCATCCGGCAAGCGGGTGACGGCACCGGCGAACTGCTGAGCGAGTTGACTCCGGCGAAGAATCCCGGGCCCCAGCTGTTCGCCATGCGGCGCAGGGGGACCAGCATTGAATCACTCGAATGAGGTGACGATCGTTCGACAATCAAGTGTCAAAAAGTCGCCTTTCGCTCCGCGAAAGAGCGTTCTTTCGCGGAGCGAAAGACGACTATGATATGTCGAACGATCCTTAGTCAGCGGCGGGCGGATCGACCGGGCGTGGTGGCTCGAAAGAGATCCCGGTGGCCTCATCCCAGCGAGCGACCTCGCCCGGTCGTAGGGTGTATTTCTTTTCAGGAGACTCGATGATCTCCCACTCGAGCGGGTCGGTGATGTCAATCCGGTGCGACTCACTCGGAGCGAGTGTTCGAGGGAAACTCCAATAAGCATTACGGCCCCGCACCCGATAGGTCAGTGGAGCATCCCCCGAGACCGACAACTGGGCGGGCGGGCACTTCAGCACGACTCCGATCAACTGGGGATCGAGCGTCAGCCGATCGAGTCGCAAGCGAGAATCTCCGACTTCTATATCTTTGGCCGGAGCAGGCTTAACGTTGTGTGACTGGGACCAGCTGATCCAAGCCTCTCGGGTCTCGCGTTCGAGGTCGACGAGTCCCTGGGAATCGACCCGATCCAGAGACGACATGCGGAATTCCGGGGAGTCCGACCAGTGGACCCCGATCACCGGCGGCCCCGTGGGATTGGGGGTCATGGCGATCTGGATCGGTTGGTCGAGAGCGATCGAGAACTGCCCCGCACGACTCCATGCCGACTCGCCAGTCGCACGCGAGAAGACCTCGAGTTGAGCTGACGGAATGGTGAGATGAGACACGCCTCCTTGTCCCTCTGGAGACCCCTCCCCTCGAATCTGGAAGGGACTCGACAGTGCCAGCACCGACCGGATCTCTAACCCCGGCGCCAGGTCCGGAAGTACCATTCGCATCCTCTCGACTTGGGCCAGCTGATGAAAGCGGGACTCGGGGATATCCAGAACATTGATCCGCGCGATCCCGGATTGCGTGAACTCCTCGGAGATGACCTCCATCAACAACGGGTCAACGACGATGTGCAGATCGGTCGAGAGCCGATCCTTGTCCGGCAGTCGAACACCTCCCCGATGGCGACACAGCGGTTCACGGTGGGCCGTTGGATTGATGGCCGCCACGATGGCCCCCAACTGAACGGTCATCCCGTTCGCATCCACCGCCAATGCCTCCGCCGTCCAGCGCAGTCGCGGCTGGTAGACCGGAAACGGCCAGAGCCAGCGAGTCAGCTGCCCCGAGTCGTCGACGTTGAGTCGCTGCTCGACGCGATCCAGCAGCGGGGGGATCACTGAGCGGACCTGTTCCTCGATCTCTTTTTTTCGAGTGTACAGTCCACCGACGATGCCGGTCTCGATCTCGTGCCGCGTGAATTTGGTTCCGGAGAGTTGGATCTCCGGCGGCATCTCCACATACCAGTTGTCGTCCGGGATCGGGAAGCGAGTCTGCTGCAACTGAAGATCCAGCTTCTGATCCTGCACGCGCGGCTTGATGAGTACCTGCAAGGAGACTGGTCGCCGATGCCCGATCACGATTCGAAAGGGGGCCGTTTTCGCTTGGAACCCGCGCGTCTTGAGCGTGGCTTCGCCGATCTTCAGTTGCAATCTTAATCCGAGGTCGGCCAGAATCTCGGCGGTCGCTAGAGTCGAGAGTTCGGCCGATTCGAGCTGGACCGCATAGGTCAATCCGGTGAGGGCCAGCTCATACGTCTCGCCGTCGACGGTGAACGACTGCTGGATCGCGGGCAGCGTCCCCTCAAGCTTCTCCGGCGGTACCGACTCGGGAATTCCGGCGGACAACATCCGCAGGGCATCGTTGCCGATTCGCAGTGTGACCGCCTGGGAGAGCGTCGCCGCTGGAACGAACGGGGCTCCGTCCGCAGCTGTCGGCAACTGATCGGGGGCGGGAGGGGCAGACCAATCGATCTCGGGTAGACTGCCCCCTTCGAGGAGCCACTGGGCGACGCGCGGATCGGAGTAGACCCGCTCCCAGACCTCGTGACCTGCTGTCGTGACCTCGTCATAGCGGGACTGGGGAGTGGGCAACTTGAGCGAGGTGGCCAGTTGTTGCGACTTCTCGACCGCCACGATGGAGTCTTTGGTTCCGTGAATGAGCCAGAGCGGAGTCTTCCGCAGAGACTCAAAATTGTCTCCAGCATGGCCGCCGGAGATCGACAGAATCGACTGCCAGCGAGCGGGATCATGGGCCCCCAGTGCCGTCGCCCCGAAGCCGCCCATCGACCAGCCTGTCAGACTGCGGCGCGTGGGATCGATCGACTCGGTCTTTTCGACCTCAGCGAGAATCGCCAAGGCTCTTCGCCCCTCAGCTGAGTCGGGCGACCAACTGGTGAAGACCTGGTCGTCCCACGTCTCACACTGCGGGAACACGACGACGCAGGGGTACAACCCCGGAGAATGCCGCAGCACCGGACCCAACCCAGCGTAGGTCGGGCTGACGCCATCCCGCCCCCGCTCCCCCGCACCGTGCAGAAACAGCACGAGCGGCCAGCGAAGAGCCGCCGAATACCCCGGCGGCAGGTACACCACATACTTGTGTGCCCCCGAAGAGTCCTCCAACGTGCGGTCGACGAATTGGCCAGCCGTGAGTGTTGTTGCCGATGCAG
The DNA here is from genome assembly GCA_043736295.1 of Planctomycetota bacterium. Lineage (GTDB taxonomy): Bacteria > Planctomycetota > Planctomycetia > Planctomycetales > Planctomycetaceae > TH-plancto1. Next base: position 26,792 of record JAYTCW010000420.1, on the reverse strand, counting down.
GAGCCGGAACTGCAGCCTCATCCGCGATCACCCACGGACCGCAGTGGATACCCCACAGCATGACGAGCAACAGACTGTAACTGTGCCCGAAGTGCATGCTCCCCATCCTCTCTGGGGGGTCTGATGCCCCCTAACACGTCCGCGAACCTGAACTGTGAATATAGGCAATCTGTGCAGCATTCGCGAGAGATGGCAGACTGGGATGTGTGCATTCTTTCCATGAAGGTTGTCAGATCAGTCACCCGAACTCGCCCCAGGGAATTGGTGGCTTGAACTCATCCCTTCAAATCCCTGAAGATGCTTGGGCAGCGACCTCTCTTCGTGGGGGAAGGTGTTCCGAACGTGACGAAGGAGTTCCGCAGCTGTCCTCAAACTTCCGGCCCCCGCTCTACATAACCAGCCCTGCCCTTCCGTCTACGCCAACGGAGAGAGAGTGGGGTCAAGGGATTGCCCCTGCCTGGAAATCGACGAGCGTACGGTCCGACCGGTGTCGCACTTGGGGAACCAGACAAGTCCTGGCAGTGCTTGTTGCCATGGGAGCTGTGTTGTTCTCGTCAATGCCTCTGCACGCAGCTGAGGAGCCGTTGGTGAATGTTCGCTATCGCGTCCTGGGCACCTCTGAACCTCCCGCCTCCACACCGCCCGTGATCGAGAAGACCGTCGAAGGTCGGGTCCGGGTTCAGGCTCAAGACGGTGGTCTGCTGCTCGAAGACCGGCAAGGGACTCTCTGGCCGATCACCGCGAGCCAGACCCCCGTGATCGAGACTCTCAACGCCCCCTTTACGGCGATGACCATCGACGAGCTGACCTCCTCCCTCCAAGCCGAATTCGGTGAGGACTTCGAGATCGTCCGCACGCCGCATTACCTCATCTGCACGAACGCTGGGCGAGGTTACGGCGAGTGGTGCGGGCAACTCTTCGAGAGACTGCACACCGGGTTCCAGAAGTTTTGGAAGGACCGCCTGCCGGGCTTAGAGGCCCCCGAAAGACCGCTTGTGGCCATCGCGTTTGCCACTCAAAAACAGTATCAACACTTCCAAGTCACCGACGCTGGCGGGGTCGTCGGGGCCGCTCAAGGTTACTTCTCCTCGCGGACCAACCGCATGGTATTATTCGACCAGTCCACCCACGGAGCTGGCCAGAACCGCACCGCAGCTGACATCCAGAAACCGGCCCTGCGCAACCCCGGAAACATCGCCACGGTCATCCACGAGGCGGTCCACCAGCTGTCGTTCAACATCGGTTTGCAGACGCGGTATGCCGACAACCCTGTCTGGTTCTCGGAGGGGCTGGCCATGTACTTCGAGACCCCCGATTTGGAAGCTCGCTCGGGCTGGCGCACGATCGGCCAGATCAACCCGGTCCGGCTGGATCGTTACCGAACTTTGGCGAAACAGCGACCGCCGGAGATCCGCTCGCTCCTCGCCACTGATGACCGCTTCCGCGATCCCCAGCTGGCGGTCGACGCCTATGCCGAGGCGTGGGCCTTGCACTTCTTTCTGCTCCGCACGCAGAAGGAAAAGTACAACCGCTATCTCAGTCAGCTGACCGCCAAGCCCCCGATGAAGTGGGACACTCCGGACCAGCGAGTCGCCGAATTCGAAGCCGCCTTTGGCCCACTCGCCGATGTCGAGATCGAACAAGCCAAGTTTATGGCTCGCCAGCGCGGCGGTCGGTAGCTCGATCTGGGCGGGTTGACCCAGGGTGCGCTCCCGGTGGTCGCGACCCTGGGCTGTGATGTGTGACCCCGTTGGGGTGCAGAGGTCGGCTTGATGAGGAGTGGGTTTCTGGCTGATGGCTGATGACATCTCCGTTGGTTGCGGCTATGCCGCGCTGTGATCCCTGTGGTACGAATCAATCGTCCAGGTCGAGCTGGGCAAAATACTGACGAGTGTGCATCACAAAAGTCGGCAGCGGCCAGTTCCTGCCCCCTCCCCCCCACAATCGGCCTTGCCTTCGACGTGGACCCCACTGAGGAGGAGAAGGTGGCAGAGAGGAAGCAACTGCATGCTCTTCTGATTACACGCCCTTAATCTCTCACTCGGAGAGAGATTCTCATGCGAAACTCGGTCGGTTTGTTATCATGAGTCGAGCGGCAGACAGACTCAAAACACTCTGCCTTACCTCTCGGGAATGATGGTCATGCATCGATGGGTGATCTCGACCGTGTGCGGTTTACTGCTGGGGGCCAGCGGTTGTGGGGGAAACTCCGGAGGGCCACCGGAGAACCCGTCTGCGCCGCCGGCGACCGTGTCCGCACCACCTCCTACAGTGGCGGTCCGTCGCGAGCCGGGTGCCAACGGAGGGGCCCAGCCCTCCCAGCCGAAGGCGACCGTTGCCAAGCCCACCCCGGATGCCGGGCCTCCGGAGCAGCTGTTCGATCTCGCCGAGGACACGCAGAATTTCACCGTCGACACGCAGACGCCCGCGAGTCAGCTGTTCTTTGTCAATGCCGCCAGCCCCGAGGGGTCCGTGCTGTCGGTCGAGCAACCGGCGATCATCGGCCCATCCGAGGCCCGCACCCTCCCCGAGGGATTCGCGGCCATCCCGCGCGATGGCTACACCGAGACAGGCTGGCCCCGACGAATTCGCGGCGAGGTCGATGGCAAGGAAATGGCCTGTGTCCCCTCGGGGCTATTCACTCAGGGCACGGACAGCGGCACCGCAGACGCGACACCCGCGCATCCGATGTCACTCGACACCTATTACATTGATGTGACGGAAGTCACCATTGGAGAATATGCCAAGTTCAAAGCGGCCCTGTCCGGCAAAGACGGAGGCCCCACGACACCAGTCCCGCTCAATGGGAATCCCAACCATCCCGTGGTTCAGCTCTCCTGGAAGGACGCAGCCAACTACTGCAAGTGGGCCAAGAAAGCACTTCCCACCGAAGCCGAATGGGAGAAGGCCGGACGTGGTCCCGACGCTGGCGGCTATCCCTGGGGCGATGACCGCGTCATCTGGCACACGGCACGCCACCTCGGTCAGATCAGCCCTGTCGGCACTTACCCCCATGATCGCAGCCGCTACGGCGTGATGGATTTGGCAGGGAACGCTCGCGAATGGTGTACCGATTGGTATCACAACGCCGCCTATGCCGAAGCCAAAAGCAAAGACGGCTCACCCGCACATAACTGGACCGGGCCCAAAAAAGCCAGCAATGGTGAGCGCGTCGTTCGCGGCAGCAATGATCGCTGGGAACTCTGGTCTCGTGGCAGCCACAGCATGACCAAGCCCGCAGCTGACATCGGGTTTCGGTGCGTGCTGCGGTGTGGAGCCGAAGCGCCGCCCGAAGAGGCGGCGAGGGAATAGTATGCGGATCGCATTTGGTCATGTCGCTTGGTTCCAAACGTGTGTGTTGGGGATCAGCGTATTCCTGACGCCGTGGACTTCTACCAACCTCTGCTCCCTCTCCCCCACAATCGGCACGGCTTTCGTTGAACGGGTGACTGGGGGGGAGAGGGCCGGGGTGAGGGGGCTTGAGATTCAGAGTGGCCCCCTCACCCTAGTTCCTTGTCAACGCTTGAATTGGGAGTTCGTCACCCTCGGGAGGGCGAGGCTCCCGCCGAGCCGCTACCGCGAAATGACGCGTCCCCTGGCTCGCGGCTCAGCAGGAGCTTCGCCCTCCCGGCCCGGGCTTTGCTCAAACCCAAGACTTAGTGTTGACGGGGCACTAGTCTCTTCCCCCCCAGTTGTGTCTGTTGAGATTGGTCACGCCGAATGCCTAGAAGAATGGACCTCACACTCGGGGCCGGATGATCGGTCGAAGGCTTTAAATCATCTCTCGACGTGCCGAGCCGCAGACGACCGGCCTCCCCCAGCGCCCGCTGCCGAGCGATTGCCACTGCACCGCTATGAGTACGACTTCGTCGCGATGGGGATGAAGTACCACCTCGTCGTCTATGCCCCGGATGAGCGGACTGTCGCCCGAGCGTTGGAGCAGGTCGAAGCCCGCGTTCGGCAACTCGACCGCGTGATGAGCGACTACCACACCGAGAGCGAGTTGTCCCAGCTGTGCGAGCACTCCGGCCCCGGCAAGCCGGTCCGGCTCAGTCCCGAGTTGTACGAGGTGCTCGATCACTCGCTGGAACTCTCGCGAGAGACCGGAGGGGCATTCGATGTCACAGTCGGTCCAGTCATTCAACTGTGGCGGACAGCTCGTCGGACGAAAACACTGCCGCCGCCGAAGTTGCTGAAGGAGGCCCGCGACCGGATCGGTTGGGAAGCGGTTCATCTCGACCCGCTGGCCCGCAGTGCGGAGCTGAATCGCGACGGCATGCAACTCGATCTGGGCGGGATCGCAGCTGGGTATGCCTGCGACGAAGCGATGCGGATCTTACAGTCGCACGGACTGCCACGAGTGTTGATTGATGCCAGCGGTGACGTGCTGGTCGGCGATCCCCCGCCGGACCGTGAGGGGTGGACCGTGACGGTGGCGGGCCTCTCGGGGGGAGCAACTGAACCCGGTTCACGCACCATCCTTCTCAGAAACGCCGCCATCACCACCTCGGGCGATGCCAGACAGTTCGTCGAGATCGAGGGCCAGCGCTACTCCCACATCGTCGACCCCCAGACCGGTCTCGGCCTGACCCGTCGCAGCAGCACCACCGTCATCGCCCCCACCGGCTGGCAGGCCGACAGCTACGCCACAGCGGTGAATGTTCTGGGTTCCAAAGCGGGCATCCCATGGATCGAGACGCACCTCAACTGCTCGGCACTCATTGTCGAGATGCAGGACGGAGTGGAGGTGCGGACGCAGTCGCGAGGCTTTCCGCCCGTGACTCCATGAGCGGCCCGGCCGCTCGCTGGTCGCGACGATCTCCAGACGCCACAATCACGACCTGATGTCCCGCGAACCACGGACCAACCCTCTCCATGAAGCGCACGATCCCACTGCTGATTACTGCGTTTGGCGGCATCGTGCTCGTGGTGGCGTTCTTCATTCCCGCGTTCGAATCGTGGGGAGAGGTCGCGTCGATCTGGTTTGATATCCTCGCCGCGATCGCGTTCATCCTCGGCGGTGGCAACCTGTTCAAGGTCCACCTCAAGACGATCAGCGATCGCAAAAAGGGCTGGGGCTTCTCAGCGGTCACGCTCGGCGTATTCTTGCTGATGCTGTTCTTGGGACTGTTCAAGTTCGGCAGCCACCCCTCTCCCAGCACCGAGTTCCACGGCGAATCGGTGGTCCACTTCCCACTGGAATGGATGCCCGAGTCTTCCACCAGCGGCCAATTGCGAGAGAGTGCCTCTTCCAACCCGATCCCCGCTGCGGTCCAACGACAGCTGCGAATTGCGGAGGGTCAATTGCACTTCCGAGGCTGGGCCGATGGTTCGCAGTCCGAATCGCTGGACACGTTGGATGACGAACTCGCCTGGCGGTGCTCGTGCGAGAAGCTGAGCGAGAAGGCTCAGCCGCCCGTTGACCTGCGTGGGAAGGTCCGGCATCTGGCCGACCATGACAAGCTCGCCTTTCGCGGTGTGATGTCGCCCCAGGATGAGCAGGCCCTTGCAGCACTGTTTCCACCGCGACCAGAGGTCACTACGGCCATCGCCCAGTTGGCCACCGCCTCACGCATGGTGCATACGATCCAAACCCCACCGCCCGCGACCTTCCGTGTCCCGGACTCGCTGAAGGGAGTGGTCGCGACCTCAGTGAATGGAGTCCAAGTCACCGGCCCGGTCTCCCCTGCATTGCGAGATCAACTGGCACGTTCGGCGTGCCACTACACCCTCGCAAAGCCGCTGGATGAGGCCGCTCGATTGGCTCTTCGCCGCGAGTTGGAATCCCACGGCAGCCCGCTCACCGAGCCGCAGCTGCAAGCCTTCAATCGGTACTGCAATGGTCTGTGGCAGATGGAGCTGTTCATTCAAGTCCTCGAAGGCACTGGTGCCCCGAAGGCGGGGAGCAAGACCAGCTGCCAGTTGCTGGAGGAGCAGAAATCCGGCGTGACCGATCTCCAGCGTGAGTTGCCCGCCACTGGCACACTGGAGCCGATGAGTGACGAGCAGAAGGGCTGGCTGCTGGCCTTCCAGAATCAACCGGAGAGCACTGCTTCAGTGCTGATCGAGAGCCTTCAGAAGGCGAACTTGTCGCAGCCGCGAATGGCCGCCGTCGAGTCGTTTCTGGAACAACTCCCCACGATCGGTGATCGCAACAAAGCCCTCTGCATCGAACTGCTCAAGGCGGGTCCACTGGCCAAGACTCAACGAGACTGGCTACTGGCCGATGCCCGGGCACAATATGCCTGGCGCCGGGCGGTCGGTGATCTGTATGTGCAGGCTCACACGAACCTGTATCCGTGGTCGGGCGATTACGCCGAATCGGGGACGCCGTTCGACTGGATGTACCTGTGGGTGCTGCAACCGTTGATGACGACGACCTTCGCTCTGCTGGCGTTTTACGTGGCCTCAGCGGCCTTCCGGGCCTTCCGAGCCAAGAACCTCGAAGCCACACTCCTGCTGGGGACCGCCCTCATTATCCTGTTCCGGGCCACCATGTTCGCGGGATCTGTCCAGGTCACTTTGCCCGATGACTCGCTGCTGGGTATGGACCGAATTTACGCCTTCGTGATGAGTGTCTTCAACACAGCCGGCAATCGGGCCATCATGATTGGCATCGCTCTCGGGATCGCTTCGACCAGTCTCAAAGTGCTGCTGGGGATTGATCGGTCTTATCTCGGCTCAGATGATTGAGGGGCACTGCGCTCCGCTGCGCAAAGCCTTCGCGTCGCGGCTAAAAGGTGTTTCTCCGGTCCCTCAACCCTCAACCCTCAACTCTCAACTCTCAACGTTCTTGCACATGCTCCACTTCCTTCAGACACTTGATCGCCGCTGGATCTTCCTGCTGATGGCAGTGGCGGTCGCGGTCCCGACATTGGCTCAACTGAAGTTCGCAGAGACGCCGGGCCAGTTCTCGCAAGATGTGTTCAACGAGATCGAGAAGCTCCAGCCGGGGGACAAGGTGCTAATGGCCTGGGACTACGACCCCTCGACCGAAGGGGAACTCAGCCCGATGTCGCGGGCCTTCGCCAAACACTGCGCGGCCAAGAAGGTCAAACTCTATTTCATTACGCTGCTACCACTCGGCCCGCAGATGATCGAGAAGGCCATCAGTGATGTCATCGTCCCCGACTATCCCGATCTGGTCTATGGCGCGGACTACGTGAACCTCGGCTTTAAGTCGGGCAACGAAGGGGTCATCAAGGTCATCATCACCAACCTGCGCGGGCTCTACACCACCGATGCGCGGGGTATCAACATCGACCAAATTCCCATGTGCCGTGACGTGAAGAGTGTGCAAGATATGAAGCTGATCGTGAACATCAGCGGCTCCTACCCCGGTACGAAAGAGTGGGTGCAGTACGCAGTCACCCCCTACAAGAACAAACTCACTCTGGTTGGCGGCTGCACCGGGGTCCAGGCTCCGCTGCTGTTTCCCTATATCCCTGAGCAACTCAGCGGGCTATTGGTCGGGATCAAGGGGGCTGCCGAGTACGAACAACTCGTCGTCGACAACTATCTGAAGGACAACCCCAATGATCCCCGCTTTGGCGATGCCCGCAGCCGCATGGGTCCGCAGGCGATTGCCCATCTCGTCATGATCTTTCTGATTGGGTTGGGCAACGTCGTCTTCTTCTGGGAACGGCGAATTCGCCAGACGAGCGGAGCTGCCTGAATCATGTCCACCCTTCGCGCATACTGTCAGTTGTGTCGTCTTCCCGCCGTGTTCACGGCGCTGGCCGACATCATGCTGGGCTATCTGCTCACGCATTCCACGATCGAGCCAGTGTGGCAGCTGGCCCTCCTACTGGGAGCTTCCGCCGGGCTCTATCTGTCCGGGATGGTCTGGAACGACATCTTTGACCGGGAGCAAGACGCCCAAGAACGCCCGAAGCGACCGATCCCTTCGGGGCGTGTGTCACTCAAAGCGGCAATCACATTCGCCAGTCTGCTCACCATGATCGGACTGGCCTGCGCCGCAGCTGCGGGGTGGAGGAGTCTGGCGGTCGCGGGGATGCTGACCGCGTGCATCTTCCTCTATGACGGCGTGCTGAAGAAGACACCCCTGGGGCCGCTCTTCATGGGAGGGTGTCGGTCATTGAACGTCATCCTCGGGGCGAGTACCGCCGGGGAGCGGTTCGCTTCGGCGTGGCAGTTCCCGCAGTGGTGGGTCGCGGTGAGTCTGGGTGTCTACATCGTCGGCGTGACGTGCTTCGCCCGGACCGAGGCTGTTACTTCGAAGCGGTTCATGCTGATCCTAGGCGCGGTGCTTCTCAACTGCGGCTTACTCGGTCTGGCGACTTGGATCAGCGGCGAGACGGCCCGGTTTGGCTTCTTCGCTGGCGGCGGCGGCGTTCCCAACCCGAAGATGGTCCTACTGATTCTCGGCATGATCGCTCTGACTATCAACCGCCGCATCGTCCTGGCGATTGAATCGCCCGAACCGCAGTACGTGCAGTCAGGAGTCAAGATGATGCTGCTGTCGGTCATCATGCTCGACGCCACGTGCATCTACTTCAAACTCGGCGACCCCGGCATGAACTACGCCGCTGCGACGGCGTGCCTCGTCATCCCCGGTTTGATTCTGGGAAAGTGGATGTCGATGACGTAAGGGACACATCCCTCGGTGTCACGCCATCCGGGCTGGCACCGGTGATTCACTCGCTTGGGAATACGACTTCCCTCACCGGCCCATCACTACGGCACCGCAGCCGCCTGCTTTTTCTTCTTCGCGGCCTTCGCCTTTGCGGGATTTGCCTTCGGCTGACTGTTCGGAACGGTAGCTTCGATCTGCTCAGCATTCCAAGTGTCGTATAACGCCTGTAATTGCTTCACGGTTTCAGGCTGAGCAACGGCGAGGTCGTTCGACTCGGCCCGGTCGGCGGCGAGATCATACAGCTCCGGCTTCCCCGACCCGCCGTTGGCAACAACCAGCTTCATGTCCCCGTGGCGGACCGCCCACTGGGGAGAGAACCGCCAGTACAACGTCTCATGCGGGAGAGCCTTGTTCCCTCCCGTCACGTACGGCAGCAGGTCGACACCATCCAACTTCCACGCCGGATCGACCGTGCCTCCGGCAGCTGTCAGGGCCGTGGGAAGGACATCGAGGTTGATGACGGGGTGGTCATAGACGGTGCCAGCGGGGATCTTTCCCTTCCACTGGGCGAGGAACGGGACTCGCGGGCCGCCTTCAAAAGTCGTCATTTTAAAGCCCCGCAGTCCGCCGTTCTGCGAGGTCGTACTCTGCGTCGGTCCGCCGTTATCGGCGATGAAGAATACGAGTGTGTTCTCTTCCTGGCCGAGCTCACGCACCTTGCCCAGCACGCGCCCGATGGCATCATCCATTCCGGACATCATGGCCGCGAACAATTTGCGTTTGGGGTCGGTGATGTTCGGGAAGCGGTCGAGGTACTTCGGAGACGCTTCCAGCGGGGCATGTTGGGCATTGAACGGCAAGTACAGAAACATCGGCATCGACTTGTTCTCTTCCAGCCACTCCACCGCCCGGTCCGCGTAAGCATCGGTGGTGTAGAACTTGTCGTCGGTGATCTTCTGCACTTCCTGAGAGGTGCGAGAGTCGACGAACTGAGTGGGGTGAAAGAACGGCGTATTGGCGAGCGTTCCGTAGAACTGCTCGAAGCCGCGAAGAGTCGGGCGGTAGTCCATCCCCGCCCCGAGATGCCATTTGCCGATACAGACCGTGGCGTACCCCGCTCCCTTCAACCGGTCGGCGATCGTGGTCTCTTTCAGACTCAAACCTGTCTTGGCACTGGCAATCGTGTTGAACTCATGCCCGAATCGGGTGGGGTACTTGCCCGTCATCAGCCCGGCCCGTGAGGGGCTGCAATAGGTGGCGGCGACGTACCCCTGGGTAAACCGGACACCGTTCAGAGCGATGGAGTCGATGTGCGGTGTCGGGATTTCCGGGTTCCCCTGACACCCGAGTTCTCCCCAGCCGAGGTCATCGGCGTAAAAGATCACCACATGCGGCTTCTCGGCGGATTGAGCAGGTCGCCCCACCCCAGCCCCTAGAACACACAAGCAGATCAAGAGTCGGCAGGAGAAGTTCAATCGACGCACGTTCACGACTCCGCAGGTAAGTTCGATCTGAGGCTGACGAGACGCTCGCCCCCGTTCTGGGATGCGCAGCGGAGACGATTTATTCTCTCGAGACGCTGGACCGGAGTGAGTCCCTACCCCCCGCGCATTTCTCGGCGGAGGGCGGCGAGTTCATCGTCAACGCTACTTTCATACGATGCGATCAGAATTGTTTCTTCGCGATACATCAGCGTAGGGGCATCTGCCGGAGGTGCGGTGCGGCGACGCTGAGCGTCGGCCAAGCGAGCCTCCAGAGCGTGCAGCGTGGTCTTCAAGTGATCACGCGTCGAGACGGCCGCGTGCAGCTGTTGTTCCAGCCCAGCGATCAAGTTCTCGACCTCTTTTTTCTGGGAGAGAGCCTGCCGCGCGAGGTCTTCCCGGTCGTTTTCAAGAGCCTGCCGGGCGCGGCTCATACACTCCCCACCCTGGATCAGCTGTTCCGAGAGCTGACATTCGATCTCGGCGACTTTATTGCCCGCCGTGCGGACGCTTCGCTGGGCTCCGGTAATCCCCTCCTGCATCTCGCCGATGATCTCTTCGAGAGTGGCGTCGCGGTCGACAGCTCCGTCGAGGAGGGCCGTCAGGTTGCAGGTCACAATTTCGGTCAGCCGGCTGAAGTACGGCATGGCGGAACCTCCCAGCCGAACGCAGCATGCCCTCGCCACATCGGCCACCCAACGGATTCAGAACTTCATCATGGCGCATCTTACGCATTGAGGAGTAACGAGGCGAGACGCGATGGCCCGTAGCCGTCCGATTCGCCCGATCTTTTGGGAACGCAAAAGCAGTGCCGCCGGATCATGCGAATTCCGAAATGACTGAAAGCCCGTTTAGCTGCGACGCGAAGGCTCTGCGAAGCGGAGCATCGCTCACGCCCCAAACACCGCTTCCAATGCCTGCCGCATCACCCCCGCCTCGGGACTGATCCGTTTCCCGGTCGTGGACTCGGTCCAGTACTCGACGCCAATGATTCCCTGGTTGACGAGCATTCCTAGCCCGTCGATCACCTGGCACTTTCGGGCCAGGGCATCTCGCACCAGGTGTGTCTTGGGCGGATTCGGAATCACATCGGCCACGACCATCCCGGCCCGCAGCGTACTCACATCCAGATCGAGCCGCGCGTCGATGTCCGGGTAGAGCCCGATCGAGGTCGCGTTGATCAGAATGTCGGCTCCTTCGGGAACCTTGTACGTCTGGTCCCACGGCACAAAATTCACGTCGACCTGCACCCGGTCGGTCAGCAGCTGGGCGAGTTCTTCGCCCCGCCGCGTGGAACGATTCACCAAGGTGATCTTCGTCGCCCCGGCCAAGGCCACCTCGACCCCAATCGCCCGCGCGGCACCCCCGGCTCCAAACATCACGACATGCTTGCCGGTCGGGTCGACCAGTTCCCGCAACGACTTCACGAACCCCTTGCCATCGGTGTTCTCGCCGATCAGTTTGTCCCCCCGCCGCACGACGCAGTTCACTGCCCCCATCAACGAGGCCGATTCCCCTAACCCGTCGAGGTGCTGGATCACCGCGACCTTGTGCGGGATCGTGCAGTTGAACCCGCGAAACCCCATCACGCGGGCTCCTTGGACGGCCCCACACAGGTCGTTCGGGGCGACTTCAATCGTCAGATACCTCCAGTCGAGACCGTGATGCCGGTAGGCCGCCTCCATCATCACCTGCGTGGGGTTCTCCGCGACCGGTTGCCCGAAGCACGCGGTCAGTTCCTGCTTGAAGTTCAGTTCTTGGGCCATGAGACGGGGTTCCGTGGGAGGCAATGACGGGGGAGAAGCTCGTAACATGCCGGGAGCTGACTTGCGATGCAAGCGAGCGACCCCGATGAAACCCCTCGGTCCCAAGCGGGAGCTTGGGACCGAGGGGAAACTCGCGATTCGGAGGGGCGGCGAAAGTCTGCGGCGTCCGTTACGGGGATGTCGCCGGAGCGGTCCGCACGACGCCCCAGACCTTGGTCAACAGCTTCTCCATCTCCGGATCGTGCTTGAGCAGCTCCTCGTGATTGAATGGGTAGAAGTCATTGCGAGTAAAGAACGCCTCCGAGGTCTCCGCGAAATACTCCATCGGGTTGGTCATGGCGTACGCCTTCTCGCGCCGGATCGGGATGCCGGTGCCGCTCCAGCGTTCGACGTTGTCGTACGACTGGCTGTCTTTGGCGTGGGCGTAGGCACTCGCAATGTCGTCATTGTCGAACCCGAATACCTGGTCGTGGTAGGCATGGGCCAGCTCATGCAAAGCAAAGTTCGGCATCCGGTCGAGTTCCTTCTCGAACGTCTTGATGTTCGTGAACTCGACCCCCTTGACCATCTCGGGATTCCGCTTCTGGTCGACCAGCCATTGCCGCCCCGGATGATACTCGGCACTCGCGCGTACGCCGGGATAGAGGGGCGAGAACCACAACGTCACCACGCGCAGCTTCTCGACCGCCGGGGCCGGGACGACCTTGACCACCTCTTGCAGCTGTTGCTGGAGGAGTTTCAGCGCGAGTTCCGTTTCTGCGGGGCAGTCTTTGAGGAGCGAGGTTTCGACCTGGACCGTCCAGCCTTCGACCGTTTTCTTCTCGTAAGTGCGAGGAGTGGCCGCAGCTGGGTTGTCCTCACCGTGAGCTTGTTCCGGCTCACTCATCAAGAGGCACATCGCGACCAGTGCGGATATCACAGCAAACTCGACACGCAACGGCATGGTCCGACTCTCCAACGGGAAACAGTGACAACCAGACGATTGAGCCTAAGTGGGCCTTCAGCGAGTGTCAATCATGGCCGTGATTGTGGTGTGGTCTGGCCAGTTTGTGAATCCGCGGAATGGGGAGGGCGAGGCTCCTGCCGAGCCACATGCGCGGGATGATGGTCTTTCCAAATGAGAAATCTGTAGGCGAGCGGGCAGTGGAAATTTCCCGTAGCCTGGACCCCTAGGTCCGGGCGGAACGGACCTAGGGCCCGGTCAAGGCTTGATTTTGGGGTTCGCCTCTCTGCGGGAGGGCGAGGCTCCTGCCGAGCCGCATCTACCAGACAGCGTGTCCCCTGGCTCGCGGCTCAGCAGGAGCTTCGCCCTCCCGGACGGGCCTGGCTCAACCCCAATTCTGAGCCTGGACGGGACACTAGGAGTCCGTTCTACTGGTCAGCCATCACGGGCCGCTCGCTATCACCGAATCCAGCCGCCGCCGATCACGCGCTCGCCGTCATACATCACGAGAGCCTGCCCCGGTGCGACGCCCGTTTGCGGTTCGTCGAACTCGACGTGAATCTGGTCGTCACCCGTCATTGTCACCGTGCAAGGCCCCGGCGTGTGTTGATAGCGAATCTGTGCGGTGCAGCGGACCTCGGTCGGCGGTTCAGCGACCAGCCAGTTGAGTCGATCCGCATCGAGTGATGAGCGCCCCAGGTCGGTCTTCGTCCCGATCACCACGCGGTGCGTCTCCGGCTCGATCCGCACGACGAACCTCGGCTCGCCGAACGCTACGCCGAGTCCCTTGCGCTGGCCAATCGTGAATTGCTGGAACCCGCTGTGCTGGCCGAGTACCTTGCCGCTCGTGTCGACCAGTTCGCCCGCCAAGTCCTGCTCCCCACGATAGCGCGTCAGAAAACCGGCGTAATCGTTATCGGGGATAAAGCAGATTTCCTGCGAGTCGGGCTTGTCAGCTGTTTGAATCCCGGCCTGCCGAGACATCTCGCGGATCGCCGGTTTGGTGTACCCGCCAACCGGATAGATCACATGCTTGAGGATCTCACGCTCGATCCCGAACAGCACGTACGACTGGTCCTTGTCCGCATCGAGACCCCGGAACAGACCCGGCTGGTCTTCGCCCACATCCTTCAGCTGGGCGTAGTGTCCGCTGGCAATGCAGTCGGCCCCGACCTCCTGGGCGAACTCCCACAGCTTGCCGAACTTCAGCCAGATGTTGCACATCACGCACGGGTTCGGCGTCCGCCCGGCGAGGTACTCGTCCGCGAAGTAGTCCTTAATCTTGCCGAACGCATCCTGAAAGTTCAGGGCATGAAACGGGATGTCGAGCGAATCCGCCACCCGCCGCGCATCGGCGGCATCCCCCGCGCTACAGCACCCCTGATGATGCGGCTTCAGCGAGACGATCGGCAACGAGCCGACCTCGCACGTTGGTTCGTCGGCGACGCCGGAGCGCATGAATAGCCCAATCACCTCGTGCCCCTGTTGCTTCAGCAACCAGGCCGAAGCCGAGCTATCCACCCCCCCGCTCATCGCCAGGACCACACGCATCGAACCGCACACCCGTTGGAAATACGAACCGGAACACCTGCCAAGGATTCTATCAGGGAGTTGGACAACAGGCACGGCTGCGTTCGTGAGCGGCCCGGCGCGAGCCGCCGGTTCCCTGGGACGTGGCTGGTGGGAATTGTATTTTCTGGTTGGGTCACGCTCAGGGGAACCGGCGGCTAGCGCCGAGCCGCTCACTCCCCCAACGTCTTCACATTCCGATACGTGTACTTCCCGCTGTTCTGGGCGGCGAGTTTCATCAGGAAGTTCGACACGGGCTGGCCAGCTGCGGTGGTCGCCGGTTCCCCCGTCCCGAACTCAATGCAGTGGATGCGGGTGCCCAGGCGGTTGCGAACCTTGAGCGAGTCGAGGTCGGTTTTGCTGAGGGCGGGCTCTGCTCCGTCGGTCAGTAGGAAGATCACGTCCGGGTTGTATTTCAGGGCTTCCTGAATCGCGGGCATGTGGCGGGTGCCGCCGTCCGGGCTGACCGACCGAATCTGCTCACTGACCTGCAGCCGCTGAGCATCAGTTCCGAAAAACATCGGGAACCGGTCCTCCCGAGTGGCCAGCACTAGTGGGGCGTTGTTGTAGAAGATCACCTGAAACTGCTGGACTTCGGTGAGGCGGCTGAGGCTGGTGAGGAGTTCCGCCTTCGCGGCACGAAACGCTCCGTGCTCCTCCATGCTGAATGAGCGGTCGATGACGTACACGAACTTCTTGCCCGCGTCGTTGACCCCAAAGAGCGAGGTCTGCCCTGCACCGGTTCCGTTGCCCCCGTTGATCCCGCCCCCGCCGCGCGAGCCGGGGGATCCCCCGCCCTGCACTCCCGAGGCAGCCGAACCCTGCGAAGAGCCGGTGGCTGAAGTCGCCCCTCCCAAGCCGCTCAGCGGAGGCGGTCCACCCAAGCCAATGACCTTCGGCGTGTTCGCCACATTCGGCAAGCTCAGCGGCACCGGTGGCCCGTCCGAAGTGGTGAGAGGTGCAACTTGGCCCGGCACTGACAGCTGCGGCACAGCGACAGCC
This sequence comes from Planctomycetota bacterium, assembly GCA_043736295.1. Classification (GTDB taxonomy): domain Bacteria; phylum Planctomycetota; class Planctomycetia; order Planctomycetales; family Planctomycetaceae; genus TH-plancto1. The sequence continues at coordinate 11,435 of JAYTCW010000420.1, read as the reverse complement.
TCCGCCGACTCGGCCCCCTCACCGCTGGCACCGGGAGCAGTCCCCGGCCCGCCCTCCTGCCCATCTCCGTCCTCGCGCGCCCGCAGCCCGATCTCGCGAAACCCGGTGCCATTCTCGCCGCTGTAATCCCCGCGACAGCTCGGCATCTGCGTCAGCGTGACCAGCGACACGAACATCACCGCATGCATCACCAGCGACAGCAACCACCCCGGCACAATTCCCCACACAACGGTCGACTGTAACCAGTCACCGAGCGGTTTGTGAGACATCGGACGTGGAGGAGTCGTGGACATAACCCGCTAGGCTACCCGCGAGCGAATTCAGCGGTCAATGGGAGTTGACGTAGAACGGAATTTATTCCGTTCCAGCGGCAGAGAACGGAATAAATTCCGTTCTACCGGCAGCGATACGTCTGCTTCTCCCTCTCCGCCCCGATCTGTACGGTGAACGTCTCTCCGACCTGGCAGACCGATACGCATTCACACAGCTCTAGCGTTCCGACTCGCCCTGTGGGGGTACTTGCACCTTGGCCTGTGGCAGATTCGCTGCTCCGGGAGGCAAGGGAATTGGCAGAGCGGTGGGAGCAGTCGGTATTCCCAACCAAATCACAATCTGGTCGCTGTGGAAGATCGTACCATGTATCTTGGTAATCATCAGAGGACTCAGTGCGGGTGTTGGTTTCTGGGGCGGAAGCACGAACGGCATTTGATAGCGCATCCGGGCGTTGAGATCCTTGAGATCTGGACACTGAAAAGTCGCCTGCCCAGCCGCATCAGTAGTGGCCTGCTCAGATTGACTAAAGGGGTAAAGCCCCCGCATCCATAACGGCAGGAAGCGAGGGGCCTGCATGGGATTACGAGCTAAAAGAACGATCACATTCGGAATCGGCTGTTGAGTGGTGTCATCCAGCACAGTCACCGTGACGGTCGCCGTTTTCGGGGATTGGCCAAGCCACCAGTTCCCTCCCACGCAGCCGCCGATCAGGCAGAGCGCGATCACAATCCGCTTGCGTCGCCAGGACCACCCGGACTGACGATCAACTGAAGACAGGGGAGAGACGGTCGCTGCGGTCATGGCAAACTCCGGTTCTCACCACGCTCTGGCAGACTGTAACCAGACACCGAGCGGTTTGAGAGACATCGGACGTGGGGGAGTCGTCGACATTAGCTCAAGGGTAAAGGCCAGTGCAATCGCCGATCACCCACACTCTGGCTGACTACTGAGCGCTGAAGACTGACAGCTCCCTATCTGCCACTGGACACCCCCGGCTCAATCCGGGAACATAGATTGTCGCAACTCCCGGTGGGGCCCGTGCCCCGCCTCTCTCTGCGAGGTGATCGTCCGTGAAACATGCTGCTTCTCCGAAGACCCTCCCCCCCGAGGTCGTGGCCCGCATCTCCCGGCTCGAGATCCTCACTCGCGAGGTCGTCGAAGGGTTCCTCTCCGGCATGCACCGCAGCCCCTACTTCGGGCAATCGATCGAGTTCGTCCAGCACCGCGAATATGCCCCCGGCGATGACGTGCGCCGCATCGACTGGAAGGTCTGGTCCAAGACCGACAAGTATTATCTGAAACTCTTCGAAGAAGAGACCAACCTCCGTACCACACTGCTGGTCGACATCAGCGAGTCGATGCAGTTCGGCTCGGGCGCGATGACCAAGTTTGATTATGCCTGCCAGATCGCTGGGGCACTCACATATCTACTACTGAAGCAACAGGACGCCGTGTCGCTGACTGCCTTCGATGATCAGATCCGGGCGCAGGCTCCCTCGCGCAGCACGAACACGCATCTCGGCTCGATCCTCTCCGTGCTGTTCCAACAGAACCCGGCCAAGAAGACCGACCTGGAAGCGATCCTCAAACAAGCTGCGCAAGAGAAGTCGCAGCGCGGGATGGTGATCCTGATCTCCGACCTGTTCGTCCCACGCGAGGGGCTGTTCCAGGGGCTGCGGATGCTGCGCAAACGCGGGCACGATGTGCTGGTGCTGCAAGTCCTCGACCCCGAGGAGATCGATTTCAACTACTCCGGCGTGACGAAGTTCGAGGGGTTGGAAGAGACGGGCCAACTGGTCTGCGACCCGCGCTCACTTCGTGAAGGATACCTCGCCGCGATGCAGACCTTCCTGCACGAAGTCCGCCGCCGCTGCGCCGCCGAAGGGATCGACCACGAGACCGTGCGGACGAACGAACACCTCGACGCCGTGCTGCGCAGATACCTCAATCACCGCCGCATGCTGATGCAGAACATCGGGCGATAGCCCGTAGGCGATGTCGCTCCGCGACTCGCACGACGCTCTCGGTCCCAGTTCCGCTTGGGGAAGAGGAATGAGCAGGTGGTACTTCAAGGACATTCGCGTCAAACGCCTGCCGTGAATGGTTCCTCGCTTGCGTTCCTTGCGGAGCTTGAAAACGTGACACAAGTGGTCAATCAACGAACACAGGCAGAGGCTCTGGCCATCTGTCTTGAATACGGGCTTCTCGATGCGTCGGACGTGATTGCTTGGGCCGATCAACAGATTGCTCAATCCGATCAACCGCATGTGGTTCTGTGTGACATTGCGATGGCCTTGCCAGCTCATCCACTCGACATCGCATCCTTGCTTCGCCAATTACCGGGAGAGGTAGATACCTTCTTAGTAATTCGCCAATTGGTCGAATATTCCATCAATGTCTTGAGGTCGAAACGCCGACCCCCACGCCAAGTCGCATCGCTCTTGTACAAGCTGGCCAGAGAGAAATCGATTCTCAGTGGCCCGCTCAGAGACGATGCTTATTGGTTCGATGACGCTCTGGACCTTTCGGAGAATGGATATATTCAAGACCGTCCGGAGGAGATTGCCATACAGATGATTCAGATGCTCGAACAGTGGCTCGCTTCCACGGATGATCAGCAAACAGTGCGGTAGGGTGAGGTTCCGACTGGATTGCTTCCTGGACTGTGCCGTAGGGTGGAACCGGCCTCTTGGGCGCGGGACCACCACTCTTCGTCTCTCGCCAGGCCGCAATCAAGTTTGAGAGTCACCGTGATCTCATGACAACCTTCCCGATTCGATCGGAAGTCGTTTGGCACGCGAGGCGAAGCGGAGCTTCGCGGATAGGCATTCCCAAGCAGAGCTTGGGAACGAGGAACCTAAATGGCAGAGCTGTTCCACTCCAAAGACTTCGAATCTCGACACTCAAAGGAACTCCGACCATGTCCCCCATCCAACGTCACGGCGTTACCCGCCGCTGGTCCGATGCGGTCGTCCATAACGGCATCGCCCACTTCGTTGAAGTGGCCGATGACCCGTCGCACGACATGCACAGCCAGGTCGCTCAGATCCTGGCCCAGATTGACGCCCGACTGGCCCTCGTCGGCAGTGACCGCATGCGGTTACTGCAAGTGCTGATCTATCTTGCGGACCTCAAACAGATTGCGATCCTCAACGAGCAATGGGACGCCTGGATCCCCGACGGCCACGCCCCCTCCCGTGCCTGTGTCCAAGCCGGACTGTCAACTGGCTATCTCCTCGAGATGGTCGTCACAGCTGCGGTGGGGTAGGCCGGAAGAAGCTGCGCTGGGCGTCGGGCCAGTTTGTGCGAGGTGAACACGGGAATCGGGGGGACGAGATCGGGCAAACATCTCTGATCGATGCGAGTGAGGAATCCGATTTCGAGAACAGGGGAGGAGGTGCAGTGCCAGGATCCGCACGGATCGCATGAGGATTTCCTGACCTCTAGCTCCCATTTTGGTCAGAATTACACAAATCCGAATCTCACTCAGTTACGGGGTCAGCTCTTATTGACCTGTCCTTTCTTCCTGTGTTACCTAGTCAGATATGGGAATCGGCGAATTCAGCCATTGCTCCATGGCGAGTCCAAGGACCTGACCCATCGGGCTTTTGCCTCGCGGCTTCCACTTCACACACAGTCTTCCCGCCCCAGAGAGAATCTGACCGAACGGCACAGATTCGCGTCAACTCTTTCTTGTTCCTCCGATCGAAAGTCATCCCATGTGCGGAATCGTCGGCTATGTTGGTCATCGCGACGTCAAGGAATTCCTGCTGGAGGGGCTACATCGGCTCGAGTATCGGGGCTATGACAGCTCGGGAATTGCGGTACTTGGCAAAGAAGGATTTGCTGTTCGCAAACGAGTCGGCAAGGTCGTCGAACTGAGCAATCTGCTGGACGCTTCGCCGGTGTTCGGGACGACTGGGATCGGGCATACCCGCTGGGCCACACATGGGGAGCCGTCCGACCTGAACTCGCACCCGCACACCGGTGGCAACGGCGAAGTCATTATCGTCCATAACGGGGTGATCGAGAACTACCAGACGCTGAAGAATCAGTTGATGGAACTCGGCTACACCTTTCGTTCAGCCACCGATACGGAAGTCGTGGCGCATCTGATCGCTCACCATTACGAAGAGCAGACTCGTCTGGGCGAAGACCCGACGGATGTGCGGACCTGCCTGAAGGCCATCGAGGTCTCGCTCCGCAAACTCAAGGGAACGTACGGCCTGGGAGTGATGTTCCGCGACCATCCGGGGCTGCTGATCGGAGCCCGTAACGGCAGTCCCCTCGTCGTGGGCGTGGGCAAGGGGGAGCACTTCCTGGCCAGTGATGCCAGCCCGCTGGTTGGCTACACGACCGAGGTGGTCTACCTTTCTGATCACGAGATCGCGGTCCTCACGCCGGAGCGGATCGATCTGTTGCATCGCGATACGGGCCGCATGTCCCCCTCGATCCAGACACTCAATCATGTCTCGACCGACATCGACAAGAACGGCTACGAGCACTACATGCTCAAGGAGATTTTCGAGCAGCCCCAAACCATCGAGAACGCTATCCGTGGTCGGCTCGACGACGACGAGGCCACGGCTCGCTTCGGCGGACTGAATCTCACCCCGCAACAGCTCAGGCGGATCGACCGGATCGTGCTGACCGCCTGCGGCACCAGTTGGCACGCGGGGATGGTGGGCGAGTATCTGATCGAAGAGTTCGCCCGCTTGCCGGTGGAAGTCGAGTACGCCAGCGAGCTGCGTTACCGCAACCCGCCGATGACTGATCGCACGATGGTCTTTGCGATCACTCAATCGGGCGAGACAGCTGACACTCTGGCGGCGATGCGGGAATGCAAGCGGAAGGGGATGCCGACGCTGGCTCTGTGTAATACGGTGGGATCATCGATCGCTCGCGAAGCGGACGGCGGGATCTACCTGCACGCCGGTCCGGAGATCGGTGTCGCCTCGACCAAGGCATTCACCTCGCAAGTCACAGTGCTGACTCTGCTGGCCTTGTTCCTGGGACGGATGCGAAACCTGTCGTTCTCAGCGGGCAAGCGAATCATCGACAACTTGCGCCGCATGCCCGAACTGGCCGAGAAGGCCCTGCAATGCAACGAAGCGGTCCAGGAGATCGCCGAGAAGTATTATCAGCGCGAGAACTTCCTCTACATGGGGCGGCTCTACAACTTCCCGGTCGCACTGGAAGGGGCGCTCAAGCTCAAAGAAATCAGCTACATCCATGCCGAGGGTTACCCCGCCGCTGAGATGAAGCACGGGCCGATCGCGCTGATCTCGCCCGAGACCCCCAGCGTGTTCGTGGTGCCAAAGTGTGCCATCTACCCGAAGGTCATCAGCAATATCGAAGAGGTCAAAGCCCGCAAGGGTCCGATCATCGCCATCGCCTGTCAGAGTGACGAGACCATCGCTGATCTCGCCGACGATGTGATCTATGTCCCCGATGTCGACGAGTACCTGCAACCTCTCATGACAGCCATCCCGCTCCAGCTGCTCGCCTACCACATCGCCGTCCTGCGGGGCTGCAATGTCGACCGGCCAAGGAATTTGGCGAAGAGCGTGACGGTGGAGTGAGGCGGGAGGCCTAGGGGCGAGGGCCTAGGGCCAGGGGTCCGTTGTCCTGCTGTACCGATGTCTCTAATGATGCTTGCCCGCAGTCTCTCCGTCTCCCCCTCTCCTCTTCGGGCCCTAGGCCCTAGGCCCTTGGCCCTTGGCTTCCTCCCCATCCTCCATCCACCTTCCCGTTCTCCTGCACGAAGTCCTCGATCACCTCGATCTGCGGCCTGGACTGACTGTTGTTGACGGGACGGTCGGAGCGGGCGGGCACAGTTCCAAGATTGCTCCGAAGGTCGCCCCCCACGGCAAGCTCATTGGACTCGACCGCGATCCGATGATGCTGGCCTTCGCGGAAGAGAAGCTGGCTCTCCTCTCTCCTCTCTCCTCTCTCGTCCAGTCGAGCTACGCCAATCTGCCCGAGGTACTCAAGTCACACGGACTGACTCAGATCGACCGACTGCTGGTTGACTTGGGACTTTCCTCCGATCAACTGGCCGACCGCGAGCGCGGCTTTGGCTTCGCCGCCGGTGGTCCACTCGACATGCGGTTCGACACGCGGTCGGGGATCTCCGCTGCGGAGTTTCTCCGCACCGCCAGCGTCGAAGAGATCACCCGCGTCTTCCGTGACTGGGGTGAGGAGCCCGCCGCGGGGCCCATCGCTCAAGCCATCGTCGGCAGTCGCAAGTTCGAACCCGTGGAGACAGCTGCCGAGTTGGTGGCGGTCGTAGAAAAGGTTCTCAAGGTCCGCGACTCACAACAGGGCAGCCACCCGGCCACCCGCGTGTTTCAGGCCCTGCGGATTCATGTGAACCGAGAGCTGGACCAGCTGACGAGATTCCTCGACACCGTCCTGCCCAGCGTGCTGCGTCCCGGCGGTCGGGCCGTGGTGATCACGTTTCACTCCCTCGAAGACCGGATCGTCAAACAGGCGTTTCGCGATTCGGAGGTGTGGGAACTCGTCAACAAGAAACCCGTCGTCGCCAGTCCCACCGAGGTCCGCCTCAACCCGCGTTGCCGCACCGCCAAGCTGCGGTGCGTCATTCGCAAGTGATCCAGGAGAACGTCATGAACGGATTCATGTCCCCCCGCCCTCATCGAGCCGGAAGCGTCAGCGCCCGGAGTCTTTCCCTACTCGCTCTGGCTCTCGCCGGTTGGGTGAGCGGAACCGCGATGCCCACTCTCTTCGCCCAGGAGTCGGAAGCCCCGATGGCTCCTCCCGCTCTGCCGAGTGAGGAACCGACCGAGCTTTTTTCGATCGAGGAGGTCCCTGCCGCGAAGCCAGTGGTGGCTCGCCCAGTGAAGCCCCTCGTCAAGAAGCCACGCCCTATCGGCGTTCGCGCCACTCGTCCGCTACCGGCCACTCCACGCCCCGTGCCAACGGACTCCGTCTGGGCTGAACCGATTGAGGAGGAGCTCGAAGCTCCCGCTCGGCCGATTCGTCAAGTGCAAGCTCTTGTGCCCAGTGAGGGACTCGAAGTCGATCCGATCGAAGGCACCGAGCCGCTGGCTCCACTGGGGGAAGCTGTGCCCTTCGAGCCGGGGCAGACTCCCGCTCTCGAAGAGGCTCCGCTGCTGGAAGAAGCTCCACAGGCAGAGTCCGGGTTTGAGGTCACTCCCGACGATCAAGCATCCCTGATGGAAGAGCCAGAGACCGAACCGGCACCACTGAAGACTCGCGCCGGTCAGCCGCAACGGATGCCCGCGAACAACAACTTCAATCGAACCGCAGCTGCGGAGGTGGTGCCGTACAACGAGCGCGGGGCCGCTCCACCTGCGGGAGGATTCGGGGCACAGGACCAGATCCACATTGTCGCCGCTGGCGAGAATTTCTGGACGATCTCTAAGAAGCACTACCGACTGGGCCGCTACAGCGCCGCTCTGGCCGAGTACAACAAGAGCCGTATCCCAAAGCCGGACAAGATCAAGCCGGGGATGAAGGTCATCATCCCACCGGTCGAAACCCTAGAACAAAAATACGAGCAGCTGATCTTCGGGGTCACAGCGAAAGTCTCGAAAGAAGAGGCAGCTGCCCCGGTGAAGTCGGGCTTCTTCGTCGATGCCAATGGGGAGCCAATGTACCGCGTCGGCGAAGGCGACACCCTGAGTACCATCGCCCAAGACCACTTGGGCCGGTCGTCCCGCTATACCCAAATCATAGATCTCAATCCGGTGGCTCTGAAGAATCCGGACGCGATGAAGCTCGGGATGGTGCTGCGATTGCCAGCGAACGCGAGCGAGGCAATCTCGGGCAAGTAAAGGCATTGTCGAGTGGCCTCACTGGGAATCACTCATGAACTCACCACTTGTCCCTCGGCCGGTTCCTCTCAACGTCACGATCGCCTTCACGGTGTTTGTGGTCGTGTTGGTCGCCAAGTATTGGCCAGCCTATGGACCGCTGAACTTTCTGTACTTCTGCGACATCGCACTGGCGACCACGCTGATTGCGATGTGGCGGACCTGGCCGCTGCTGGCGAGTATGGGAGCGGTCGGCATCATGCTGCCGCAGACGCTGTGGATGATTGATTTTCTGGTACGGCTGACGACTGGCGGGCATGTCGTTGATCTGACGGAGTATATGTTCGATCCCAAGGAAGAACTGTTCGTACGGTGTCTGTCGTTCTTTCACTTCTGGCTCCCCCTCCTGCTGCTCTGGCTGGTCTGTCGCTGGGGCTACGATCGACGGGCGTATCGGTATCAGTGTGCCTTGGCGTGTCTGGTACTGGTTGCGTCCTATCTATTGACCAGTAGTCCGATCTGTCCCGCCGGAAACGTCAACAAGGTCTTCGGCCCGGATGAGGGGACCATGCCGCTGGTTGAGCGGGGACCGGTCTTGGCGTTTCTGCTGACCCACCGATTCTTGTGGTTGGGTGTACTCATGCTGATTCACTGTGTCTTGATTATTGGGCCAACACATCTGGTCCTAAAGCGATTCGTTCGTTCGGCTGATGATTCGCAACCGTCGAATCTGTCGTGATCGATTCCTGGTCAGATGAGAAGTTACCGATCAAGGCGCAGACGGCAGGCTCAACGACTCAGGCCTGAGTCCAAGCGTGCATCTCGACTGAAACAGCAGGTCGCAGCGCGGCTCTGACACAACCGATGGAGGAAGCTGTCAGCAGTCAGCCATTCCTCGTTGAGCCGACCTTTGCACTCTGGGCCATGATGTGCCACCCCTTCGAGGCACAGCGGTTCTCCGGTCCTCGGAAAGATGCGCAGCGTGCGCAGATCTCAGACATGGAATAGTACGGAGGGACGAATGTCGAAAGTTCAGGTTGAGGCGCCTCTCGCTCCACCGAGGTCCATGAAGCGAACGTGTGAGGAAGCCTGGAAAGTCATGACTTGCAGGAGTGATCCATTGTGACTTGCGGCACTCGTGGTCCGACCGTACTGGGAGAGATTCTCGGTATCACTTTTCTCTCCGCCGATCCGCGTCGTAGGCCTCGACCTCAAAAGGGTTCTCCCAGTAGGGATTTCGTCCACTGAGCCAGAGGACGGCCGAGCAGAGTAGATACGCGGGCAGGAATAGCGGTCCCCAGCGTTCGTATTGCCGGACATGGACCCACTCGTGTGAGCGGACCGACTCCAGTGCTGACTCCGACACCCCCAGGATCACATGCCCCAGTGTCATCCCCCGGGCCCGAACGAGGCGAGATTGCATCAGGCCAGTCACCCCTCCGCCCCAGAACTCCAAGGTGGAGCCAATCCTCTGAACCTTTCCCCCGGTACACAGGCCCACCGTCCCTGCCATCAGTCCCATCAGGGAAGCGGGTGAGGCCCAGAACCAGCACCACAACTGCCAAGGCCAGCTGTGCCTGGCGTATTCAGGGGGACGCTCCGCCTGGTGCATGTTGTTGACCAATCCCATGAACCCGAAAGTGGAAAGCCAACCGCTAGAGGGTGCCGTGCGAGCAAGCTGTTCATCACTATTTCCCCACGCGTGAGACCCCCTGAATCTGCATCGCGTCGATGCACACGGACCCGGTGGCTCCATTCAGGCCGACCTGAATAATCATCTCACGTGCGGCACCGGGAACGGGAACGGATTTACTGATGCGGGTCCACTCCTGATCTGCCAGCCAGGGCCCGACGGAGACCGACCCGATCGGCACCCGCCGTCCGTCGAAGAAGTGAATCACACAACTCGGCAGTTCGCCGGACGCAGCCCCTTGATGGATGTTGTTCGACTTCACGCGACAACTGAACGCGAGTTCTCCCACCAAACTGCCATCAATGGCTGCCGCCTGCAGGGCATGAGCGGTGCGACCCGCTTCGTGATTCTCAAAGCAAATGTACTGCTTTCCTTCGGGTGCCCCCTCTTTCATCAAGGTGCCGCGGCGCTGATAATGCCAGCCATCAGCTTGCCCCTCCAGCAACGTCGACTCCTCAAACCCGCCATTGACGATCTTCGGGTTCTTGGGATCGGGCAGCACCGCACGCAGATCTTCTGACCGACCGGTCATCGGAACAAACAACGTGGGGATCAGCTTCTTCTGCTCCAGCTTGCCGTCCTTCTTCTCCAACAGGTGGAACACCTGCTGGTAGCGTTCCCCGAGGGGGATGATCATCTTGCCCCCTTCTTTCAGTTGCTCAACCAGCGGCGCGGGGATGTTCTCCGGGGAACAGGTCACAATAATCTTGTCGAAGGGGGCCTGTTCGGGCCATCCCTTGTAGCCATCCCCAATCCGGCAATGGATATTCTTGTAGTCCAGCAATTTCAAAGTCGTGGCGGCGCGCTTGCCGAGCGGCTCGACGATCTCAATCGTGTAGACATCCTTGACCAGCCCAGACAGCACTGCGGCCTGATACCCGCTGCCCGTGCCGATTTCGAGGACAATATCCGTCGGTTGCGGATCGATCACTTCGGTCATGTAGGCCACAATGAATGGCGGCGAGATCGTTTGTTTGTGCCCCAGATCGAGGGCCTGGTCGTTGTACGCAAACGGCCGCAGTTCCTCGCGCACAAACTGATGCCGGGGAACGGCCCGCATCGACTCAAGTACCCGTGGATTGGTGACCCCTTCGGCGGCGACATGCTCGGTCACCATGTGCTCCCGAGCCGCCGCGTAGGCATTGCGGGCTTGAGCACTGACCGATTGAGGAACCACGATCCATAGCCCGAGCAATAGCCCCAGAACCTGGCTGATTCGTTGAAAATGACTGGACTGCATGGTGTGCCCTTCTCACTGGCGATTCGGGTCTGTCGGAGTTGTGAAGTATGTCAAGAATCGAGACCTGAGACGAGAGCGTTTCTGAAAAAGCGAGCCCACTCATCAATCGGGTATTTGTACTCGCTCGCGTTCGGCCAGCAACCCGACGCGTCAGCGAGGACGCACGTCTCTCGACGCTCTCCGACAGCTCGGCCCTCAGCAGAGCTCGCAGGCTACCTCCTGATTTCGGATGCGAGTTGGTAGCAGCCCTCGCTCACCGGCCTGTTGATTTTATTGATGGTTTTCCACGTATCCTAGGTTTCCCCACTTCCCCGGTGCGCGACGGGGCTTTTAAGGGGGGGGGGCGGCGGATCGGGGCGGGGTTCAGGGGGTCGCGGGGACGGGTGGGGGCTCGGGGCCGGGGCGGGGTTGGAGGGTCAGGAGGGTGCGG
>JAYTCW010000419.1:0-4404 GCA_043736295.1 Planctomycetota bacterium | reverse complement strand
CGACGAGTTGTCAGAGTCCGCGTGCGGCAGATCACTTGCGTTGCGGCGATGCCGCGCTGCGGAATCTGCGTACCAATCCTCTGCCGTGGGCGAGAGGTTGCGATGGACTCTCACTCCGTATGCCATGTACTCCGTGAGAGGCTGTCGGCTGGGGCGAGGAGTGTCGGATTTGCGCCAGAAATAACACGGGAGAGTTTCTCGGAGCCCAAAGTGAGCGACCATCTGAGCGGTTTGCGCCAAGGTTTGGGGAGGCTCTCCCTTCCGGTTCCCATCAGCCCGGTCCGGAATTTGAATTGAATCCCGGTTGCAAGCTCTCAGTGATTCGAATTAGACTCCTTATGCTTATGTTTGAGCGACTTCTCTTCGGGTTTGATCTTGGGGTTGAGCGATGTCCAAAGTCTTGACCATGTGTCCTGGTTGCACCTCGAAAATTCGAGTCCCAGACAAGTATCTGGGGCAGAAGATTTCCTGTCCCAAATGCCAGGGAAGCGTTTTGGTCCAAGACATCGAAACCACGGAGCCCGAGTCGGAAGAACTTCCGCGTCCAGTGGCAAAGCCCCCCGCAGCCCGGCAGGCCCCGCCCCCCATTCCCCGATCAGTTGCACCTCTCGCCAAGGCGGCTCCCCCGCCTCCCGCGCGGCCGCGCAAGCCAGCACCGGTCGTCGAGGTCATCGACGATTTCGAGGAAGTCCCAGACGACGACCTCTTTGAAGAGCTCGACGAGGATGATCGCCCGCCCTCGAAGCAGAGGGGACTCCCTCCCAAGACCAAGAAGAAGTCCAAATCAACGTCCCTCTATTCTGGGGGCCGTTCGAGCCGCAAATCCTCTTCTGGCGGCATGAATGGGGGGCTGATGATCAAGGGCGGACTGATGATCGTGGGAGCGATTGTGTGGTTCGTCGTCGGCTGGATGGCTGGATTCATCTACTTTTACCCCCCGGTCCTCCTCGTGATTGGAATTGGGACGTGCATCAAGGCCATGATGGGTAGCGACGAGTGAGCATACTTTGGAATTGAGTCAGCCCCGTTCGGGAGGGCGAAGCTCCCGCTGAGCCGCGAGCCAGAGGACACGTCGAATCGTAGTAGCGGCTCGGCAGGAGCCTCGCCCATTTCAAGCCTTAACGGGTCACTACGCGACCCTAAAACAACGCTCGCGCGTGGGCTAAAGCCCACGCGACATAGGTTTTTGTCGGACACGGCATCGTTGGTTTGGCGATTGCCAATTTGGTGCCACCAGGACAATTCTCGCATGCAACGTGGCGACTTGGAGGATCACTCGTCCGGTGGCAGAAGTCCGCCAGACCAACGGGCGGGTTGAGCGCGCTTCTCGTCTGGCACCAGTTTGTCGAGGACGCCGTTCACGAATTGTGACGAGTCCTTGGTCCCGAACGTCTTGGAGAGTTCAACCGCCTCGTTAATCGCGACCCGATGAGGCACGTCCGTAAACAATAACTCGAATGCGCCCAGACGCAGGACATTCCGGTCGGTAATCGCCATGCGTCCCAGAGACCAGTTCTGAGCGACCTCTTCAATCTTCAGATCCAGCGCCGCCCGCTGATCAATGGTCCCCGAATACAGCTTCCAGGCGAACTCGAACATCTCCGGATCATCGACGATCCGCTCCCGCATCTGCTCATGGACGACTGTCTTCGGAAGGTCGGCGTTGCAGTCTGCCTGGTACAGCATCTGGACAACGAGTTCACGGGCTTTGCTGCGACGCGACATAGAGGAACCGAAAAGTGAATCGAAAGGGAGCAGAAACACGCAGTCTGCGGACACGATCAGGGTAACTTGCGCAGGACATCGATTAACTCAATCGCTGCCAAGGCGGCTTCGGTCCCTTTGTTGCCAACCTTGCCGCCGGCCCGGTCGAGTGCCTGCTCCATCGTGGGACAGGTCAAAACACCGAACAACACCGGCACTCCGGTTCGTTGCCCCGCTTGCATCAACCCCTGAGCCGTCGCATGGTTGATGTACTCGTGATGAGTCGTCGACCCTTGAATCACAGCGCCCAAGGCAATCACGGCGGTGTACTTGCCGGAACTGGCCAGCTTTTCCGCGACCAGGGGAAGCTCAAACGACCCCGGCACCCACACAGCTGTGATCCGAGATTCCGAGGCGCCGTGCCTCCGCAGGGTCGACACGGCCCCTTCGAGCAACCGTGAGGTCACCAGATCGTTGAATCGTGCGACCACGATCGCGAACGAGTCGTCGGGCCGTGCCAGTAGCTGACCTTCCACCGTGTGAACCATTTTGCCATCAGTCTCCGAAGTGTCCTCACTCACCCATCAGGACGAGTGTGACTCGATATGATAACACCCTGCGGATCAGTTGGCGAATTGGGACGAAGATTCGACACTCCGGTCCGTACGGAGCCCGGAGCTTCCAGCGCGACGAGCGGTTAATGCTGGCTGGCCAGTAGAACGGCCCCCCCACGTCCGTTCCGCCCGACTTAGGGGCCAGGCGACGGGAGGTTTCCACTGACCGCTCGCCTGAGAGGAGGGCGATGTCGATCTCGGGGAAAAGGAGGCAGACTCTCACGGCTGCCGACTTTTCGGATGCACTTACCAAATTGCACACGGGTGTCGGTGAGGTGGAACATCTCAGTCGCAACCGAGACAATGAAGGGATGAGCACTCCCCCTCAGATCGGCGATGTCAATGCCCGCGACTTGGCCCCCATCAAGCTTTGCGTGGCGATGTTTGGTTTGATGCTGCTCTCTGCAACTTGGCCTTTGTGGTTCGCAAGTGGCGATTATCCGTCGATCCCGTGGTTTCGCGGTCTGCTGATCGCCCCAGAGAGTGTCGACCGACTTCTGGCATCCGGGGTGGTGCTAAGTGGCCTCGCGGTGGCTTGGCTCACGGCACGTCAGTGGTGGCGAGATCGACGCGATTTCCAGACTGGTGCCGCTGGAGACCAAGCGAACATCATCGCGAGTACGATCTGGATCGCCTGCCTGACCGGGAGCATGCTCCTCGATCAGCATCGCGTACAAGTCTGGGCGTGGGAGTTCTTGTGGCTCATGCTGTTTCTGACTCTGGCCACTCCGCGAACGGCACTCAGTTGCTGTCGCGCTCTCGTGATTGGCATTTACTTTTACTCTGCCGTCTCCAAGCTGGATGCCGGATTTGTGCAGACCCAGGGGCCGTGGCTGTGGCAGGGGCTGCAGCGTGCCATGAGGGTCGAAGACTCCACCGCCTGGGGATCGAGTTCATCGCCCAGAATGCTAGCCTTTCCACTCGGAGAGTTGCTGATCGCGGGGCTACTTGGTCTCCCTCGAACGCGGCGTTGGGGGGTCGCAGGTTCTGCCGTGATGCACCTGACGCTGTTGCTCGTGCTGGGGCCGCTGGGCAGGGATCAACTGCCGGGCGTGTTGCTGTGGAATCTGTTCTTCCTGGTCAGTGTCCCGCAGTTGTTCTGGGGGCAGAGGGCGTTGCCAGGCCCAGCGACTGAGTGGTTTGGCCTCACTCATGCAGGGACAGCTTCACCGCAGAGTCGACGGACGAGGATGTCCGTCGTACGAGATGCTCTCCCATCCTTGTCGATTCGCGATCGGTTCTGCCTGACAGCCATTGTGGGGCTGAGTCTCTGGCCCGCACTCGAAGGCGTCGGCCTCTGCGATCACTGGCCCGCGTGGGCGGTCTATTCCTCTCGGCCCGAGGTGGTCGTGATTCAGATCAGCGACGACCAGGTGACTCAACTGCCACTCAGCTTACAATCTCATGTCGGTCCCGCCGAGGCCCTCAGCTCCTGGAGGCCAATCTCCATCGACCAGTGGTCGTTCGAAACTCGCCGCTGCCCCACCTATCCCCAAAGTCGCTACCGGCTGGCTGTCGCTCGCCATTTGGAAGAAACGTACGGTGTCACCCTCCGCGTGTCGGAACAATCGCCCCCGGATCGCCGGACCGGACAACGGCAGTCTCGCGAGATCGAAGACATCGCCGCCGAGTGCGATCAGCGATTCTGGATGAACACGCAGTCGCCGAG
Source organism: Planctomycetota bacterium (assembly GCA_043736295.1). Taxonomy (GTDB): domain Bacteria; phylum Planctomycetota; class Planctomycetia; order Planctomycetales; family Planctomycetaceae; genus TH-plancto1. The sequence continues at coordinate 417 of JAYTCW010000419.1, read as the reverse complement.
GTCGTCTGCACCACCGCCCTCTCCGCCGTCACGCGCGAGGTGTGAAAACTCTACACACGGTTGGTCTGGAAAAAGCCTGACGGGTTGTTCACTGGCCGGTGGCCGGAATGAGAAGGGGAGAAGAAAAGGGAGAAGAAAAGGGGTCAGGGAGAAGAAAAGGGGAGGGAGAAGAAAAGGGGTCAGGTCTCTTTGTTTCCTCCAAACGAAGGATGAAAAGGGGGCAGCAAACGGCCAATCAAAGAGACCTGACCCCTTTCTTTTCTCCCCGAACCGATAATCAAAATCCGCTAACCGTTGGCGGTCAATCCCGGCGTCTTCCCAGCTGTAGGCGTAGTCGCCGATGTGCCAGAGGCGGATGGTGGTGTCGGCGATGATCGGGAATAATGTCGACATTCCCACTCGGTGAGGGGATTCCGA
>JAYTCW010000418.1:0-13366 GCA_043736295.1 Planctomycetota bacterium | reverse complement strand
GAGATAACCGCCCGGCGAGTCGACCTCGAAGATGATGAGTTTCGCCCCTTCATCAACCGCTCGCTCAATCTGTCTCTCCAGAAACGAGGCCAGGATCGGCTCGATCATTCCCTTGATCTCAATGAGGGCCACATGCACGTTTCCCTCAAGCACTGGCCGTTCCCGCAGTGAATCCATCGGCAGCGAGTACGCATCGACCAGCTCCCGCCGCGAGGTCGCCGTCTGCGAGACCAGCACGCCCCACTCACGGGCCTGATTCGCCGTCACCAGCCAGACCGCTCCCGCGTCCTTCAGCGTCTGCGTGTCCTTGATCACCACATTGGCATCCCGCAGCCGCTGGGCCTCGGGTTGAGTCACCACACGCTTCTCGACGTTGCCGGGGGTGGGCTCCACTGTCACCTGCATCACGACCGCAGCTGGGTCCATTAAGCCGACCGCCAGGGCTTCCGTTACCCGCCGGTTTCGCCGCTTGCCCACGATCGATTTGACGATCAGCTGTTCGTTGGCGGGGAGTGCGTTTCCGCGCCCGATGTCGCCGAGTTGAGCATCGGGGTGCATGACGATCTCAGAGCAGGCGAGCGCGACGCAGGCATTGGTGCCCGACACCGTCTTCGGGATCCAGCAGATCGTGGTGATGTTCGCGGTGGCGTCCGAGGCCAAGAACTCCGCGAGAGCAAACACATGGTGGAATTCGCTGATCCCGGGTGAGAGTTCCAGGACCAGGAACGCCTGCTTCTTTTCCTTGAGGGCCTGTGCTTGCAATTCCAGAGCCGCGCGTCGCACGCTGGCTGTGACGCTGTCGGTGATGGAACCATCGAGCGTGACGAAGATTGCGATGTTCCGCGTCTCGGGCGAGTCAGGAATCGCTGGCACCGCGACCGGGGCAGCCTCTTGACTCCATCCCCTGCCCGCGATAATGCCCCCGACAATCGCCCATAAGATCGCCGTGCAGGCCACACGTTGCCAAGCACGGTCGCTGTTTAACAAGGTCCGGGAACTGAACTGTGGCACACTGTCCATCATGTCCGCTGTCCGCGATTGGGTTAGGAGGCCAACTCCCCGGCAACCGGGGAGTCTGAGGAGTTCTCGCTCATCATACTCGGATCCATTGCAGGAAGAACGTCAACCCCTCCCGAACGGATCACAGCGAGTCATCGGATTATAGGCCAAATCCACCAGGGATTGTCATCCCTGCTCGTGAATTGCGGCTGTCACCTCATTTCACACACTCAATGCATCTCAACTTTGTGAATCGTTAGTACCTGCTCAAGATGGTTTTGTCGGGAACAACTCTGTCCGCGTATGAGCCCACGAAATCTTGGGCGTCCCGTGATGCGACAACCATTCGACAAGAAGCCGTTGCCATTGGTCATCATTCCGAACTGGAGTCAGCAGTCAAGGAGGGCGATGGAGGAGTCGCAGGGTGGGACCAGCCGCTTTGGGCGCAGGCCCACCATCGCCCGCCAGACCACGTCGAACAGGGTGGGCCAGAGATCCAAAGCGAGCTGATCCCCGCGAAGAAGGGCGACCACGCTTCTTCCGAAGACCTCCGGGGACGTGTCGTCACGCGCGAGACGCGATATCGAGAAATCGCTGACATTCAGGCCCCACCTCACTCATGTTCAAGGCACTGGACGGGGTTGCACACCCTCTCCCTCACCGAATCGCTGCCCAGCCGAGGACCACGGTAAAGCTCACAAACAACACGGACAGCAAGTGATATCCGCCGCGCAGCCACCATGTGGTCAAGAACGGTTTCGCGGCGAGGAAGGGTTGGAGAGACAGCCGGACTCCCCAGAACATCGCGGCGTAGCCACAGAACGAACGGGCCAAGCGGCTGCCGCTGGCCAGCTCTTCAGAGTTGACGATGCAGATCACGCCCAGGCTGATGATCGACAGTACGACATACCCGCCGTAGACCCAGAACAGCTGCCGTACGAGCTGCGGTAGTGGGGACAATGTGGTCTTCCAATCGAGTCGCACGGGGACCAGCGACGAGGCGACAAGGACGCACAGCTGTCCGATGCCGGAGTAGAAGATGGCCGTGGAGAGGTCAATGGTCATGGCAATGCTCCGATCACATGCAGGAATGGGACGATCACTCGCAGAACAAATGCCGAGTGGAACAAGAGCGGGCAAGGGAGGGCGAGGATGGTGCAGCAGAAGAGCCTGCCGACGAGGCCGCTCCCGAGTCCGATGCGGCGACCCCAGCGGCTGCGTTCGATGAGGATCGCGACGCCTTGCAGAGTGAAATAGAGCGTCGGCAGGCCCCAGCCTCCCCTCGCGGGGATCGAGATCACGAGGTCATGAATCAACCCGCTGACCAAAAAACCAATCAGCATAGACCCCACCGGCCCCACGCGGCGGAGCAGCGGTTGAAAGAGAAAGCGATGCGTCAGATCTCGAAACGCCAGATTCCAGCGACGCCCCCAGAACTCGGTCAGACTCTGCGAGGCGATTGGCCAGTTCATGATCGGGGCGGCATTCACTCCGTAGCTTCTCCAAGCACACGACAATACGTGGAAAAGACCGAAGTGCAGAACGAAGATGATGCCGATCATTCCAACCCACCCGGCGAGCAACTCGCTCTGAGGAGCGAAGAGTCTGGGAATACCCCAGAGCAAGGTCACTCCACATCCCAGCTTGAAGAAGGCAAAGCCCCACTCGCGTGCGGTCGGGAGGTCGGGCACCGCTCTCGTCCGCCCCAAGAAACCATCGACATCCATGCCCGGCCACGCCAGCAGATACCCCGCTTGTCGCCAAGCCGAAGACTGCACAGTGCGGGCCGACCAGCTGATCCCCTTGAGAACGGCATAGAGAACCAGAGAGATCCCCCACATGGTGCCCCAAGCGGGAATGGTCGTGAGCAATTCCCAGTCAAGCACGGGGGTGATCTCCTGAATCGAAACAAGCCAAGTGGTTGAGACTGAACAGTATCAATCTAATCCTATACCGCATTATTGGCCATGAATTCACCGGGATTCCGGACACTCCGCGTTGAAGCCGACAGGCATTCTCGAGTGATCCACAAACCAGCGGATCGTGGGTCGTATGAGCGTGTGGCGGTACACAGATCTCGCAGATTTTCACAGATCAGCAGCAGATTTCGTCAGCGACCCCTGGCCGTCGGTGTATGTCTCCGCTGTCGGGAATCTGTGCCGATCTGCGAAATCTGTGTACAAATCCATTCCTTTTGGCATCTGAATCTGGAGTGCGTAAGTCACGACCATCATGCGGTTGGCTTCGGCGAGAAGTGTCCTATTCCGAGGGATTCCCATCGCGAGTTCAGGGAGTTTTTTCGGGAGATCGCTTACGATTCTGTCAGTCCCGGCGGCATTGCTAAGCAGTGACTGAACTGACTTTCAGTTTAGTCTCTGTCGGCCGGATACTCGGGCCGAGTGACCGTACACAGCGTGAGTGAGCAGGCATGACCCAACGAGTTCTTCTGACTGACCGTCCGTGGGCGGATGATTCCATCGAGCGCGGCATCCTGGCAGCGGCGGGGATCGAATTGATCGAGGCTCCCGCCGGAGACGAGGAAACGCTCTCTGCTCTCGCAGCCGATTGCCAGGCGATCATGACCTGCTGGGCGAAGGTGACGCAGAAGGTCATCGCCGCTTCGCCAGGATGCAAGCATGTCGCGCGACTGGGAATTGGGCTGGATAATATCGATGTGGCATGTGCGACCTCGCAGAAGATTCTGGTCACGAACATCCCCGATTACTGCATCGAGGAAGTCGTCGATCATGCTTTGGCACTACTACTGGGGCTCGCTCGGAATGTGGCGTTCCATTACCTCCAGACCAAGCAAGGCGTCTATGACCTGCGAGCCGGTCAGCCGATGAGGCGGATTGCCGGGCAGACGCTGGGACTGCTCGGGTTCGGACGCACAGGGCAGCTGTTGCGAGACAAGGCGATGGGGCTTGGGCTGAAGGTGATTGCGCACTCAGCATCGGGGAGTGACTGGGGAACCGGGTGCGAGATGGTAAGCCAGGAAGATCTGTTCCGGCGGAGTGATTTCCTGTCGTTGCATGCCCCGCTCAATCCGCAGACGAAGCATGTGGTGAACGCCCGCACTCTGGCTACGATGCCGCCTCACGCCGTCATCATTAATACCTCGCGCGGGCCGCTGATCGATCACGCGGCCTTGTGGGCAGCGCTTCAGGCGAACACGATTGGAGGGGCAGGGCTGGATGTCTTCGAGCCCGAGCCGCCGAATCTGGCGGACCCGCTCTATTCGGACTCAAGGGTGATCGCCACACCGCATATTGCATTCGTGTCCGCCGAGTCGCTGATCAACCTGCGCGAACGAACCGCTCAGCAAGTGGTCGATGTCCTCCAGGGCCGCGTCCCGGAGAACGTGATTAACCCGCAAGTCCTGCAAGGTCGTTGAATTCAGACCTGTACGGCGGCTGACTTTCACAGGAGAGTCCGCCCATGTGGCGAAATCGAAACTAGCTTTCGGATGTGACCATGCGCGTTCTCCCCGCGCGTCTCCTCTCGAAAGCAATACACAATGACAACCACCACCCAATCTCAGTCCGAGCAGACCGGTGCACAGCAGATCGCTGCGCTCATGGATCAAATGCGTTCCAAGGACACTCTCGTTCTGCAGCTGACCGAACGGCTGGGAGCCGCCGCCGAAGAACTGGACCGCTTGCAGCGCAGCGGAGCCGATCGCCGTGCAGGCGGAGGCGGTCCAGGAGCGTCCTCCCGCGAACTGATGGAACAGACCGGGCAATTGACCAGCCGGGTGGAAGAAGCCTTGGACTCATGGGGCCAGACGAGCAGTCACTATGAAGTGATTCTGCAACGTCTGGATGAGATTGCCGACCACCTGAGCCACTCGAATGGGGGGGGGGATTCGAAAGTACCCGCGCGTCCGGCATCCTCTTCGCACCAGTCGACCAGCGCACCCGCAGTAACTGCTCCGAGTAATGCTGGACCAGGGCAGGGAAGTTTCTGGGAGAAGATGAAAGCCTCAATGGGAGAGGGGGCCACATCGCCGTCGTCCGCACCGCATGGAGGTCCCTATTCCCCAGCGAGTAGCGTGTCTCACTCCCTTTCCACAGCCGCAGCCACCGACGAATCGAAAGCCGAACTTCAGATCGCTCCGCCGCCGGTAGTCATCAATGTCGACACGGCCAGCATCGAAGAGTTGCGAGAGGCTGTGACGACGCGGGATGCGTACATCTCAACATTGATTACCGAGCTGCGCATGGCTCACACGTTGCCGGATCTGCCGCAGGACTTGATGAACTCCGGCTTGGCACCCGATGAACTTCTGGCCAGCTTGATGGAGTTGGAGACGAGGCTGAAGACGGGGGTTCAGCGGGAGAACTTGGAGCTCGCTCTGGAGCGTGCTCGCATGGGACGCGAGCGAGTTCGTATGGATCAGGTGAAGGCCCAGCTGGAAGAGCACATCAAGCACATGGCAGCTCCGGCGGTCAAGAAGCCGGAACCGGAGCCGGAAGAGGCCGGTGGGAAAAACATGGGCTGGTTGAAACGGGTGACCGGTCAGAAGAAGTAGTGCCGGGATTACACAGTCCGGAACCGATCATCACGCGAACACGGAATCGATGGTGGTGTCTCTTCAGGCCCGAAGGGGCATGGCATCCAAGCTGGCCGTTTTTTCAGAGAAAACCTAGTTTTGTCCCGTCAGGGACACCCGACAGTAGCCCACCGTTTCAACGGTGGGACCACGCCGACCGACGAATCGCTCCAGTCCCGTCCGGGACGACAGAAGCTCGCCCCCCAAAAAACGTGAGGCCCACGAGCCAGCCTTCCTCATGATCTTGTGATCCTCTTCTCGTCGACCGCGAACAGCCAGTGGTGGCCAGAAGAGGAATCACAAGATCATGAGTACAAAATGATGAAGAGGGGCAGCGGTGGTGGGTCGTCGATGACCAAGTTGTGCGTCAATCTCTGTCGCCCCTGACGGGACTGGGGTCGCCCAGGTTCCCCAGTCCCACCGCTTCAGCGGTGGGCTATTGTCAGCTGTCCCTGGCGGGACACAGAGCGGCTGAGGTATCTGCTCGTTCGTTGAATTGAGGCAGAGTTGCTGTGTTTCAGACGTTGGAAGCCCTGGCCTGAAGGGCCTGAAGGCAACTTCCTGATGGTCCTTCCCTGATGGGTAAAACTCAATCTGGGACTGAGTCGGCATTAACTTGGCGTTGAAAGAAAGTTCTTCAATTCCGGGATCATCCGTTCGTGGGCGTCTTCGAAGACGTAGTGCCCGGCGTCGGGGTAGCGAGTCACGGCGGCATTGGGGAACCGGCGAGTCCACTCGTTGAGGAACTTCGTGGTGAAGCACCAGTCCTTCTCGCCCCAGAACAGTTTCATCGGGTGCGACTGGAATTGGGCGAGGCCGTTTTCGATCCTCACCAAGCGGTCGTAGCTCGGGTGATGAGCATCGAGCGGGATGTCGGTGACGAACCGATGCGTGGCGATGCGATTGGCCCAAGAGTCATACGGGGCGATGAACCCGGCTTTGACCTCGGGCGACAGAGGCTTCTCGACCGCCATCCACAAGGCGGAACCGGCAAACAGATTCAGCCCGCGCACGCCGATCTCGCCCAGGCCGGGAATGCGGCAGGCTGCGATGCGGAGCGGGATCGCCTTCGACCGAAAGGCCCCGGTGTTCATCAGCACGAACCGCGAGAACCGGTCCGGCAGCTCGACGGCGGCACCCATCCCGATGCACCCGCCCCAGTCGTGACCGACCAGCGTAATGTCGCGAAGTTCGAGCGTCTCGATCAACCGGCACAAATTCGCGACATGCGAATCGATCGTGTAGGCGTACTCCTGCGGCTTGTCGCTGTAGCCACAGCCGATGTGGTCCACGGCGATTGCGCGATAGTCGGGGGAGAGAGCCTGGATGAACCGCCGCCAGGCGAAGCTCCACGTCGGGTTGCCGTGGACGAAGAGCACCGGCTTCCCGGCTCCTTCGTCGACGTAGTGATACCGCAGGCCGGACAGGTCAAGCCAGTGGGAAGCGAACGGGTACTCGTCTTTTGAGACACTGAGCATATCTGACAAATCCAAAGCCCAGGGGTTGCAACCCCTGGGCTTTCGAGAGAGATCAAGCCACTACCACTTCAGCTCCAGTGTGACCTCGGCTTTGCCATCCTTGAGCGTCACTGGCACGATCAGTTCCTTCCTTCCGTTTGAGTCACGAACGGTTGCTGCCGCTCCGCCGGTGATCTTGACCGTCCAGAGCTTGTCGACAACAAAGGTTCCCTCCGGGCCGGGTTCGATGGAACTTCCCGCAGCGGCCCGGACGTAGAGGCCCTCAACCGGGGTCTCCGCAGAGAGTGTCAGTCGCCGCCGCAGATTCCCCTCGTCTCCCGCTGCCACCGGCTCGATGAATTCCACCACGGTCACCGACCCGGCGTGGTACTTGAACGCGGGCCGTCCCTGTCCGTCCAGTTCGTAACCGAGGAACTTGTAACCGCGTTCACGCGGCGGGGTGTTCGGCCACAGCGTGTCTGCCGAGGCGAGAGTCGCCACCGGGGAGCTGTTCTCGATCTTAGTCACATGATCGCCGAGCGGCGACTGGTTCCCCGGACCACGTCCGACCCAGTGCTTCGAGGCGTCGATGAATTTGCCGTGCCAGACGAGGCCCAGGCCCATCGTGTTGGCATCCCAGGCGATGTTGCAATGCTCGGGATAGCCCACTGCGATCCCGCGAGGCGAGAGCCCCTGAATAAAGTTGCGGTAGATCACCGGCTTGCCATCGGGCTTGAGTTCGATCACTTCGGCCAGTAGTCCATCCGGAATTCCCGCTTTTTCGCCGTCCTTCAGGTAGGTCCAAATGGCAGCGATCTGCTTGGCCGGATTGCCCCCCAAGGTGTCCTGCACGACCGCCTTCCCCTCGGGATACCCCGTCGGCATGCGGGTGCCCGTGCGGTAGGCTTGCGGGTCGAACAGATACCGGCGGAACCAATCCTCGCGCAACCGCTGCGTCATTTTCCGCATGTCGATGGCTTGAATTCCGGTCGCGCGAATGTCGCCGAAGGTGTGGCACTTCACACAGGCCAGCGCCTTGTCACCCACTAAGTGGCGACCAGCCGACTTAACCCGCGATTCCGCCTCGTCAAACGCCACGACGGGGGCAGCTGTCTTCTCGTCGAGAGCGATCAGCGTCTCGTGCAACTTGGCCAGCCGACCATTGCCGTACTTGGGCATCGCGACCCGCATATAGGGGCGGTCGTCGACGCCGTTGTTGAGGATGTGGTTGAGGTAATCCTTCGTGATCTTGTCGCCCACGCCATCGAGCGGTGGCGGCAACCGGCCCTCGTCCCCCATCTCGGGGATCGTCGTGGTGAACAGGGCGTTCCGCACCGACTCCGGTCCGCCGAGTCCATCGCGGACATGGCAGGCCAGGCAATTAAACGTCGTCATTGTCTGCCGCACGACCGCTTTCGGAGCAGCCTCGGGTGCGGGGGCTTTGAGCGCGGCGAGGACCGCCTGACGCTGGGTGGGCGAGAGGGCAAAGTCCGGCACTCGGGTTGCCTTGCCGACCGGCGGCTTCACCGCCAGGCAACCGTGCGTCGGGTCGAGAGCCGCAAACACCTTGGCGGGCGGGCTAACCAGCTGCTCGTTGTTGATCTTCATCTCGTGACAGGCCACACAGCCGACCTGGCTGAACAGTTCGCGCCCCTGCTTGACCAGTTCGTCATTGATGACGAACCCTTCGGGCTTCTTCTCTGGCTCGGGAGTGAGAGCTGATTCGGGGGTCTTGGAGACGTACTTGTGAATCGGCTGGAGGGAGATTCCGGGGCCTTCGATCTCGGCTTCGAGGGTCCACTCGCCGCCGCCCTGGAAGTAGTCCACGCGAATCGGGTGGAACCCCTTCGTCAGTGTGGCCCGACCTTCGCCGAACTGATGCGGATGAGTGCCGTCAGAGTCGGCGACCTTCTTACCATCAATGTAGAGGGCACTGCCGTCATCGGAGCCGACACGGAAGTTGTAGCTACCGTCGCGCTCGATCCGCAGCACCCCTTCGTATCGCATCCCGAAGTTGCCGGCCTGCTTGGCGACTGTCAGATCAAGGCCGCGCGATTCGCCCTCGTGAGTCGGCGTCAGCTTGTCGAAGTCTGGCAGTGTACTCCAGTCGCCCTTGTATGCCTTGAAGGTCATGTTGGGATTCTTCGGCAGCGCGGGCGAGGAGTTCTTCCCAACTTCTTCGCCGATCAGGTAGTTGGCAATGTCAGTGAACTGCTGATCGTTGAGAGGCATCGACGGCATGCGGCCCGAGGGGCGCGCCGCGTGCGGGTTCTTGAGGAACTCGATCAGGCTGGCGATCGTATACTTCTTCTCGATCTTGCCCAGAGGGATCGTGGTCGCGTGCGGGACCGTGGCTGACTCATCGCGCGGGGCATGGCACGCGGTGCAGCCGATCTGATGGAACAGATCCTTGCCCCGCTGGCCCGCTTCCCGGTTGCTCCCCTGTTCAATCGGCGTCCCGGTCGAGGCCATGAAGTGAGCCAGAGCCTGCACAGCCGCATCGCGCTCGGCGGGTTCCCAGCCAGCGAAGATGTGCGGCATTGTGGTGCCGGGCTTGGCGGCCTGCGGATCGGTGAGGAACTTCGTGTACCACTCGGGACGCACGCGGCGACCGATTTCGCTGAGGATCGGAGCCTGCTTCGGATCGACGCCAAATGTTGACTTCACCTCGTTGGCATGACACTTCGCGCAGCTGAGTTCCCCGATGAGGAGGTGCCCGCCTTCGACCGGATCGCCGCTGGCCAGAGCATGAAACCGCTCGAACCCCGGCACGATCGGGCGGCGGGCCTCGCGCTGCGCATCGCGCGGGACAACCCAGATGTTGCGATAACGGACGGGCGTGCCGTGATCTTGAAGGTACATCGGCCCCGGCTCGGCGGACTCGCCCAACGGAGCAGCGGTGGTGGTGTTCGGCAGTTCGGTATCGGGCTGAACGACGACTCCGTTGAGGCGGACAGTCAGCCGGGCATTGGCGGTCTTCTTGCCGTCGACATAGCGGGCGGCTGTGAAATCGGAGTCGTAGGTCTGCCAGGTCAGCGGGGGGAGGCACATGTTGAGGTCGGGATCGCGGATGGTATAGATGCCGCCGGTCTCGTTGTTCTTGCCTTCGAGGCCGAACGAGTCGAGCATCTGCGTCTCGAACCGCCCCTGGTAGTAGATGCCGCTGTTGCCGCGTCCCTGGCCGCGCGCCTTGGGCATAAATGGGGTGCGGAACTCGATGTGGACCGTGCAGTCCTGGAAGGTGTCGATACTGGTGCAGCCTTGTTGGAGCAGCCCATCGACAAGCTTGGCCCCCGGCTTCCAGTGCTTATCGATGGAGGCTGGCGTCCCGTCGAAGAGTACCACAGCTCCCTCGGGTGGCTTCGCATCCAGCGTGGTACTTTTCCGCTCGACCCGCTCGACCTTGAGGGCAGCGATGAGGGCCTTTGTCGCGTCGGCGTCCTCTTCCTCAATGACCGTCTTGCCGGTGCCGGTGTAGCCCGCGCCGGGGAGTCCACCGGGGTACTTCACCGCCATGAATTGGCCATTGCCCAGGGCGACGACCTGCAGGCCGGTCCCCTGGACGGCGTACTCGCCTTGCAGGAGGAAGTCTGGATCTGCCTTTGCTGCATCGGGGGAGTCATACACATCGGCAGCGTGGGCAGTGATGACAGAGAGGGAGAATGCCAAGGCCACCATCGGGATCAGTCGCATCGTGTGCTTTCTCGTCATGAGATGTTGTGTCACGCAGGATCGGTTAGAGATTAGTCAAATTCGCCAATCTAGTGCATTCATCGAGACGCCCCCGGAGGGGTCACAGAGATTAGCCGGTGGTTGAGCGCAGCGACACCACCGGACGACCGACAATCTTTGAGGCACGCATCCCGGAGGGATGCCAGAGGTTGTTGTGTTTTGTGAAGACCATTTGAAGTTCCTCATCACATCAGCCCAGAAGTCTCGATTCTGGCATCCCTCCGGGATGCGAAGCCGTCCGAGCAGTCAACCGGTGGTGTCGCTGCGCTCAACCACCGGCTAATGTCTGTCATCCCTCCGGGATGGAGAAATGCTGCCATCACCCCGCGAATGACTTCAAATACGGCAGCTTCGCGGCTGTCTCGCGGATTGCGGGTTGGGCGTCGAGGAGTTGGCCGAGGAAGTCCCACTGGCCAGTCGTCAGCGACTCGTGGGCACTCTTGGGCATCGTGATCGGGTAGGTCTTCGAGCCGACTGTGACGGTCTTGGCCAGCAGGTCGACCTGCACCGGCGTTGTGGAGTCGGCTTGGATGGCATCGGCCATCTGCTCCAAGTCGCCGCGCGACGCGCAGACCGCCGGGACGCCCAGCGAGGTGCAGTTGCCGAAGAAAATCTCGGCATACGATTCGGCCACGATCGCCTGAATCCCCCAGCGCATCAGCGACTGCGGAGCATGCTCGCGGCTCGACCCACAACCAAAGTTGCGACCGGCAACCAGCACGCTGCCGGAGCGGTAGACGGGTTGGTTGAAAGGGTGCGTCGGGTCTTGCTTGCGATCATCTTCGAAAGCGTACTCGCCGATTCCCTCGAAGCTCACGCAGCGCAAGAAACGCGCGGGGATGATCCGGTCGGTATCGATATCGTCGAGCAACAGAGGAACACCAGTTCCCGCCACTTGTTCAATCCGCTTCATGACTCTCTGTCCCGAGGAGATCCTCGCCACATGGGCGATGTTTCTAACGGAGAGAGTGTAGCGGAGACAGCGTCCAAAGCCCAAGGGTTGCAACCCTTGGGCTTTCCGCGTTTCCGTGACACAACTCACGAAAACAGCATGTCGTACCGACGCAACTCGATCATCAGGAAAATAATCCCGGTGATCACTGCAGCCAGTGACACAAACAGCAGTCCGACGTAAACGTCTGGCTGCGGATCTTCAGAGCTTCGTGGTGACATTATCGCCTACCTCAATGATGCCGTTGGCGGGTTGATCACCCCGCAGGACTTCACAGACCGCCACATCGGGACCGACGCTGGTGACTCGGATCTTGCCGAGATACTGTGGTTTCTTACCGCCCACTCCCAATCGAATCACGTCCAGAACATGGCCCGTGAGCAGACCGTCATCGCTGCCAATGGTAATCTCGACGAACACCGGACGGTTCGTGCGGTCAATCTTGACCACTTTGACCAAACCATCGACTGGTGGGGGAGGAGCATTGCGTTTCTCGGCCAACACCGGGTCGGTTTCAATATTACGCAGATCGAGCATTTTCTTGTAATACGCCATCGTCACCTGATCGGCCAGTAACTGGTCTTTGAGATTGTCGTACTCGATCTGAAGGGCGAATTTATCGTCCTCCAGCTGCCGCATCTTGGCTGACGTGTCGTCGAGAGAGATTTGCAGCGCTCGGTTGGCGGCCCGTTGCTCTTCGGCTTCAGTCGTGCGAAAATCGCTTTCCTTAGCTTTCGTCAGAGAGAGGGCGGTCTGTGTCTGAAGTTTCTGCTGAGTTTCGTTGTTCTGCTTCTTCAGAGCATCCAGTTCCGTGGTCTGGTTCTGGACCTGAGCAGCGAGCGCTCCGAGAGCGGCTTTGTTTTCATCAACCAGCTTCTGGCCCAACGCGAGGGCGGTTTCTTTCTCGGCCAGAGTATCCGTGACAGACTTCTGAGCCCCAGTCAGCGCGATGGCTTGCTGTTCGTACTTGCCCTTCCAGTTCTGGTGGGTGGCAAACACCGCCCCAGCCAGAGCCATGAACAGCACGCTCAGCACCAGCTGGACGACGACCAGGATTTTTCCGACAAATGACATGATTGCCTCTCCGGTCACCCCGGCACTGCGGATTGCACTTGAGTGTCTGTCTCTCGACTACAGAGCTGCCGACTTCTCGACAGCAGGCTGCACGACTTCACCCGGGTTGTACAGGTCTTCTTGCAGCTTGCGCTGCCGTTCACCTGCTCGTTCGACATTGCCGTTGACTTGTTCCAGTTCTTCAGCGAGTTGACGCCGAATCTCTTGCAAGCGAAACATGTCCGCGCGAATCTCCGCCAATTGTCCCGACAAGCGGAACACGTCTTCGCGACGCGAACTGGCAATGTTCTCCAGCTTTTGAGCAGAACTGGTCTGGGCCAGCACTTGAGCCTGCAGTTCAGACACCTTGGCGTCCAAGGCGACCAGTCGAGCTTGTTTGGCTTTGATGTATGCTGCCAGAGCCGGAACATCCACGGCATTCGCGGCCTTGGTCGATTCCAACTCCGCCGTCAGCGGGGGAATTCGCCCCGTGTAGTCGGCCGCTTCGTCGCTGGTGCGTTTGAGCTTATCGGTCAGAACCGCGTCGATCACCTTGGCCAGATTTTTGTCGGTCGCCACCTGCTCGTCCCCGCGTGCCCGGACAGCTGTCCAGGTGGGGTT
>JAYTCW010000417.1:0-17459 GCA_043736295.1 Planctomycetota bacterium | reverse complement strand
GTTTCTGGGAACGGTCCTGAGTGTGTTCTCGCTGGTGCTGACCGACCAGGTCATCCCCTGGGCAGAAGGCCAGATCGAGCAAACCATCGTGCAGGCCATGGAGGATATCTTCCTGGAGAAGCTGCGGTCCCAAAACGGCTATCGAGACCCCAAGCATGGGATCTCGATCACGGTGGCGGGCGTCGAGGGCCGCGAACTGATCCGGCCCCATATCGAAATCGGAAATCGCCAATGGGGGGCCGATCGCCTGACCACCTTGCGAGCTGAAGTCGCGTCGATTGGTCTGCAACCCCGGCATCGCAAGGTCGTCGTCCGCCTGAAAATTGTCTATGTGACCCTCCCCGACCACCAAACCCTGCGGTACACCGCCGAGAAACAGTTTTCCTTCCCCTGGGAGGGCGAGGCCCGCAAGCCCAAGGCCCGCTACCTCTCCGTCTCCCAGATCGACGACGAAATGCGGGCCATGTCCCAGGAAATCACGGATGCCCATGATCGCCAACTCATTGAATCCGCCATGGCCCTCACCCTGGGCGATTTCGACTCCCTCACCAGCCCCACCGTCTCCGGCCAACAAAACCTCACCGCCCACAACTTCTGGTATCACAAACTCCACACCGAAAAACACAGCCGCTACGCCCTCGCCAGCAGCTGTTTCTTCTTCGTGCTGCTCGGTGGCCCGTTCGCCATCTGGCAGGGCAAGAGCCAGTTCCTGACCAGCTTTCTGTTTTGTTTTGGCCCGATCGTGGGCGTCTACTACCCGCTGGTGCTGGGCATGATGACCCAATCCAAACAGGGCAACATCCACCCCATGATCGGGATGTGGCTCGGCAACCTCGTCCTGGGAATCGCCGCGCTGTTCGTTCTCCGACGCGTCGTAAGGTATTGAGCAACCATCGTAGAACGGAATTCATTCCGTTCCTTCGCAGGTGTTGCAGACGCGGCTTTGAATGCCCCGGTGCGGGCCTCTTGCGGCCCTCAACCCAGACGCTCCAATCGCCGTCCGCGCCACCCTCACTCTAGGTGACAGGCTGGAAGCCTATCCCACGATCCGTTAATTCGGCACACACGCCGTATTGCAGAACACCGGATTCCGCGCCGCCCCTACCTCATCCGGCCTGCGCACGCTGGTCGTGTGCGGGGCCTCGTGGACCAGTTCGGGGTCTTCCACGACGATCTCTTTGAGAGCGTCGATGAACGAGTCGAGGGTCTGCTTCGACTCGGTCTCGGTCGGCTCGATCATCATCGCCTCGGGCACCACCAGCGGGAAGTAGACCGTCGGGGCGTGGAAACCGTAGTCGAGCAGCCGCTTGGCGATGTCCATCGCGGTCACGCCGTTCTCGTCCTTGAGCGTCTTCGCACTGGCCACGAACTCGTGCATGCAGAACTCCCCCTGCGGAACGGGGAGGACATCCTGTAGCCGGGCCTTCATATAGTTCGCGTTGAGGACCGCCTGCTCGGTCATCTCGCGGAGGCCCTTCGGTCCGAGCGTCCGCAGATAGAACGCCCCGCGCAGCAGGATGCCGATGTTGCCGAAGAAGCTGCGAACGCGGCCGATGGATTTGGGGGGCGTGACGAGGGAGTACTTTGGTCCAGTCGGCGTGTCAGTCTGGCGAATCACCGGCCCCGGCAGGTAGTCGCCCAGGAAGTCTCGCACCGCAATCGGCCCGGCCCCCGGCCCGCCCGCCCCGTGCGGACCGGTGAAGGTCTTGTGGACGTTGTAGTGCATCATGTCGCCGCCGAAGTCGCCGGGCCGCGTGACGCCGACGATGGCGTTCATGTTGGCCCCGTCGATGTAGACCAGCCCGCCAACCTCATGCACCATCTTCGAGATCGTCAGAATCTCTTTCTCGAACAGCCCCAGCGTGTTCGGGTTCGTGACCATGAACACCGCCGTTGAGCTGTCGAGTTCGGCCTGGAGCTGGTCCAGTTCGACAAACCCGGTGTGGGACGGCGGGAGCTGGACGCACTCGAACCCCGCGAGAGCGGCACTGGCCGGGTTGGTCCCGTGGGCACTGCTGGGGAAGAGCACCTTGGTCCGCTTCTCGCCGCGGTCCTTGAAGTAAGCTGCGGCGGCGAGGAGAGCGGCGAATTCCCCCTGCGCCCCCGCAGCCGGTTGCAGCGACACGGCGGGGAGTCCGGCGATCTCGCCCAGCATCTCTTGCATCTCATACAGTAGAGCCAGCATCCCCTGCGAATCCTCCTCAGTCGCATGCGGGTGCAGATCCACAATCCCCGGCAACCTGCTCAGCCGCTCATGCCGCTTCGGGTTGTACTTCATCGTACAGCTTCCCAGCGGATAGAAGTGCGTGTCGACACACATGTTGAGGGTCGACAGATTGACGAAGTGCCGCACAATGTCGACCTCCGACAACTCCGGCAACGGCAGCGGAGTCGACGCGAGGGCCCTCTTCGGCAATAAGTCCGAGAGCGCCCCACCCGGCACATCCGCAGCCGGGAACCGCGTTGAGCGCCGTCCAGTGGCTGAGAAGTCGAACAGTGGTTGAGTGGCGGTGGTGTTTCGCATGAGGGGAGGCTTTCATCAGTCTGAGTGAAAGGGCAGTATCCGGAATCAATGCCCGAGTGCCAAGGGTGGTCGATGAGTTCCTCGGGTGTTCGCCAGAAAAGTCATTCAGCGAGGTCGTTTCTGTTCCTGCTCCCAAACGATTGGGCATTGAGGCCGGGGCTGGCCCTTCCCTCGCATCATGCACAAGGAGAAAGCGATATCACTCGCGGGGGAGAGGGGGCAGAAGACCACCAGTTGGAGAATGCACCCGACATTCGTCACCTGTAGTGTCGCGGTTCTGCACACGTAGGGATAAACTGACCTGCGGGTGAGCCGGGACTCTCTGTTCCCCGATCACCCGGACTCCGCGAGGTTGCCATGCACGTGCGAATTCTCTGCCTCCTGGGGCTACTCACAATTGGCTTCACGTTACCGGCCAGTGTGCTGGCCGAGGACGCCCCGACCGACCCGACAAGTGGGGGCCGTTACGAGCTGCGCGAGTTGCACGATCCGAATGGGATCGGCAAGTTCTACTTGGGTCGCGAGATCGCGCATGTGATGGGGCACCAGGGGATCTCCTGGCTCGAACGTCCCGAGCGCGAGGAGGAGGAGGGGCTGACTCAACTGGTCGAGGCACTGGACCTCCAGCCCGGTCAGTCGGTCGCCGACATCGGGGCCGGTTCGGGAGTCATTAGTCTGAAACTCTCTGAGAAGGTCGGAGCGAAGGGGACTGTGCTGGCGGTCGATATTCAGCAGGAGATGCTCGACGCGCTGGCCGTGAACTGCAAGAAGCGGGGAGTGACCAACATCGAGCCGGTCCTGGGCACGACGACCTCGCCGAACCTCAAACCTGGCTCGGTCGACCTGGTCATCATGGTCGATGTGTACCACGAGTTCGACATGCCGTTCGAGATGCTCTCGGGGATCGCCAAGTCTCTCAAGCCCGGCGGACGCGTGGCCTTTGTCGAGTACCGCAAGGAAGACCCGGCAGTTCCGATCAAAGAGGTCCATAAGATGAGCGAGAAGCAAGTCAAGAAAGAAGCCGCAGCCGAAGGGCTCGGGCTGGTCTGGCTGAAGACCTACGGCAAGCTGCCAAGACAGCATGTGGTGGTGTTTGAGAAGCGATAGAGGGGAGCGGCCCGTGGAAACGGACTCATTACCTGGACTTGGGTGCTAAGACTAGGGGTGACCGAAAGTGTCGACGTGGACGGGGGATTCTTGGTGAAGGGGGGCGAACTCGCTGTGGACCAGGCCCTCGGCATCGTCAGCTTCAGCGACAGGTTCAGCTTGGCGATGTTCGCAGCCTGCTTCTCGATGACCCCGAGGAGTTGATCCCGCTGGTCGATCTCAATCAAGATCACCGACAGCCGCGACGCCCAACTTGCTAAGCCGGTCTTCAGCTGCAGCGTGACACTAAAGGATGTGTGGTCGAAGTCGCAGAAGAAGTGACGGCCGCTGATATTGAATTGCATCGAAGTTGTGTGTACACTTGAACACAGCCCCTAGGAGAGATGATTATGCCACACTCGTCAATTGCAGTTGCGAACGAATTCCTGAAGCTTTCAGAAAAGGATGGTGTCCCCGTTTCCCCGATGAAGTTGCAGAAACTGCTGTACTACGCACAAGGGTGGCACCTTGGCTTCAAGGACTCTCCATTGATCCACGAACAGGTGGAGTGCTGGGCATACGGGCCGGTCTTTCGAACGCTGTATCAAGCAACGAAGAGATTTGGTAGCGGTACTGTTCAAGGACCACCGCTGCTGATCTCAGGGCATCGAACGAAGGACATGGAATGCGATGATGACGATGCGTCCCTCCAACTCGTGCGCAAGGTATGGGAGTCCTACAAGCAATATTCCGCGATTCACTTGTCGAATATGACTCATGCCGATGATTCACCGTGGAAGAAAGTCCGGGATGAATTCAAGGCTTATGAACCTCCCGCTGGGACAGACATACCGATGGAATACATCAAGGACCATTTCAAAAATCTAGCAAAGCAAGGGCAGTCATGAGTGATCCGTTGGATAAGATCAGCGCTGGCGCTCAGAAAGAGGCTGCGAGTTCTAGCGATCAACCCGATCCGCTTTCGCATAAAGAGGTGCAGGCTGCCGATAAAAACAAAGCGAAAGCTTTAACTGCTGGCATACGCGCAGATCAGTCAGAGGATCGACATCGTCAGACCCTGTGTGATCGAATTACAGCATTGGAAAGTGCATTGAGCAAGAAGGATCACTTGCCAGCTGAAGTTGCAAGACTTCAGCAATGTGTTGATGCATTCCGAGCCATTGGATGGGCTCACATTGTTGGAACGAGCGTCGGCACGTTGTCAGTTGGAGCATCTGGACTTTTCGATAGCGAGTTTTGGAAGTGGCTGTTTTTTGTGGCAGGGACAATCTCTTTGGGACTGACAGAAATGTATCGTTATGTTGCGCAGATTTGGGGATTGCCCAGCAAGGTAGCGAAAGAGTGAAACCTTTGGTTGTCTTCGCCTTACCGCTGGTAAATCGGCAGGTCGCCTTTGTTCAATTGCAGGATCGTCGTGTTCATGGCGGTCACGTAGACCGCGCCGATCGATGTGTCGTCCCAGCTGCCTTGTGGGGTTTGTTCGCTGAGGAGTTTGTTCTCCACGAAGGCTGAATACTTTCCCCACTGGTCGGGGATGCGGTACATGACCTCGGTGGCTTCCTGCTGAGAAAGCAGGACGGCGAACCCGGCTGGCAAACGATCTGGCGCGGCGACGAAACCGTCCTCTTGATGGTCCGCGGCGCGGATGCGATGATGCCAAGATGTGGGTAAGACTGAGGTGGGAAGCCTATCGTCTGCTGCCAAATGACAGGCTGGAAGCCTCTCCCACGGCCCTCTTTCTCGGCCACTCGCCGAAGATGCGACTCCAGCGGTCTCCTCGCGGGAGTCGATCGGGGTCACTCGAACCAGAAGCAGTGTTCAGCCACTCAAGGAACCGGGATTGCCGACCGATCTCCCCTCATCGCCGATTCGACTCCGTGACTGGGACAACGCCCATGTCTGGCATCCCTTCACGGCCATGGAGGCGTACCGCGACGAAGCAGCTCCAATCATTGAGTCGGGTGATGGATTCGAGGTGATTGATCTCGCCGGGCGGAGGTATCTCGACGGCACTTCGTCGCTCTGGTGTAACGTGCATGGGCACCGCGTGCCGGAGATTGATCAAGCGATCCGGGACCAGCTCGGGCAGATCGCGCACTCGACCTTGCTGGGTTTGTCATCGCCGCCGTCGATTGAGTTGGCCCGCATGCTAGTCGAACGCGTGCCGGTGGGCCTGACCAAAGTCTTCTACTCCGACAGTGGTGCCACAGCTGTCGAGGCGGCTCTCAAAATCGCTGTACAGTACCATCGGCAGAAGCCGGGTGGTGAAGAACGGACGCTCTTCGCAGCTGTCGGTGGGGCCTACCACGGAGACACGCTCGGGGCGGTCAGCGTCGGGCGGGTGGAGCGGTTTCATGGGATGTACGGCGGGCTGCTATTTCCAACGGTGGTGCTGCCGTGCCCGTCGGGGTATCGCTTGCCGCCGGGGTTTACGAATGAGACTTGGCTGGTTCACTGCGAGGCGGAACTCGAACGGGTCATCGCCGCCCATGCGGGTCAACTGGCCGCCCTCATTATCGAGCCACTGGTGCAGGGAGCTGCGGGGATTCAGGTCCACCCGCCGGGCTACTTGCGGAAAGCCCGCGAGGTGACGCAGCGGCACGGCGTGCTGCTCATTGCGGATGAAGTCGCTGTCGGGTTCGGGCGGACCGGGACTCTGTTCGCGTGTGAGCAGGAACAGGTGGTGCCAGACCTGTTGTGCCTCGCGAAGGGGATCACCGGCGGGTATCTGCCGCTGGCGGCAACACTGTGTACCGATGCCATTTATGAGGCATTCCTCGGTCCACCGGCTGCGGGGCGGACGTTCTACCACGGGCATACGTATACCGGGAACGCCTTGGGCTGTGCAGCGGCGATTGCCTCACTGAAGCTGTTTGAGAAGAACCGCGTGCTGGAGAACGTGAATGCGAACGCGGCGTTGATTGAGCGAGAATTGGCACCACTCCGCGACCATCCACATGTCGGCGAGATTCGGCAGAAGGGAATTTTGATCGGGATCGAATTGGTGCAAGACCGCGACGCGCAGACGGCCTTCCCGCCCGAGAGACGGATGGGGCATCAAGTCACTCTGGCTGCTCGGAAGCGTGGCGCGATCATCCGCCCGATCGGAGATGTCGTCACGCTCATCCCGGCCCCGGCGATGCCCGCAGAACTCGTACAAAGGTTGTGCCAAGTCGTGATCGAGTCGATCACGACAGCGAGCGGGATCGCGTCAACGTGGCCGCTCGCCGCAAACACGACGGCCCTCCAGGCACCGAAGTGATATGGCGCGGCCTCCGCCTGGACTTCCACTTCAGTTTGGCCTGGGCTACGTCAAATGCTCGGGGGCCAATACACCAATACATGTGTATCAGTACGAGAGGCGGAGCTTGGGACCGAAGAGGTTCTGGCAACGCTTGGGAACGGCAGAATTCTTAAGAATTCTGCGACGTGGCACTAGTTCCGCAGACCGTATTCGTTGATCTTGCGGTACAAGGTTCGCTCGCCGATGTTGAGCATTTTGGCGGCATCCTCGCGGCGGCCTTCGGTGATTTCCAGGGCCCGCAGGATGTAGAACTTCTCGACCTCTTCGAGCGTCTTCCCCACCAGATGATCGGCCCCGGTCCCGTAGATGGCCGCATCGGCCTCATTCACCGCCAGCGGGCGGATGTCGTCCGGCAGGTCGTCCACGTCGAGCAGCCCATCGAGATCGAGAGCCATCATCCCTTCGATCGTATTTCGTAACTGACGAATGTTGCCTGGCCAGTCGTAGTGGATGAGTGCGTGCTTGGCGGAACGGGACACCCCCTGGACTTCCTTCCCATAGACCTTCGAAAACTCCTTAACGAAATGATCGATCAGCAACGGCATATCCGCCCGACGCTCGCGAAGTGGCGGCAGATAAATCGTGACAACACTCAGCCGGTAGTAGAGATCGCGGCGGAACGACCCCTTCTCCATCGAGTCTTTGAGGTCGGCATTCGTGGCTGCGATCAATCGCACGTTGATCGACTTCTCATCGTTCGACCCGACGCGGGTAATCTTGCGGTCTTCGAGTACCCTCAGCAGTTTGATCTGCGTCTCGGTCGGCATCTCCCCGACCTCGTCGAGGAACAGTGTTCCGCCGTTGGCGTACTCGAACTTGCCGACCCGCTTGCTCATCGCGCCGGTGAACGCTCCCTGCTCATGCCCAAACAGTTCACTCTCCAGGATGCTTTCGGGAAGAGCGGAAATATTGAGCGGCACGAACGGCTTGGTCTTGCGGTTGCTATTCTGATGCAGGGCGCGGGCCACCAGTTCCTTGCCGGTGCCGCTTTCGCCCAGGATCAGCACCGTGGCTTCCGTCGGGGCCAGGGCCTTGAGTTGCTCGATGACCTTGTTCATCGCGGGGCTGTTACCGATGACCCCTTCAAAGCCGAACTTCTCGTCGAGCCGCCGATTGAGAGCAGCGTTACGCCGGATCAGGCGGATGCGAGTGGCCGCCTTTTCCACGGAGTGCCGCAGCTCCTGAATATCGAGCGGCTTAGTCAGGTACGTGTACGCCCCGGCCTGCATCGCCGTGACCGCCGAATTGATCGAGCTGTGCCCGGTGAGGACGATGACCTCGGCCTCCGGGAGTTCCTCCTTGGCCTTGCGGAGGACGGCCAGACCGTCGATCTCGTCCATCTTCAGGTCAGTAATGATAAGGTCGAAGTTCTCGCTCTCGATCAGTTCCAGCCCCTTGCGGCCCGACCCGGCAATCCGGCACTCGCAGCCGACCCGCTCCAAGCTGTCAGCGACCGCCTGCGCATGGGCTTCGTCGTCATCCACGATCAGTACGCTGATCGGAATGGCATTCAGTTCGGGGATGTGGGGGTCAGCTGGGGTCACAGGCGGGATCAAAACGGGGGGGGGATCGGCGGAGTCTCAACAGAACTCGCACGCATTCCCAAAGGGTATCAAGTCGTCGGGTGAATGTCAGTGAAACCTAGAAAAGCCTCCGATACTCGATCTTGAAAGAGAAAAGTCTTGTTGCCCATGGGGAGAGGGAGCAGGTGTGGGCGATTGCCGTCTTTCCTGACTCATGCACACACATTCTGCCATTCTCAGCTGTGGCATACTGTCAACTTTCGGGTCACATGATTACGATTGGATATGTCGGGCAGGCAGGCTGCCGGGTACGCATCGAACCTCACCACAGTTTTACCGCTGGGAGAAACGCATGAGTCGACAATCATCACGTCGCAAGTTCCTTCAAAATACATCGGCCATCGCAGCCGCAGTCTTCGTCGGAGGATCAGTCGATCTGCGGGCGCAAGAGCGTTCGGCGAATGAGAAACTCAACGTCGTCAGCTTCGGAATCGGAGGCAAAGGGGGCAGCGACTCCAGTAATGCCGCTCGATTCGGCAATGTTCTGGCGATCTGTGACGTGGATCGCGGCCGTCTGGCCAAGCGGGCTGAGTCGGATGGCTTCAAGACCGCCGAGAAGTTCACCAACTACCTTGAACTGCTGGCCAAGTACGGTAAGCAGATCGACATTGCCACGGTCAGTACCCCGGACCACATGCACGGCCCGATCTCGCTGGCCTGTATGCGACTGGGCATCAGCTGCTACACCCAGAAGCCACTGACCCGGACGATCTACGAAGCTCGGCTCCTCGCCACGGTCGCCAAGGAAACTGGGGTCTGCACCCAGATGGGCAACCAAGGGACAGCCTTGGATTCGTCGCGGGAAGCCATCGCCCAGATACAATCGGGCGTGCTCGGAACGCTGAAGGAAGTCTACGCTTGGTCGAACCGCCCGGTCTGGGATCAAGGCCCTGGCCGCCGGATGACGCTGGAACGGTTCTCCGCTGAAGCGAAGAAAGAAAGCCCCGAGAACGCGGAGAAGCTGATCGCGAAGAAGAAGGAAGAGATCGCCAAGGGTCTGGAGAATCTCGACTGGAAGAGCTGGATCGGTGTCGCCCCGACGCGCGAGTTCTATCCCGGGATTTACCACGACTTCCAACACCGTGGCTGGTGGGACTTCGGCACGGGAGCCCTTGGCGATATGGCTTGCCATCAGTTGACCGTGCCGTTCGCTTCGTGCGAACTGCGCGATCCGATCTCGGTGCAGGCCAAGTCGACCGGACACGACTTCGACAGCTTCCCCGCCAGTTCGATCATCAAGTTCGAAATGCCAGCGACCAAGAATCGCCCGGCGATTCCGTTCTGGTGGTACGACCGCAAGGGGAACAAGCCGCCGATGGAAGTCTTCACCAAGCACGGCATCAACAGCGTCGCCGACAGTGGCGTGCTGATCATCGGTGAGAAGGGTGCCTTCTACAGCTCGGACGACTACTGCGGCAAGTATGAACTCAAGGGCGTCGACAAGGTCAAGGTCGAGTTCGAGCGAGCTGAGGCGGGCGATCCGAACGACAAGAACAACAACGATGTGAATAACATGTACGAGTTGTTCCGGGCGAAGCGGGCCAATGACCCGAAGATCTGCAAGTCGAACTTCATCGACCGGGCCGGTCCGCTGACCGAGACGATTCTGCTGGGCAATCTCGCCGTGTGGGCCGCAGCCACCGGCGGAGACAAGGGAGCCATGGGTGAGTGGGGCGAGAAGGTCGAGTGGGACGCCAAGAACTTGGTGGTCACCAACCTCGCGTCGCTCAAGACACCGCATGTGGCCGACCTGATCAAGCCGAAGTATGCGGATGGTCATCGGCTCGATTAGTGAATGCGCAAGACTTCCGAAGACTTCGGAAGTCTGTGGAACTCGAATGCCACTGGCGGTCGCTTTGGACCGCCAGTGGCATTGAGCGAGGTGGTCGTACCGCGATCCCTCCCCAACTTGACTCTGTACCCCGAAGGGGTTATCCACCACAGCTCAGGGTCGCGACGACAGTCGCGCACCCTGGGTTTTCCGGTCGAGTGGTCTCAACCCTGTAAGGGTTGTACACATTCAAGCGTGTGGAACCCCTTCAGAGTTCGAGGTAACCAGACCGTCCACCCAGGGTGCGCTCCCTGCGGTCGCGACCCTGGGCTTTGATGTGCAACCCCTTCGGGGTACTCGGAGGGGTGACGCATCTCGCCGGTAAACATCTGCGCAAGGCATCAAACAGGTTTCAGGAGGTCCGGCGTGCTTGGCCCCCTGTTCTTTCCGAGACAAAACCAAGGTGTGCGTCATGGCGAACGTCGATCGGTCCCGAGGCATTCTGGCCTCTCTCATCGTGTTCTGTCTGACTGGCTGTCCAGCAAATCCACCGGCACCGGGGACTCCCGCCACTCCGCCAGCGGTTGCGTCTTCCGTGACGGCGCCCGCTCCTGTCGTGCCAGTGGCAATTGTTCCCGTCGCCACTCCGCCCGCCAAGCCAGTCCGAGTGGCCACAGCCTCTGCCGCAGATGTCCAAGCCGCCAAGGCTCGGGTGGATGCCCTCGGGACGGGTGCCAAGTATGCTCCCCAAAACGGTAACCTACTGACCGAAATCGTGATTCAAGACGGTTCCAACGTCACCGCCGAAGACGTGGCACTCTTCGGAAAGCTCAGCGATCTGGAGAAGCTCCAGATCCTCAACTGCCGGACGCTGGATGATGAGATGGCTGCCAAACTGAGCAGCCTCAAGGGGCTGAAGGCTCTCGCCCTGACGAACTCGACGATCAGCGATGCGACAGTGGAGTTGATCGCAGCGTCGTTTCCGAATGTCACTGACCTCGACCTTTCGTCGAATACGAACATGACGAACAGCGTGCTCAAGTTCGTCAGTAAAATGAGTCAGCTCCAACGGCTGACCCTCGTGCAGACCAAGGTCAACGACATCGGAGCCATGAACCTGACCAAGATGAAGGAACTGCGAGCGCTCGACTTGCGAGGCAATATGCAAGCGGGTGATATGGCTATGGAGGTCATCGCCGAACTCCCCCATTTGACGGGGCTTAAGCACCGCAGTTCATCTGTCACCGATTCCGGTTTGGAGTCGTTGAGTCACAATCAGACCCTGAGTGCGTTGCTGATCCAGGACTTCAAGATCTCGGACGAGTCGGGACCGCACCTCGCCAAGTTCAAGAAGCTAACGCAACTTGAGATCTTTCGCTGTCAAGGTTTCGGTTCCGAAGGGGTCTTGGCCCTAAAGGGGATGGGCTTGACTCGACTCACATTGCGAGACCTGTCCAGCGTCGATAATCGCGCGATGGAGGTTTTGGATGATCTGCCCCAGTTGCGGCGGCTGTACCTGCACGAACTCACTTCCGTCAGCGACGAGGGGCTGAAACACCTTGCCTCTCTGCACTCACTGGAATCGCTGGACATCTGGAGCATGCCGCAATTGACTGACGCCACGATTGAGACAATCCTGGCACTCCCCAAGCTGAAGGAGTTGTCGCTTCGCGCCACCGGCATCACAGTTGAGGGGGCAAAGAAACTCGAGGCCCGGAAGTGGACGAAGCTGGACCTGGGCACCTCCGAGGAGGGGGAGGCAACGGCTCCGTAGGATGCTAGTGCCTCGTCACGTTTTGGAATTCGGGATCGCTTCCCTCGGGAGGGCGAGGCTCCTGCCGAGCCGCTCAAACCAGTTCGCGTGTCCCCAGGCTCGCGGCTCAGCAGGAGCTTCTCCCAGCAGACAGGGCTCAATAGGTAGAATTCGATCGCCGATCACTTCGGAAATCTGTCTGAGCAGTTTCTGCTGGTCGCTCGATACTCAGTCCAAGAATTCTTTCATGTCCTGAATCGCTTCGGACGGAATCCCGGCGTCACCGAGTTTGGCGAACAAATCGAGCTTCGCTCCAGCTGTGGCGTCTTTCTGGCGGAAGATGCGAACGCGGATGCCACGTCCTTCTCCTGAGGTGGCAATCGCCGCGCGGGCCACTTCGGTGAGTTCTGCGGGAGTGGCCTGGGTCTCATCTCCAGCGGTCGAGAGCAGATACTGGTTGCCAGCAATCACGACCGCGATGAATGGGGATGGCGGCGTGACGGGAACGGCTACGGGTGGAACTGAGTTGGTGACGAGCACCGCCTCGTCCCCGACGAGTTCGCTCCCTTCGGGAGTCGTCGAGGTCGAGGGACTGGTCGACGGCCCGGGAGTCGGACCCCCATCACCAGAACCGCTACCGCCGAGTCCAGGGCCTTTGAACTGGGTTCCGATGTAGAAGGCCAAGGCCGCAACGCCAATCACGAATCCGCCGGCCAGTCGCTGTCTTGTGGTAGTCGCCATGGTGTCCCTCGTGATGGGTGGGCAGGTTCTATTCAACGCCGGGCGGGCTACTCCCAGAACTTCTCGCCGCTCAAATTGATCGGCGGAGCAGTCTCAATCTCGCAGTCGCCCAGCACCTGGCACTGGCAGGAGAGTCGCATCGATTTCTCGTTGCCAATCCGCATGAGGAACGTCAGCGGACCGATCAGGAACCGCAACCATTCACGGAGCCCTTGGCGACTGACGTTCTCTTCCCCCTTGGTGATCTTGACGCAGCAAGAAGCACACTGACCAAATCCCAGGCAGTTGAGATATTTGTGAATCCCTGGATTCATTTCGATCCCGTTCTTGCGAGCTTCCGCCCGCAGGTTGGCTCCCTCGGGAACCTCGATGGTGCGTTTTTCTTTGACGAAGGTGACCTTGGGCATCGACCGCAATCCTGCAATAGGGACTCTTGGGGTGCTGATAATTTGGCTCATCAGACAGAGCCATGATACGGCACGGTAGAGTACGATGCCAGCCGAACTGTGGGAACCGGATCACCGCAGAGACGATTCGACGATGCCCAAGCGATTTAAAATTCGCCAAGCGGGAGGACAAAACGATATACTTCACGCAGTTCAACCAGTACTCCCCTCGCGATTCAGGAGCTGTCACATGACCACTGCAACAACGCCCTCCGTCAAGTCCGTGGCTCGTCCCAAGGTTCGACAGACGCAGATGTTGATCGGCGGCAAATGGTGCGATTCGGTGAGCGGAGAGACGTTCGCGACCTACCACCCCGCCACCGAAGAGAAGATCGCCGATATCGCTCGCGGCAATGCCCAAGATGTTGACCTCGCGGTTAAGGCGGCTCGCCAAGCATTCGAGACTGGTCCGTGGCCCGCGATGGATGCCCGTGACCGGGGCCGTCTGATTGGCAAGCTGGCCGACCTGATTGAGCAGTATTCCGAGGAACTGGCGGCCCTCGAAACGCTCGACAACGGGAAGCCGATCCGCGACTCACTGGCCGCCGATATTCCGCTGGTGATCGACTGCCTGCGGTACTATGCGGGCTGGGCCGACAAGCTCACCGGAGACACGATTCCGGTGCGGGGCAACTACTTCTGTTACACCCGCCGCGAACCAGTCGGCGTGGTCGGGCAGATCATTCCGTGGAACTTTCCGGCGCTGATGGTCGCCTGGAAGTGGGCACCTGCGCTGGCCTGCGGCTGCACGATTGTGATGAAACCTGCCGAGCAGACCCCGCTGTCGTGCCTGCGGATGGCCGAACTGGCGCTGGAAGCCGGATTCCCGCCGGGTGTCATCAACGTGGTCCCCGGGTTCGGTGACACGGGGGCAGCGCTCGTGAAGCACCCCGGCGTCGACAAGATCGCCTTCACTGGCTCGACCGAGACTGCTCAACTGATCATGCGCGACGCCGCTCAAACGCTCAAGCGTTTGACCTTTGAACTCGGTGGCAAGAGCCCCAACATCGTCTTCGCGGACAGCGACCTGGATGCTGCTGTGGCCGGAGCGGAGTTCGGACTGTTTTTCAATCAGGGGCAGTGCTGCTGCGCGGGGAGCCGCTTGTTCGTCGAACAGAAGATTCACGAGCAGTTCGTCGACAAACTCGTCTCGCGTGCCCGCGAACGTCAACTCGGCGATCCGTTCCAGATGGCCACAACACAAGGCCCGCAGATCGACCAGGACCAGTTCAATAAGATCATGAAGTACATCGACCTCGGCAAAGAGGCCGGTGCCCAGTGCGTCACGGGCGGCGAACGCCTGGGGACCAAGGGGCACTTCATCCAGCCCACCGTCTTCGACCGCGTCACTGATGACATGGCAATCGCCACGGACGAGATCTTCGGCCCCGTCATCAGCGTGCTGCCGTTCAAGGACTTCGACGAGGTCGTCCAGCGGGCCAACAAAACCTGCTACGGTCTAGCCGCAGCTGTCTGGACACGCGATGTGGCGAAGGCCCACCGCGTGGCCCAATCAGTCCGGGCCGGGACCGTGTGGATCAACTGCTACGATGTCTTCGACGCAGCTGCCCCGTTTGGCGGCTTCAAGATGTCGGGCATGGGTCGCGAACTGGGCAAGTCGGGCCTAGACAACTACACCGAACTTAAGACGGTGACGATGAGCCTGGGGTAGAGGCCAGTGGCGAGGCATTCGGGGGCAGGCCGCGCTGTGTCATTCCGTCGGCTTCGCGGGAATTTGACGCTCATCCAGCAGCGTCATGACAAGTGCCTGTTCCATCTCCCCGACCTTGAAGCCGAAGGGGCCGCGACCGGACTGGTAGGTCACGTGTCCGGACTTGTCGAGTACATACAGACGAGCTGGCATCCCGCTGTACTGGTTCCCGACAGTGTCGTCGACACCATCGACAACCACCGGGATGGAGGGCTTCAGCAAGTCGATGCAGGTCTTCGCCACCGCTGTGCGAGCAGCGTTGTCGAGTGGTTGCTCGACGTGGACGCCCGCCGATTCGTTGCTGGACATGCACCAGCCGTTGCAGGGATGGGCCTCGCGGACATAGACGAACAGGAAGTTCACGCGGTCTTGGAAGCGGGCCACCACCAGTTCCACGCCGGGGTACATGCTGCGGAAGGGAGCGCAGGTGTAGTTGCCAAACACGAGCACGGTCGGCTTATCGCCCACTAGATCTGACAGCGAAATCGGGCCGGTGCCATTGAGAGACGGAAGCGTAAAATCGGGAGCGACATCGCCGGGATGCGGGCCTTCCTGCAAGCTGCCGATTTCTCCGTTGGCCAGTCCCTTCAAGAGAATCTCCATACTGGGAGCGTCCCCCGGATGAAAGCCCCCGGCGGGACTGCCTCCGATCAGCGCATCGCGAAACGCTTCGTGGGAGAGACTCTCTTCTTGGCCTCGGGCGTTGTCGAAGAAGGCCTGCCACTCCTCAGCAGTCAGTTGTCCGTTACCTATCGTATTGAGTCTGCGGAAGAAGCGATTGGCCAAGTAGGACTGCTGGACCCAGGAGTTCTCGTCCGACCAGTCGAGGTCGTCCGCCGTGATCCGCCCGTCGTGATTGCGATCGAGTCGCGTGAGCCATTCGACGGGATCGGACAATGTGTCGAGCCGAAATCCCCCCTCGGTCGGTGGCCCCCAGCGCTGGACGAGCGATTCGAATCCAAACTTGGACCGCGCCGGTCCGAACCAGCCATCCTTCGATCCCACCATGCTGCCGCGTGCAATCGAGAGGAACATCCGGACCGATTCAGACCGCTCTGCGGCC
This sequence comes from Planctomycetota bacterium, assembly GCA_043736295.1. GTDB lineage: Bacteria > Planctomycetota > Planctomycetia > Planctomycetales > Planctomycetaceae > TH-plancto1. The sequence goes on along the minus strand of JAYTCW010000417.1, from coordinate 1,456 downwards.
TCGATTTTCTGCTCCAGAGTGTCCGCTGTCGCGATCGCTTCGGCCTGTGCTTGAGGGATGTCGTCTCTGGTCAGGATTAATGGCGTGGCTTCCCCAACTGCATCTTTCACGGGTTCGTCTCCACTCACTTGAGTTCCTAACAACGACATGACGGACAGCACACAGGCACACAGTGCCAGGAGCGATATTCGAAACATGAAAGTCTCCAGCACGGGGGGCACCACGAAATTGCCGATCTGGTGATTATGGACACGGAGTCGCGGAATGGAAACATCGCGGGGGTTTCAACGCTGGGCAAAGTATTGTTTCACAGAACGTCAGAGCAGTTTCACAATCTCTCTTCATTGAACTCACGAGCGGTCAGCCGTCAGCCAGAAGGTTTTGTTTCGGATTCTGGCTGACCGCTGACCGCTGACGGCTTAGTCTGAAGACCAATCCTGAACATGCTCTAGGGGGTCCAGGCGACGAGGGCGCTCTCCATATTGTGGAATGCTCGAATCGCCTCCTCACCCAACCGAAAGCAATTCCCATGGGTGAGCAGGCAGGCCGAGTCGCACGATGCGGGTTCGTTCTGACAGCATCTGGACCTGCGAGCACTCGACCACCGAATTCAGACTGTGGCCCGAGATTCTCCCGTCGATACAAGCAGCATCGGGGAGCGAATTTGCCATGCCGGACTTGTCGATCATCTGGAAGGGGGCAGCGAATCCGCCTTTACCGGGTCTGTGGGGCGAGCGAGCCGAAGGGGGCCGGTCCTCACGGCAATCGTACGTTTGTGCTGGAGTCCGAATTCGCACAGACCGATGCTATCGGAGTGTGGCACAATTTGCCGGTCCGTCGATGGCCCTTCGCAGCTGACCCCCGAGGTGCGGTGATGAGAGTTCTCCGAGTGTAGTCGGTGGTGGTGCTGCTGAGTGGACTGTCAGCGGGGGGGACGCTGTTTGGGGAGGCCCCACCACTCCGTATCCCTGCACCTTTTACAGATGAAGTCGATCCTGCACCACCGTCAAATCGCATTCCCCATCGACACCATCCGAGTCGGCACCCGCATCATCAACACCACGAGAGGCAGTCACCAGCAGCCCCCGAGAAGCCGGTGGTTCCGGTAACCTCGCCCGCGACAACGCCCGAGCCGCCTCCCCCGACTCGCCAGGAGTACCAAACTCCCCCTGCTGGCGAGAGACCTCTCGCAGAACAGCTGGAGCTTTCCTACCTAGGGCCGGAATCGGCAGACCTGTCCTCATTCATGCTCGACCCGATCGCCCTGTCGCCAAGGCCGTTCGTCCACGATCGCCAAACGGTCCGCACCTCCGAACGCATGGCGGAGATTTGGGTCTCGCTGCCCGAGGGATATCACCCCAGGGCCTCCGCATCTAAATCGGACGGTCCAATTGTTGCAGTGTCCAGTCAACCGTCAAGGGCCTGTTTGGAAATGGGCCGCAGTGTGAGGACTTCC
>JAYTCW010000416.1:0-10677 GCA_043736295.1 Planctomycetota bacterium | reverse complement strand
AAACGCCCCAAACACAACCACTTCAAAACCCGAAAACCCCCTCGCGATCCCCCAGAGGCAAATGTAAAGTAAGTGCCATTGGGCGCTAGCCGCCGGTTCCTCTCACCGTAAGCTTCAGGGGCGTACACGGTCAGGGGAACCGGCGGCTAGCGCCGTGCCGCTCACGGGGTTGAGCACGGGCACGTTGAAAACGTGCCCCACGAAAGAGGACCACATGGCCACCTATGAATTCTCTCGCTGGGACGGAACCGAGCAGTTCGTCCCGCAATCGGCGGACGAGCTGTTCGATGAGTTCTCGAAGTACCTGATGAATTACGGCGAGGAGATCCTGCCGAATCTGGAGCGCTGGGAGGAGGAGCATCCCGACCTCGTCGACATGCTGGTCAAGCGCGGGCTGGTCGAGCGCGACAAGGACGGGCGGTATTCGGTCACGCCCAAGGGGCTCCGTCGGGTCGAGAACAAGGCGCTGGAACATCTGCTGCAGAACACCCGCCGCGATCAGGTCGGTCGCCACGACACCGACGAGCGCGGACCGGGGCAGGTCAACCTCGAAGAGACGCGGCCGTACCAGTTCGGCGACCCGGTCTCGAACCTCAACATGCACGAGACGCTGCGGAATGCCTTGCAGCGGCAAGGAGCCCAAACTCCCATCCGCATGATCGAGGACGACCTCGTGGTGCAGGAGATGGACTACCAGTCGAACTGTGCCACGGTCGTGCTGCTCGACATGTCGGGCAGCATGACACGCGGGGGCAAGTACGGTGCGGCGAAGGGGGTGGCGATGGCGATGCAGGCTCTCGTCCGCACTCGCTACCAGGGGGACTTTCTGCAAGTCGTCGGGTTCTACTCGTACGCCTCGCCGCTCACCGAGAAGCAACTGCTGTACTCGGCCCCCAAAGAGGTCAGCATCTTCGACTCGCGCGTGCGGATGCGGATCGACCTCGACAACCCACCCGCGTTCGTGCCCGAGCACTTCACGAACATCCACGCCGGGTTGCAGTTCGCCCGGCGGCTGCTCGGTAAGCAGTCGGCCCAGAACCGCCAGATCCTGCTCATCACCGATGGCGAACCGACGGCCCATCTCGAAGGCCGACAGCTCGTCCTCATGTACCCACCCGCCGAGAAGACAGCTGCGATCACGCTCGCCGAGGCCAAGCGCTGCGCTGACGCCGGGATTCGCGTCTCCAGCTTCGCCCTGATCGAGGACTACTTCTACCACGGGCTGGTGAACTTCGTGGAGCAACTGGCCATCGTCACCCGCGGAGTGAGCGCGACCTGCAACGCCGAGGATATGAGCCAACTCGTCCTGTCGAGCTTCACCAAGGGCCGCAAACAACGCCGGGCGTTGTGATGTCCGTAGGATGGACTTTAGTCCGTCCCTCATACCAGACAGCAGCGAGCGGGTGGACGTCAGTCCCCCGTGCCCGAGCGACCCACTCTGTCCGAACAGCGGTTTGAGACGTTCAACGTCTCCCCTGCACGTTGGACTTACGTCCAACGCTCGCCGACTCCCGTGCTTGTCGGCGACGCTCAGACGGGACTGTCGGCCCGACAGAACCGTTGGAACAGCTTTCGTACTCGCGAGAAGCGTACTCAAAGCTGGGATGTCCCGCATTCTACACGCTACGGGTTGTCCATGAACGAAGCTGTGGTGATCGCACGAATCGCTTCGGCGGCGGCTTCTTTCTCTCCGTCGCTGCCCTCAGAGTCCCGGAGTTTCTCCAGTGACGGCAAGGCGTCGCGTGCCAGTGGACCGATCTGACCCAGAGACTTCGCAGCCGCCGCCCGCAAGCTGTCACTGAATAATTCTTCGCTGCTCAGATCCAACGTGTGAATCAAAGCGGGAACTGAGGGGGCCGCCTTCGCTCCCAGTTCACCCAGACACTCCGCAGCGACCTTGCGGACAAGGATCTCGGGGTCATTCTCCAGGGCACCCATGAGCAACTTCAGGGATCGCGGGCCATCAATCTCCTGGAGCGCCCGTAAAGCCGTCCAACGGGATCGCTCCCAGTCTTTCTCCTTTGACATCTCCACCAGCAAATCCCAAGCTCGTTCGGCCCGGGGCCCAAGTTCTCCCAGTGCGGCCGCCGCTTGGTCGATGGCACTGATAGCGTCGCGAGATCGCTGCAGTTCCTCGATCAGAACCTGTACCCCTTCCTCCAGTGACGGATCGATTCGAGAGGCTGCGAGCGCCGCAGCCACTCGCACGACGGGCTCCGGGTCATGTCGCATCATCTCGTGAAGTTGTGGAACCGCGTCACGAGAGGGCGCGCCGATCTCTCCCAAGGCTTGGCAGGCGAACTGGCGCAGGGGAGTCTCGTAGCCAAAGTGGTCCGAGATCATTTGCCGGACATTGGCCTTGTCCGATAATCGCTTGGTGATCGCGGGAACTGCTGCCGCTCCGCCCGTCCCGTAAGTTCCAATCCTTGCCAGGGCCAGGTAGCGAATCTCCATATGGGAATCGTTGACCCAGTGAATCATCTGATCCAAGACCAAGGGGTTGTTGTCGGCGATTGTGTGGTAAGTGTAGGCTGCAGTCACTCGCAACTCGTCACGAGTCCTCGACTCGACAATCGCCACCAGTTCGGGCAATGCCGCCTTGGCAGGTTTGCCGATACTCCGGAGAAGGAAAATCACCTGCTCCCGAGTTGGCTTTCGCTTTCGCTTGAGTTCTTGGACCAGGAACGGAACCGAAGGTTCTCCAATTTCGACGATCGCTGCTTCTGCAATCTGAGAGACAGAGAGTGGATACCGGTTCAATCCAGGAATGTAGTGTTCGACCATCCGGGGTGTGGCTCGCTCATCTTCCAAGGCTTTGATGAGTTGTGGCAAGGCCGGTATCGCTGCCGGACCCAGCTTTCCCAACGCTTCGGCCGCATCCGCACTCTTGGCGGGATCGTCGTCCTGAAGCTGTTGGGCCAGGCGAGCGACCTCGGCTTTCTCAGCGAACAACGGGACACAGAGACCACAAAAGATTATCAGCGAGCAGAATGGCAATCTCATTGTCGTGTCTCCCTTGATTCTGTGCGGAGGCACTCTAGCACTTTTCGATGAGCACTGGGCAGAGAAGCCGATGATTGATGATCCCCTCGCTGGGTTCTCGTTGTGTTGCCCTCTATATTCCACGCACCATGCCTTCCAGCTTTCAGGAACTCACCCCGCAAAACTTTTCGTACAACAGCCCGCTCGGCTGGTGTCCGGCGTGTCAGGGGCTGGGTGTCGAGCGGGGGACCGATCAGTCGGCGATCATCTCGAACCCGAATCTGTCGCTGTGGGAGCGGGCGATCAACTTCTGGCCTGACCCACGAGCGAACCGGCTGTTTGCCCGTATCCTGACCTCGCTGGCCGGTGAACTCGGGATCGATGTGCAGAAGCCGTGGTATCAGATCGCCCCATTGCAACAACGCGCGGTGCTCTACGGATTGGAGCGGGAGATCACGGTCCCCGCTGAGGGAACTCAACCGGGGTTCAAGTTCATCTACAAGGGGATCTACCCCGCGATCGAAGAGGCGACCCGCGTCAGCTACACGCATCGGGCCTTGTTCCAAGACCTCGTCGGCGAGCGGCCTTGCTCGGTCTGCAACGGCGACCGCATGCGCGAAGACGCCGCCTCGGTGCGATTGAACGACACGACGCTGCCGCAACTGTGCAAGCTCCCACTGACCGAGACGCTGGAGTTTCTGAAGGGGATCAAGCTCACGAAGGAGCAGAAGAAGATCGCGGGGGATCTACTCTCCGAGGCGATCCACCGGCTGGAGTTTCTGATTGAAGTCGGGCTGCATTACCTGTCGCTCGACCGGTCGATGCCGACGCTCTCGGGGGGCGAGAGTCAGCGAATTCGGCTGGCCGGGCAGATCGGGCGGGCGTTGACCGGCGTGCTGTATGTGCTCGATGAACCGACGATCGGGCTGCATCCGCGCGACAATGGTCGGCTGATCGGGGCGCTCCACCGGCTGCGAGATCTGGGGAACACGGTGGTCCTCGTTGAGCATGATCGCGAGGTGTTGGAGGCCGCCGACCGGCTGTATGACTTCGGCCCCGGCTCGGGTCGGCACGGCGGGCAGATCACCGCCGAGGGGACGCCTGCCGAGATTCGGGCGCTACCGGAGCAGTCGTTGACGGGGGCGTATTTGAGTGGGGCGAAGTCGATTCCGATTCCGAGCGTGCGAAGACTCGTCAGACGAGAGACGAGAGAGAAGAGAGAAGAGCCAGAGAGTGTGAACGAGACCTCTCGAAGGGGGAAGAAGAGCAGACCGGCAACCACGCTGTTCGAGAACGCCGAACCCCCGAACTCACTCCTCTCCTCTGGCTCTCCTCCCTCGTCTCTCGTCTCTCGTTTCCTGCAAGAACCGGCGGCTAGCGCCTTGCCGCTCACGGACCTCCGCGAGTGTTATGACTCCCCACCGGGCGCAGCGTGGATCGAACTCACCGGGGCGAGGCAGAACAACCTTCGCATGGGCGAGCTGCACATCCCGCTCGGGGCGTTCACGTGCGTGACGGGTCTGTCGGGGTCGGGGAAGAGTTCACTCGTGATGGAAACGTTGGCCCGCGCGGTGTCGCGGAAGCTGACTCGCTCGGGTGAGGCTCCCGGCCCACATGATGAGCTGCGCGGGACCGAGAAACTCAACAAGGTGATCCTCGTCGACCAGTCGCCGCTGGGGTCGACCCCGGCCTCGAACCCGGCGACCTACACCGGCGTCTGGGAGCCAATCCGCGACCTGTTCACGCGCATCCCGGAGGCCAAGATTCGCGGTTATAAGCCCGCGCGGTTCAGCTTCAACCGGCCCGGCGGGCGTTGCGACGATTGTGAGGGGATGGGGCAGAAGAAGATCGAAATGCACTTCCTGCCCGATGTGTGGGTCGAGTGTGTGACCTGTCGCGGGAAACGATTTAATAAGGAGACGCTGGCGGTCACTTATAAGGACCACTCGATCGCCGATGTGCTGAACCTGTCCATTGGGCAGGCACTCGAACTGTTCGGCAACATCCCGAAGATTCGCGCCCCGCTGGCCACGCTGGCGGCGATCGGACTCGACTACCTCACGCTCGGGCAGTCAGCTGCCACTCTCAGTGGTGGTGAGGCCCAGCGTGTGAAGCTGGCCGCAGAACTCGCGCGGCCGAACAACGGGCAGACGCTCTACATCCTCGACGAGCCCACGACGGGGTTGCACTTTGATGACATTTTAAAACTCATGAAGGTACTGATGAGCCTCGTCGAGCAGGGGAACACGGTGGTGGTCATCGAGCACAACCTCGATGTGATTAAAACCGCCGATTGGGTGATCGACCTCGGCCCGGAAGCGGGCGTCGATGGCGGCTGGATTGTGGCGGAAGGGACGCCGGAGGATGTCGTCCAGCAGGCGGCGATCTACCAGCAATGGTTAGAGGTGAGTGGTGAGAGGTTAGTGAAGGAGGCCGATGCCAAGGGCAAGCATTCTTCCTCCCTCTCCCCCGCGAAAGACTTGAGCCTTGGCAATCAACCCCCACTCGGGGGAGAGGGCCGGGGTGAGGGGGCCAACAAGCCCGGTCGACGCGCGAAGCCGCAGCCTCTTCCCTCTCACCACTCACCACTCACCACTCACCTCTCCGACCCCGCCGAGGCGTGGGCCATTGCCCGTCGTGAACAATACCAGTCCGAAACCAAACGCCCCGTCCCGATCCGATCCTGGACCGGTGAACTGCTCGCTCCGATCCTCGAACACGATGCCCGCGGCGAGATCGAAATCTTTCGCGCGGAGGAAGCTGCCAAGAAGCAGTCGGGCGACATCGAACTCCGCCATGTCGGCAAAGACACCTCGACTCCGTGGAAGACCGATGGCCGGGCGTGGCACGTCCGCGACCGCCTCTCGCACACGGGTCAGCGCTGCCGTTGGGAAGGCCAGGCCCTCGAACTGGTCATCGACACCCTCGCCCAGCGCAGCCAACTCGCCCCCGTCAACTGGAACCACCGCAGCGTGGTCGAGGTGCTGTCCGCCGACAAAGCGGGCGGTTGGTTCCTGCACGCTCAGACCGGGGATGAGTGGTTGCTGACGCTCAAGTTCCGCGTGAAGAAGGGGACGTTCGACGAACTCACCTTGCAGAAGCAACTGCCGCTCAAGCCACTCGACCAACTCGACGAACTGCCGGTCTACGGACGTGGCGACCGCGTGAAGGTCAAGAACCTCAAAGGCCCCTTTCAAGAGATCACGATCACCGTCCACTGGGCCCGCGAGATCGACACCCCCCAGTTCCAGAAGTTCCTCACAGCTGCCGTCGACAGCTACGGCAAGCAAGCCACAGCTGCGGCTCTGGTGATCGGCGACCTGTCCCCGTGGAAGGTGCTGGGCCGCAAGTGGCACCTCTCCCGCAAGGGGTTCCCGAGTGCCAAGCGCGTCGATTGGGAAGCCGAAACGCTCGATCAGCTCTTCACATTGATTGAGTCGGTCGCGACCGGTGGCACCGTCGAATGGGGCGGCAAGCAGACCGTGACCTGGACCCGAGACGGCGAGCCGAAACCCGCGATCGAGATCAACACCAAACGCCGCACCTCGATCGACGTGGAGCTCTACGGCCCCGCCGGACGGTTCGGCCTCGGCCACATCTCCACCCTCGGTGAAACCCGCGAAGTCGACACCGCCCGCGATGGAAGACAAGTCGTGCGGCTGAGCTTGATTACTGCCGAGCAGGTGAACGATGCGGGGTTGAAGAAGTTCCTCAAGGAGATGTGGAGGGTTTGACGTGGGACGGGCACATTTGCCCGTCCGTGCCTCTGGTTCTCAGGCGAAGACCAGGGGGCGAGGGCCGCCTGATCGGGAGGGCGAAGCTCCTGCTGAGCCGCGTGCCAGGGATGACACTTTCTGGCAGGCCCGGCTCGGCAGGAGCCTCGCCCTCCCGACTGGCGCGAACCCCATAACTCAGCGTGGACGCGGCACAAGACAGGCTGGAAGCCTATCCCACGGGTCAGACCATCTGGCCGATCGCGTCACGCGTACTTCGCGATCGTCAGACCCGCGATCTGAGCCCAGCGGGCGATCATCAGCTGCTCCTGCTCCCGCATCCTGCGATTGAGACGGCCCCGAATCTGGCAGATCAGCTTCTCGCCGTTACGAACCTCGATCGTCAGCAACTTGTCGCAGCCCGCCCGCGTGTGCTGCTCCAGAGTCCAGATCGATGCGTAGCCGCGAGCGCAGACACTGGCGTAGCTGGCTACGCAGTGCCGCATCTTGCGACCTTCTTCGATCAGAGCCTGAGAGTTCAATAACTCGCGAATCGTCCAGCGCCGCCACTCGGCGTCTGGCCGATTCGGATCGCCTTGCAGCAATTCGAACGGACGAAAACCGCTCGGCGACCAGACGAGTTGTGGAGCCTTGGTCAGCCGCAGCCCGCGATGCCACTGTTCAACAAGGGCCATCAGCCGGTCTGGCGTGCGGCCCTTCATGGTTAATCCCGGCTCCAGCGGAGGCAGCGTCTCGACACGACCATCCGGACGGACGATCTGCCGCGACTCAAACTTCGCATGGTGCAGGTAGTCGATGATCGGCCCGACTTGATCTCGCGCGACCATCGGATGCGCGATCAGCCAGCGTATCACGGTCGACCAGAATTCCTCCTGCGAGAATTCAGACCCGATCCGCGTTCCCACGAGCGCACTCGCCAGCGATTCTGCACCCCCCAGAGCCATGATCTGGCCCCAACGGATGGCCTGGGGCATGCTGACCCACTCCGGAGCCTGCATGAACCAGTGGGCCATCCGGCTGGTGTACGGGATCGGCAGCTGACAGTGCTTGAAGTTCTGTCCCCGTCCGACATGCAGATACCATTGTCGATACTCTCGCGTTTCGGGACTGTCGGACAACCAGACTTTGTCGAAGAACAGTGGCATCTCGTCATATTGCACCAACAAGTGACGCAACAAGGAGGCCAATTGCTTTTCGGCATTATGAGTTCGCGAACGCCACGTCTCGACCGGTCGCAGCCATGACGACGAGTACCGACACAACTGGCACAGCAGAGTAATCCGCCGGTTCAGTGGGACCTGATCATCCAGGAAGCAGGCCCGCTGCTGCTTGATCGCCAGGAGCAGGCTCTTGAAGATGCCGGGCCGGGCACGACCTTCCAAGTGGAGCTTCTGCGGGTAGACCGCCTCACAGGCCAGAACCATACCCGGTGTCCGCAAATCGGCTCGCAAGAGCTTCTGATCGCACAGCTCGATCAAGACATTGATCGGCTTGCGGAGTTCTCGGTGATGAACGGTACGAGACTGGGCATGCGCGAGTTGGCGGGCCGTTTCGCGACAAAGATCCCGAGATGCGATATCACGGGCGAGCTGCCGCTCGCGCTTCCTGGCCAGTGGGCTCTTGTCGAGCCGGACCGACTGGTGGTGTTCCAGGCACCACTTCCGATACTGCTCTACCGTCTTCAAGTCGAGCGACTTGATGTGAACAAACAGTTCTCGATCAACTTGTTCAGCCAGCACCTGGGACATTAAAACACCATCGGACCATGCGGGGGTTTGGATTCAAAAACGCAGATGCGGCAAGATTCGGTCGCATATTGGCACCAGTGGGAACGTGTTGACGGAATGTCTGGCCAGGAAGACAGTCGACACTGGCCCCCGGTTCGGAGGACTTTGCAATAATCTGGTTTCTGTTTCGCCTCTGGCCCGAAGCGGAGCTTGGTGACGAGGTTCCCAAGTGGGACGGGCACATTTGCCCGTCCGTGCCTCTGGTTCCCCAGCTCCCGCTTCGCCGCGTACCGGATGACGATGGCCTTCGAGTGGCCTCGGCAGTATCCTGAATGGGCAGTTCTCATTCGTGAGTTCACCCCGCTGGCAGCGAAGCGGAGCTTCGCGGAGAGGCGTCACCAAGCCGGAGCTTGGTGACGAGATGTCATCACCACTCGCGAGTCAGCAGCCTCACTCACTTTTTCAAGAGGATTTCCACAAGTGCCCACACCTCGAAACTCATCGCGTCGTCAGTTCCTGCAAGGCATCGCAGCTGCGGGGGCGGCTAGTATTTTGGTTCCGTCATCGAACCGGGCATTCGGTTTTGAGGCGTCGAGCGAGCGTCCGGTCTTTGCGACGATCGGCCTGCGGAATCAGGGCTGGTCGATCACCAGCAAGTCGTTCGGCTTCGCCGATTTTGCCGCGCTGGCTGATGTCGATGCCAACGTGCTGGGAGAGAACGTCGCCAAGGTCGAGAAGGCTCAGGGCAAGAAGCCCGATGCCTACAAGGATTACCGCAAGATTCTGGAGCGGAAGGACATTGATGCGGTGATGATCGCCACTCCTGACCACTGGCACACGAAGATCGCGGTCGAGGCGATGCTGGCGGGCAAGGATGTCTACTGCGAAAAGCCGCTGACGTTGACGATCGACGAAGGGAAGCTGATCGAGAAGATCGTAACTCAGACCGGTCGTGTCTTTCAGGTCGGCACGATGCAGCGGACCGAGATCGACCAGCGCTTCTTGACGGCGATCGCGCTGATTCGAGACGGTCGCATCGGGACGGTCAAGAAGGTGACGTGTAGTATCGATCGCATCGAGTCGTCACCGGCGATTCCGGAAATCGCGGCCCCTGATTACATCGACTACGACCTGTGGCTCGGACCCGCCCCCAAGGTTCCGTATCGGGCCTTGGCGGAGATGCGGCAGGGTTACGGCGGCGGCGTCCCGCTGTATAGCAACTGCCACTACTCGTTCCGGAACTGGCACGAATACTCCGGCGGCAAGCTCACCGACTGGGGAGCCCATCACGTCGACATCGCCTGCTGGGCACTCGGTGCGACCGAAACAGGACCGAGCAAAGTCTCGCCCGTCGATTACAAGCTGGCGGTTGAATACAAGGATGGCCATCCCACGGTCGCCGATCGCTACAACATCGCCACGCAGTTCACGATCCGCGTCGACATGCCCAACAACGTCGAGATGATCATCACCAGTGAAGGGGACAACGGCATTCTGTTCGAGGGAACCGAAGGCCGGATCTTCGTCAACCGAGGCAAACTGACTGGCAAGCCTGTGGAAGACCTGAAGGACAAACCGCTGCCGGAGGGAGCGATCGAAAAACTCTACGGCGGCCCGGTCAGCGCGAACCACACCGCCAATTTCATCGAGGGGATGAAGTCGCGGAAGCAGCCAATCTCCGATGTCTGGTCGCATAACCGCATGCTCGAAATCTGCCACCTCTCGAACATCGCCATGCGTCTGGGCCGCGCCCTCCAGTGGGACCCCGTTAATCGCGAGATCATCGGCGACACCCAGGCGAACTCGTTCCTCTCTCGTGAGTACCGCAAGGGGTTTGAGATCGATATGTGATGGTTGATCGCTGGATGACACCCTGGATGGGTGACGCCGTATGCGTTTCCCCGTCCTTTTTTCTGGCGAACGGTTCGGGACCGATTCGAGGTATCCGTGCATCCGACTGGTTCCCAAGCTTCGCTTGGAGCTGAGAGGAAATGCTGCGGCTTCGCGGTGGGACGCTTCCAAGACGGACGGGCCATTGGGCCCGTCCCACGAAGTATCACCCGCCGGTCGATCGGTCGGTGAGGATCTCTTTCAGCTTCCGTAAGGCCCGCGTGTGGCGCATGCCGGCGGCGGCGGGGGAGAGGCCGAGGTAGGTGGCGGCTTCCTGGTTGCCGAGCTGTTCGGTGTGCCGGAGTAAAATAATCTCGCGGTCGTCGTCGTCGAGCAGGTCGAGG